>NZ_LR134352.1:1800000-2157500 GCF_900637185.1 Nocardia asteroides | reverse complement strand
AAGACAGTGACCCTGCACACATGATCAGTCAGGCGCTCATCGTCCTACCTCGTTTCCCTGTGCGATCCGTCAGCCTCGAGAGGCTGTTCGGTTCGGCACCGGGTCGGTGTCCGTGTCGCTCTGACTCGAACTAAGTTACGCACCGACGAATACGAAGTCAAATCGCCTGGTCAGCGGGCCGTTTCGCGGTGTTCGGAACGTGCAGACCGCGCATTTCCGGAGGCGACCGCCGGCCACGCCGTCGGCATCGACACAGGGCGATGCCTTGGCAACTGATCGCTTGTCCAGCCTTGTTCGATCTCGGAAAACTCCCCTACCAGCCGACATGACCTGGCACACATAGACACCTCACCCGTGCGCATATACAGTTTGCCGACGTTCAGCAATTTTCTAGTTACCGTCGGGGTGAAGGGAGGCCGAGGTGACGGAGGATCTCGACTCGGTCGAACGGCGTGCCTGGAGCGCGGTGGTCACCCTCGCGATGCGCGTGCCGAGCGCACTCGACTCGCGACTGCAACGAGAATTCGGCGTGACCCATTTCGAGTACCGGGTCATGGACCTGTTGCGGGCCGCGCCGGACCAGCGGATGCGGCTGAGCCTGCTGGCCGCGCGGGGACACGGGTCCATCTCGCGGATCTCGCATGTGGTGTCCAAGCTGGAACGGGTGGGATGGGCCAAGCGCGCGGCCGCGGCATCGGGGCGCGGGGTGGACGCGGTGCTCACCGAGAGCGGACTGGCCAAGGTGGTCGAAGCGACGCCGGACTACCTGGTCGCGGTACGGCAACTGGTGCTCGACGGCTTGGACGAACCGCAGATCGCCGAGCTCGCGGTCCTGGGCGAACGGCTCTCGGACCACCTCGGTGACACACTCGGCGATCCCGAGGCCGGGGAGCCGACCTTCACCCACTGACCGCACACGACGACGCCGCCCCTGGTCGAGGACCCGGGGCGGCGTCGTGTCTCGCGAGATCAGTAGGTGTCGTTCGGCCGCCAGGTGGCCACCGCCCAGATCACCACGATGTTCAGGATGATGACCAGGATGGACCACCAGGGGTAGTACGGCAGCCACAGGAAGTTCGCGATGATCGCGATCGCCGCGATCACCATCGCCGCCACCCGGCCCCACGTCTGACCGGCCAGCAGGCCGATCGCGACGATCACCGCGATCGCGCCGAACACGATGTGCCACCAGCCCCAGCTGGTCAGGTCGAACTGGTAGAGGTACTCGGGTCCCACGACGATGAGATCGTCCTTGGCGACTGCCGAGATGCCCTCCAAGATCTGCAGGACACCGACCACCGCCAGCAGGATTCCGGCGCCGATGGAGGTTCCCGCCGCGATTCCCTCGCGTACCGGATGCTGATTCTGGTCTGTCATCGCTCGGCCTTCCCGTCAGGTCAACGGATGTGCCACCACGGCACACGCCAACGGTAGGAAGCGGGAGGCCGGGCCGCCTCACCCGTTGTGGGTGAACTCGCCCACCCGTCTGACCGGGCGCAATGTCGCGGCGAGGTCGGTACGGAGGGTGAACAGGGTGTCCAGCAGATAGTTCTGCCTGACCCGCCACGGGTGGCGGTCGCCCTGGCGCGGGAACGCGGCGATCGAGCGCAGGATGTAGCCCGCGTTCAGGTCGAGCAGCGGGCGATCGGTGAGCTTGCCCTTCGGTTCGGGGACCACGGCCGGGACACCGGTGCGGTCCAGATGGGCCAGCACCTTGCAGACCAGGCGCGAGGTGAGGTCGGCGCGCAGGGTCCACGAGGCATTGGTGTAGCCGACGCAGATCGCGAAGTTGGGCAGGCCGGTCAGCATCGCGCCCTGCCAGACGAACTGTTCCGACAGCGGCACCGGGACGCCGTCGACCTCGGGCGCGATCCCGCCGAAGGCCAACAGGCGCAGGCCGGTAGCCGTGACGATGACGTCGGCGGGCAGGACCTCGCCCGACTCGAGCCGGATGCCCTCGGGGACGAACCGGTCGATCCGGTCGGTCACCACCGCGGCCTTGCCCTTCTTCATGGCCTTGAAGAAGTCGGCGTCGGGCGCGGCGCACAGGCGCTGGTCCCACGGGTCGTAGGCGGGGGTGAAGTGCTCGGCGACCAGTTTCTCGTCCTTGAGAATGCGGGTGGTCAGGCCGGTCAGCAGCTTGCGCGCGGCCGCGGGGCGGCGACGGCAGTACTGGTAGAAACCGATGTTGAACAGGATGTTCTTGGCCCGGACCACCCGGTGCGCGAGGCCGGCGGGCAGCAGTTCGCGGATCTTGTCGGCCTGCTTGTCGCGGCCGGGGACGGCGCTGATCCAGGTGGGTGTGCGCTGCAGCATGGTGACGTGGGCCGCCTCGTCGGCGAGCGAGGGCACCAGGGTGACCGCCGTCGCGCCGCTGCCGATGACGACCACGCGCTTGTCCCGCACGTCGAGATCGGTGGGCCAGAACTGCGGGTGTACCAGCGGGCCTGCGAAATCGTCGCGGCCGGCGAAATCAGGGGCGTGCGGCTGCTGGTAGTCGTAATAGCCGGCGCAGGTGTAGAGGAAACCGCAGGTCAGCGTGCTCAGTTCGGGACCGTCGGGGCCGTCGTGGGCGATGGTGAGCCGCCAGTGCGCCCGGGCCGACGACCAGTCGGCGCCGATCACCCGCGACCCGAAACGAATGTGCCGGTCGATGCCGTTCTCCGTGGCCGTCTCGCGGATGTACTCCAGGATCGAGGGCCCGTCGGCGATCGAGCGGGCGGCCCGCCACGGCTTGAACGGATACCCCAGGGTGAACATGTCCGAATCCGAGCGGATGCCCGGGTAACGGAACAGGTCCCAGGTGCCGCCGAGCGCGGCGCGGGCCTCGAGGACGGCATAGCTGCGGTGCGGGTGTTCGGTCTGCAGCCGATAGGCGGCCCCGATGCCGGACAGTCCTGCGCCGACGATGACGACGTCGAGGTGTTCGGGGGCAACGGCGGAGTCGGTCATGGGCTCCAGTGTGCCTGGCGACACACACGGGCAGAAGGCCGCGTTTCGCTATCCTCGATCCGGTGTCGATCTTTCGGCGTGCGGGATGGTCGATCGTCGGCGCACTGGTCATCACCCTGGGTGCCGCGGTCGCGGGGTGGCCGGTCTACGTCCATCCGCAGCTCGACCCGCTGCGCCGCGCCGATGTCATCGTGGTGCTCGGGGGCACGCCCTACGAACGGTTCGACGTCGGGATCCAGCTTGCCGAGCAGGGGTACGCGCCCGAGGTGCTGATCTCGCAGTCCACCGGCGCCGACGATCCGGCCATGGACAAGTACTGCGGTGGCCGGTTCGCCTTCCGCGTCTCGTGTTTCGTGCCGGATCCGTGGAGCACCGACGGCGAGGCGCGCGAAATCGTCCGGCGGGCAACGATCTACGGGTGGCGCCACATCATCGTGGTCACCTTCACTCCGCACGTGTCGCGGGCCCGCTACATCATCGGGCAGTGCTTCGACGGCGAGATCACCATGGTCGCCAGTCCCACCGAGTCGGGTCTGGAGTTCTGGTCCTGGATGTATGTGCGGCAATCCGCCGGATATATCAAGGCTTTCGTGAACCGGCATTGTGAGACCTCCGGAAATTCGGCGTCGCGGCTTCTAGAGTGACACCAAGCGCGGGCGGGTGCCGGGCCGCGCCGGTGGCACGGGCGAGAGGAACCGCCGATGCTTGTGGAGGACCTGCGCACCGTCGGTGACGACGCGCTGCGCGCCGAAGTCTGCGTCATCGGTTCGGGTCCGGCCGGACTGACCGTGGCCACCGAGCTGGCCGCCGCGGGGCTGCGGGTGCTGGTCCTGGAAAGCGGGGACCACGAACTCGGTTCCGCCGAAGCGGAATTCGCGGCCATCGACAGCATCGGCGCGACCCGTCTGCCACCCCACCGGATCGCGGGCAACCGGGTGCTCGGCGGTACCTCGCACAGCTGGGCCGGGCGCTGCGGCGTACTCGACGATCTCGACTTCGCCACCCGGCCGTGGGTGCGCCGTTCGGGCTGGCCGATCGAGGCGGGCGCGCTGCGTCCGTACGCCGAACGCGCGGCCGTACACGCCGGGCTCGGACACGCCACCGGCTTCACCGAGGCCGAATTCTGGCCGCTCGCGGGACGTCCGGCGCCGGCCGACCCGGTCGACACCTCCGCGCTGCGCCCCTGCTTCTGGCAGTTCAGCCGCGATCCGGGCAACCGGTTCGAGAGCAAACGCTGGGGCACGGTGGCACGCAAAATCGTCGCACCGACGGCGCTGGTACTGGTGAACGCCACGGTGACGCACCTGGACACCGACGCCACCGGCGCGCACGTGAACTCGGTCGAGGTGACCGGGGCGGGCGGGCGCACCCGCACGGTCGAGGCGCGGCTGTTCGTGCTGGCCGCGGGCGGAATCGACACACCGCGGCTGCTGCTGGCCTCGCGGCGGACCGTGCCCGGCGGGATCGGCAACCGGTACGACCAGGTGGGGCGATATCTGATCGATCACCGCAGCGGGGTGGTCGGCACGCTGTCCCCCACCGCCGGTGCGGCGCTGGCCCGGTTCGGCAAGTACGTGGTCCGGAGTCCGCGGGGACGGCACACCTATCTGCACGGACTCGCCCTGGCGCCCGAGATCCAGCGGCGCGAATCGCTGCTGAACTGCGCGCTGTGGTTGCAGGGGGTCAACGCGCCCGACGATCCGTGGGATTCGGTCAAGCGGGTGCTGAGCGGGCGGGGGCGCTGGCGAGACGCGCGGATCATGCTGGCGGAGACCCGGCTGCTGGCGGCGGGGGCGCGGCGCAGGCTGGTCGACGGGATCGGGCTGCCGCACCGGCTGACCGGGGTCGAGGTGTGGACGATGGTCGAGCAGGCGCCGGATCCGGAGAGCCGGGTCAGGTTGTCGCCGCGCACCGATCCGCGGGGAATGCCGCTGCCGCAGGTCGATTGGCGGATCGGCGAGCGGGAGGACGCGACCGTGCGCCGGGCGAGCGGGCTGCTCGCCGCCGAGTTCGCGCGGCTCGGGCTGCCGGTGCCGGAACTCGTGCCCGCCGCGAGGGCGGGCAGTTCCGAGCCGCTGACGCTGGCCGATCGCGCGCACCTGTGCGGCACGACCAGGATGTCGGCCGATCCGCGGCACGGCGTGGTGGACCGCCACTGCCGGGTGCACGGCGTGGACAACCTCTACATCGCGGGCAGTTCGGTCTTTCCCACCAACGGCCACGTCAATCCGACGCTGACCGTGCTGATGCTGGCGGTACGCCTGGCCGACACCGTGCGCGAACGCCTGCGCGCCCCACGCTGACAGGACCGGTCAACGGATTAGGCTGACCGGGTGCAGGACTCGTCACCGACCGCCCATCCGCACGAACCGCACGCGGAGGGACTGGCGTCCCGATTGAACTGGCTGCGCGCCGGCGTCCTCGGCGCGAACGACGGCATCGTGTCCACCGCCGGCCTGGTGGTGGGCGTCGCCGCCACGACCAACAGCACCCAGACCATCCTCACCGCGGGCGTGGCCGGGCTGGTCGCGGGCGCGATCTCGATGGCCGCGGGCGAGTACGTCTCGGTGAGCACCCAGCGCGACTCCGAGAAGGCGCTGCTGGCCAAGGAGCGCAGGGAACTCGCCGACGATCCCGACGCGGAACTGGCGGAGCTGACCCAGATCTACGAGGCCAAGGGGTTGAGCGCGGCGACCGCGCGCACGGTGGCCGAGGAACTCACCGCCCACGACGCGTTCACCGCGCACGCCGAGGCCGAACTCAAGCTCGACCCGGACGAACTCACCAACCCGTGGGCCGCGGCGGTGTCCTCGGCGATCGCGTTCACCTGCGGCGCGCTGCTGCCGCTGCTGGCGATCGTGATCCCGCCCGCGCAGTGGCGGGTGCCGGTCACCTTCGCCGCGGTGCTCGTCGCGCTGGCGCTCACCGGCTCGCTGAGCGCACGGCTGGGCCGGAGCAGGCGGGGCCGGGCGGTGCTGCGGGTGGTGGTCGGCGGCGCGCTCGCGATGGCGATCACCTACGTCATCGGCATGCTCACCGACACCCTGAGCGGCTGACGCCGGTCAGCGGGCCGGGCCGAGATCGAGCCTGCGGGTGACGCGGTCGACCACGTCGGGCGGCATGCCGGGTTCGCGGCGCGCGGCCTGGGCTTCGCGCCTGCCCGCCTCGATCACGGCCAGCCGGACCGCGCGCATCTGCGCGGCGAGCTTGCGTTCGGCTTCCAGCGTGGCTCTGGCGTCGGCGTCGGCCGCCTCGGGGTCGGCCTTGGCCGACAGGTGACGCAGGGTGTCCTTGATGTCCTCGTAGACGTCGTCGGGCAGGCCGTCGCGGGCGGCGATGCGTTTGAGCTCGGCCAGTTCGGCGCGGACCACCCGGGTCCACAGCTGCTGTTCGACCGCGCGTTCCTGTCTGGTGTCGGCGTGCACGCCGGTGATCCGGACGATCAGCGGCAGCGTCGGGCCCTGCACCAGCAGGGTGAACAGGACCAGCGCGAAGGCGACGAACAGGATCTCCGAGCGGGCGGGGAAGTCGGCGCCGGAGTCGATGGTGAACGGCACGGCCAGCGCCAGCGCCACCGTGGCGACTCCGCGCATCCCCGCCCACCAGGTGACGATCACCTCGCGCCAGGTGAACGGCTCGTCGGTGTCGCGCCACAGCTTGGTGCTCACCGCCCAGGTCACCAGCAGCCAGGCCAGCCGCAGCAGCACGACCACGGCGATCACCGCGACGGTCACCCCGGCCAGCGAGGTCCAGTCGTGGCCGGTGGTGTCGATGACCACCCGCAGTTCGAGGCCGATCAGGGCGAAGGCGAAGCCGGTGATCAGCATTTCGGCGATGTCCCAGAACGAGTCGGCCACCAGCCGGTAGTCGCGGTCGCCGATCTCGGTCACCGCGTCGGTGAGGTACAGCGCGCACACCAGCACCGACAGCACCGCCGAACCCTCCCAGTGCTCGGCGACGCCGTAGGCGACGAACGGCAGCAGCAGGCTCAGCGCCACCTGGCCGGTGGCGGTGTCGAGGTATTTCGTGAGCTTGCTGCCGAGCCAGCCGAGCACCAGGCCGACGCCGAGGCCGACCACCGCGGCCAGCACGAAGTCGCCCAGCGCGTGCCACGGCGAGAACAGGCCGGTCACCACCGCCTGCACGCCGACGGTGTAGATGACGATCGCGGTGACGTCGTTGAACAGGCCCTCACCGCCGAGGGTGACGATGAGCCTGCGCGGCAGCCCGAGCCTGCTCGCCATCGAGGTGGCCGCGACCGGGTCGGGCGGGGCGACCAGCGCGCCGAGCACCACGCCCGCGGCGATCGCGGTGCCGGGGTTCCAGGCGTGGAACACCGCGGCCACCGCGACGGCGGTGACGATCACCAGCCCGACCGCGCGCAACGCGATGATCTGCCAGTTCTCCGCGAACTGCCGCCAGGACGTGCGGCGGGCGGCGGCGTAGAGCAGCGGTGGCAGGACCAGCGGCAGGATCAGCTCGGGCGGGATGTTCAGGCTCGGCACCGCGGGAACCAGCGCGAGCAGGCAGCCGAACACCGTCATCAGGATCGAGGGCGCCACCCCGAACCGGGCGCCGAGCGACTCGGCGAGCACCGTCGCGAGCAGGATCACCAGAGTGAGCACCAACTGGTCCATAGCGGTCCAGTTTCACCGACGTCGCCGGCGTGCGCGGGCCGACCCGCCGCCGGTCACCGCAGGACGGCGGCGGCGGGCGGAACGAAGATCGGCGGCAGCGGGAACGGCAGCTGGATCACCGGTGGTGGTGGCGGAGGCGGCGGCGGTGCGGGCGCCGGTTCGGGCACTGGCTCCGGAGCGGGCGGCGGCGGCTCGTAGACCGGTGGCTCGTACACCGGCGGCGGCGCGGGCTCGAAGACGGGCGGCGGGGGCGCCTCGGCGGGCGCGGGTTCGGGCGGCGGCGCGGGCTCCGGCGGCGGGGGCGGCGGGGCGGGCGCGATCGGGACGGCGGCGTCGGGGGTGGTCACCGTGCACTGCCACGCGCCGTCGGACTCGACCCGCCAGTGCGCGACGATGCCGCCGGCCGAGCAGTTGCCGCCGACCCGCCGGGCGGGCCACGGCGGCGCGAACGCGACGTTCTGGCCGTCGGCGACGGGCTGACCGTTGGAATCGACGCCCATGGGACTCACGTCGGTGGGATCGTTCTCGTCGCCCTGGCTCGCGCGCAGCACCAGCCCGAGCGCGACCACGAGGGCGAGCAGGGCCGCCAGTACCGCCGCGATCGCGATCACCCGAGTACTGCTGCCGGTTCCCCCCTCGGGACCTTCGCTGTTCTCTGCCATCGCACCGCCTTCGCCCGCGGACATGGACTTCCCTCGTCCAGCAGGCTACCGCACGGTTGCTCGATCGACGCCCGGCTCGAGCCGGCAACCACTGGCCAGGGCACATACCTATATTCAGTGGTTGCCAGATGTTTACTTGATTGCGACCCTGACCTTCACCGCGTCGGCGTCGGTGTTGTGCAGCGCCTGGGCGATCAGGGTGCTCAGGTCGATCTGCGGACCCGCGGTGGTGACCGCTTCGGTCAGCGGGCGCAGGCCGGGCAGCAGCTGCGCGAGCTCGGGGCCGATCTCGTTCAGGGTGGCGGTGAGCCGTTCGAGGAACGGCACCAGACCGCCGTCGCGCAGATACATCTCCGGGTCGCCGCCCGCCGCGCTGACCCGGCCGACCGACTCGACGAACTGGTCGATGACCTGGCTCAGCCGCACGAACGCGGGCGCCGCGGCCGAGGTGGCCGGACCCGCCCAGGCGATGTCGCCGGAGACGAACTCGAAGTTGTTCTGCAGCTCGGCGATGGCGGGCGCGCGGCTCATGATCGCGGCGGCGAGCAGGTCACCCGCCCTGGCCAGCTCCGGGATGACGTTCTCGGTGCCGGTCATGGCCTGGCCGAGGGTGTCGACCAGCGAACCCACGACGGCGGGGTCGAGCTGCTCGACGGTCTTGGTGACCAGCCGGGCGACCTCGGGGATCGACATCGGGGTGCGCACGTTCTCCCCCGCCAGCCGCTGCCCGTCGCTCAGGTACGGCCCGTCGGCGCTGCGCGGGACGAACTGCACATAGGGCTCACCCAGCGAGGACAGGTGCTCGATGGTGACGATGCTGCTCATCGGCACCTTGTTGTCGGCGCCGAACCGGAAACCGACCTGCACGCCACCGGTGGCCGAGGTGTCGACCGCGGTGACCTTGCCGATCTCGATACCGGTCAGCAGGATCGGCGAGCCGACGCTGAGACCACCGGAATTGGCCAGTTCGATCGAGGCCTCGGTGTAGTCGGCGAACGGGTCGACCTTGACGACGCCGAAGGTCAGGTAGCTCGCGCCGAGCACGGTGATGGCGGCGATGCCGCCCAGTGATGCCAGTGCACCGATCTTCATCGCACCATTCCGATCATCCGCAGCGCGGTCACGATCTGCTCGACCTGCTCGTCCTCGCCGACGTGGACGCCGGTGACGTTCACCTTCGGGCCGCGCTCGGCGAACGGGATCACCTTGTCGCGCAGCAGCGCGGTGAGCAGGGCCATGTTGGTCGAGGAACGCAGGTCGGCCGAGCCGCCGGTGGCCAGCGGCAGGAACGCGGTGGCCGCCGCGTCGCCCGCGCCCGCGATGGGCGCCAGCCAGGTCAGCGAGGTACCGACCGGGCCGAGGGCGAGGAAGATCGCCATGGTCTTGGCGATCGAGTCCTGAGTGCCGGTCAGCGAGCGCACGGCCTCCGGCGTGAGGATGTTGGTGAGTTCGGCTTCGATGTTGTGCATGATCTCGGCGTTGGCGGCCAGGCCGTTCACCAGCAGGTCCACCTGGTCCAGATGCGCGGCCAGGTCGGCGGCGTCGGCGCCCATGACCGCCGAGATGCGCGCGGTCTCCTTCGGGTCCTGCGGCATCACCGAGTTGACGCGGCCGATCATGTCCTGCAGCTGACCGATCGCGCCGCCCTGCACGAACAGCGCCATGGTGGCCATCGTGTCTTCCAGCTGCACCGGCGGTTTGGTGCGCTCGATCGGGATGGTCCCGCCGTCGCGCAGCAGGTTGCCGAAGCCGTCCTTGGGCGTGGTGAGCGCAACGTGGATGTCGCCGAGGATGGTGTCCTGCCGCAGTTCGGCGATCGTGGTGGTGGGCAGCTGCACCGAGTCGAGGATGTCGGCCTCGACGACGACGTAACCGCCGCGGCCCGCGGGGGCGTCGGCGGGCTGGATCACCCGCACGGTGTCGACGGTGCCGATCTCGGCGCCGTTGGCGATCACCTTGGACTTGGCGGGCAGGTTCAGCGCGCTGCTGAACTCGATCTGCACGCGGTAGGTGGGTCCGGCCACGGTGGAGCCGGGCACCGGCACCTCGGCCGGGTCGAAGCCACACCCCGAGACGGCCAGACCGGCCGCGAGTACCAGCGCGATCAAGCCGCGACGCAAGGTCTTTCGCGTGTTCATCGGGCACCTGCCATTCCCAGGACGACCTGCGCGAGGTTCACATCGGTCAGGCCCTGCGCCGGATCGGCGCACTGGCCGGGCAGCAGCGCGTTCACCGCGGCGCACACCTGCTCGGCCTCGCCGCCGGGCAGGGCCACCTTCGGCGGCGCGTAGGTGATCGCGGTGCCGTTGGCCGCGGTCTGGAACGCGGAGGTGAGCGCGGGCATCTTCAGCACCACCTCGCGCAGCGATCCGACGTTGGCACGCAACAACTTCACCAGCGGAACGGCGCCGTCGAGCGCGTTGATCAGCGGGTCACCGAGGATGGTGGCGAAGTCGTTGAGCATCGGCAGCAGCTCGCGCAACCCGTCGAACAGCGAGGTGGCGGGGCCGAGCAGGTCGTCGGAGGCCTGGTTGAGCAGCGGGGCCAGGCGGACCAGCATGGACTGCAGGTCGCCCCAGTTGGCGGCGACCCGGTTCGACACCGAGGCGAACGCGTCGAACAGGCCCGCCAGGTGGCCGATGTCGGCGTCGGGCTTGTTCATCGCCGAGCCGAGCTTGTGCACCAGTTCGTTGACCGTGGGACCGGTGCCGACGGTGGCCCGGTCCAGGGCCGAGAGCCCGTCGGCGAGCGCGCTCGGCTGCCCGGCCTCGGCGCCGGAGAGCTGCTCGGACAGGCTCGCCAGCGCGGTGAGCGTCTCGGTGATGCTCTTGGGGGTCAGTGTCTTGGTGATACACCCGCCGCTGAACTTCGCGGTCTCCTCGCCGCTGCTCAGCACCGCCAGATTGCGGTCGGCGGCAACCGAATACGCGACGGTCGTGGCGGAAGCGTCGGCCAAGACCGGGTGGTCGGCGTCGACCTCGAATTCGACGCGCACCTTGGCGCCCTCGTTGCGCACGGCGGTCACCTCACCGACATCGATGCCGCGCATCGTCACGTGATTGCCCGGGTACAGCCCGATCGCGTCGGGCATGAGCGCGCAATAGCTTTCGGTCTTCTTCAGCGGATCGAAGGCGACGAAGTAGCCGCCGATCACACCGACGACGAGCACCATGACACCGGCGATCGACATGAACGCCTGGGATCCGAGCAGTCGTTTCAGCATCAGCACGCCTTCCCCGGCAGCGGCACGCACACCCGCGCGCTCGACTGGTCGACCACGACGCCCGCTTCCGGCACGACCAGCTGCGACAGCTTGGCCTGCAGGTCGGCCACGGTCCCGATGACCGGCTCGAACCGGCCTTCGAGCTCCTGCAACCGCGGCAGCGCGTCGGCCAGTGCCTGCGCCTGCGGCTTCAGCGTGGAATCCCAGCTGGGGGCCAGGCCGGCCAGCCGGTTCACCACCGACACCAGCAGCCGGACCGCCTCGGCCAGTTCGGCCTTCTTGCTCAGCAGCACGTCCTCGAGCAGGTTGACGTTGTCCATCAGCCGGCCCAGATCGGACTTGGCGCCGTCGTACATGGAGATGTACTCGTCCAGGATCGCGATGGACTTCGACACCTGCGAGCGCTGCCGGTCGAGCATGTCGACGTACTTGCCGACGGTGTCGAGAGTGGTGCGCAGCGCCTCGGGCGAGGACGCGATCGCGGTATTGGCGGCGGCCAGGTTCTTGCGCACGGTGTCGCCGTCGACGGCGGCCAGCGGCGCGGTCGCGTCCTGGAAAGTTTCGATCAAGCTGTAGGGCAGGCGGATTCGATCGGCGGGGATCGGTTCGTCGCCCAGCGGCCGCGAGCCGGCCGGGTACAGCGCCACGTAGTGGCCGCCGACCACGGTGAGCATGCGCACGTCGAGGGAGGTCTGGTCGCCGACGAACACGTCGGAGTCGACAGTGAACTCCATCAGCACCTTGTCCGGCTTCAACTCCAGCGAGACGACGCTGCCGACCGAGATGCCGGCCAGGCGCACATCGTCGCCCTCGCGCACCGACTGCGCCTCGCTCAGCTCGGCGGTGTAGGTGTGCTTGCCCAGTGGCACCACGTAGACCACGGCGGCGCCGATGACGAACAGCACCACCAGGCTCAGGCCGATGACGCCCATCCGCAGTTCGCGGGCGCGCTTGGTGGCCTCGTCCATGATCGGGCGGTCGCCGGAGAAGAACTTCAGGCGTTGCATACGGTCACCTTCTGTCCGGCGATCAGCACCTGCAGCGGTGCGGGCACCTCGGCGGGGCCGTTGCTGCAGTGCGGCGTGAAGTCGGCGAAGTCGCGCGACAGCGACGCGTCGACGGTGGCCAGCAGGCCGGGCAGCCGCCCGAACACGTCGACGGCCTCCTGCGGATTCGGGAACAGGCCGCGGATCATCGCGTCGACCTCGGCGCTGCCACCCTCCACCAGGCCGAGTGCGGCAAGCAGCCGGTCCACCGGCGCCAGCACCGACGGCGCGGTCATCGCGAACTGGGCGACACCGCCGATATTGCGCTGCATCGACTCGAAGATGTCGGTGAGCCTGGCCAGCAGCGGCAGCAGGTAGCCGACGCGGCCGCCGTGCCGGTCACCGAGGTCGGACAGGTTGCGGATCAGGGTGTCGATGACCTGCTGACGGTCCTCGGCGTAGCCGGCGAGCTGGTCGATCGCGGTCAGCGCGGGGCCGAGGCCGCTGCCGTCGCCCTCGATGACGGCGAGCATGCTGGCGGTGAACTGGTTGATCGCCTCCGGCGACAGCGTCGCCAGCACCGGCTTGAGGCCGCTGAACAGGCTGGTCACGTCGAAGGACGGGACGGTCATGTTGGCGCCGATCCTGGCGTCGGCGGCGATCCGGGTGCCCGGGTTCGGTGCCTGCTGCAGGTCGATGTAGCGCTGGCCGGTGAGGTTCTGGTACCGGATCGCCAGCTTGCTGTTGTCGTAGATCGGGGTGTCGGTCTTGACCGTGAGGTGCACTTTGGCCTTGTCGCCCTCGAGGCTGATCTTCTCGACCTTGCCGACCTGCACGCCGAACATCCGCACGTCGTTGCCGACCTTGAGGCCGTTGGCGTCGGTGAACAGCGCGTCGTGGGCCTCGGTGTCACCGGACACCGGTCGCTTGATGAGGGTGAAGACCAATCCGAGCACGGCCAGCATGACCAGCGCGAACACCCCGAGTCGCAGGGCGACACCGCCAACCTTCATCGCGCACCGGCCTTTCCGAACAGCGGAACCGCGATCGCGGGCACACCGCTGAGCTCGACGTCGACATTGAGCACCGGGCCGTTCGGGCCGTCGGGCATGGCGCCGCGCAGGTTGTTCAGCAGGGCGGCCAGGTCGGCGCCGGTCTGCCGCGGGTTCGGCGACATCTGCGCCAGCGCGTACAGCATCGGCGCGAGCATGTCGGTGGTCTCGGCGAGGTGGCCGCCCGCGGTGGTGAGGGTGGTGCTCAGGGCGGGCAGGATGCCGCCGCTGATCACGCCGACGCCGATGTCGTAGCGGTCCTTGTCGACCTGGGTCACCTTGATCTCGCTGAGCGTGTCGATCACCTGCATCGTGGCGCCGGCGAACTGGCCGCCGCCGTCGAAGGCCGGGCCGAGCTTGCCGAACAGTTCCGAGGGCGCGACGTCCTGGTTGTCGGCGATGGTCTTGGCGACGGTGATCAGCGCCTGCACCAGCGGGGTGAACGCCTTGAAGTCGGCGGCCAGCTGGGACACGACCGTGGCCATCTGCGGGCTGGTCACCGTCATGCCGACCTGGGACAGGCTGCGCAGGATCGCGCTCATGGTGGCGTCGTAGACCCTGCCGGACTGGGCGCCGGTCAGGTCGAGCACCGCGCCCGCGCGCAGCGGCGCGCCGCCGGTACCGCGGCGCAGTTCCAGCTCGGCGATGCCGAACAGGTTGGTCGGGGCGTAGTCGACGGCGAGGCTGTCGTCGATGCCGTGCAGCCGGTCGGCGTCGAGCAGCAGCGAGATCCGCTGGGTGCCGCGCTCGCCGGGGGTCACCTCGGCGACCTCGCCGACGGTGACGCCGTCGATGCGGACCTGGCTGCCCGCGCCGATGCCGTCACCGAGCTGTTCGGTGTGCAGCGCGATCCGCAGGCCCTCTTCGGTCTTCAGATTGCGGTAGGCGACCGTGCCGAGCACGACCGCGGCGATGATGCCGAGGATGATCGCCCCGGTCAGCCGCGAGGTGCGCCGATCGGCGGCGACGCCGGGCATTCCATAGTTAGGCACTAGCTCACCCCGTAAAACTGATCGCCGAGTTGAAGCCCCAGAGCATGATCGACAGCACCATGTCGATGGCGACGATGGCCACCGAGCTGGCCCGGACCGCGCGCCCGGAGGCGATGCCGACGCCCTCGGGGCCGCCGGTGGCGAAGAACCCGAAGTAGCTGTGCACCAGGATCACCACCGTGCCGAACACGGCCACCTTGATGACGGCGGCGATCATGTCGAAGCCGGAGATGAACTGGAAGAAGTAGTGGTCGTACACGCCGGCCGACTGCCCGTAGACCATCGTGAGCAGCCCGCGGCAGGCGCCGTACGACAGGATCAGCGCGATCAGGAAGGTCGGCACGATGGCGATGGCGCCCGCGATGACGCGGGTGGTCACCACGAACGGCACCGAGCGCAGGCCCAGCGCCTCGATCGCGTCGATCTCCTCGGAGATGCGCATCGAGCCGATCTCGGCGGTGATCCGGCACCCCGCCTGGGCGGCGAAGCCGATGGCGGCCGCGATCGGCGCGAGTTCACGGGTGGTGGCGTAGGCGGAGATCACGCCGGTCACCGGGCCCATGCCGAGCATGTCCAGGGAGGCGAACGATTCGACGCCCACCGAGGCGCCCATCACCAGGCCGAGCACGATCATCATCGGCACGGTGCCGCCGCCGACGATGATCGAGCCGCGACCCCAGGTCATGTCGGTGACCGCGCGCAACGTCTCGTCGCGGTAGCGGCGCAGCGTGAGCGGCACCGAGGACAGCACCTGCCAGACGAACACCGCCACGAAGCCGAGCGATTCACCGGCCGAGCCGATGCGCTTGCCGAGCCGGACGGGCTTGCGCAGCCAGTGCAGCGAGGTGGGGATATAGGAGGAGGCAGCCATCACGCCAGCTTCGTCGGCAGGAACATGGCGCTGATCTGGGTCGCGAGCAGGTTCACGATCGCGATCGAGACCACCGAGAGCACCACGGCGGCGTTCACCGCGTCGGCCACACCGCGCGGGCCGCCCTTGGCCTCCAGGCCGCGCTGGCAGGAGATGACCACGACCAGGAAGCCGAAGATCAGCGCCTTGAGCAGCGAGACCCACACGTCGGCGACGGTGGCGAAGGAGCCGAACGTCGACCAGTAGCTGCCCGGGGTCACGCCCTGGCCACCCACGGCGACGGCGTAGCCGGCCAGCACACCGACGAAGATGATCAGCACGTTGAGCATCGGGGCCACGATCAGCATCGCCATCATGCGCGGGATGACCAACCGGTGCACCGGGCTGATGCCCATGGTGTTGAGCGCGTCGATCTCCTCGCGGATGGTGCGCGCGCCGAGGTCGGCGGCGATCGCGGCCGCGCCGGCGCCGCCGAGCAGGAAGCCGGTGGCGATGGGCGCGCCCTGCTTGATGACGCCGAGGCCACCGGTGGCGCCGAGCATGGAGTCGGCGCCCAGGCTGTGGATCAGGTTGCCGACCTGGATCGAGACGATCACGCCGAACGGGATGGCCATCAGGATCGCGGGGATCGCGGTGACCGTGATCAGCCGCCAGGCCTGCACGAGGGTCTCGCGCCACTGGAAATGTCCGCGGGCGACGTCGGCGACGGTGCCGGTGACCGACTCCTGCGCGAGGTCGACCGCGCGCCCGAAGGTCCGCAACGACGACACGACCGTGTCGGTGAAATTCTTGCGGACGATCTGGGTGGCGGAATCCGGCTTCGCGGAATGCAGATCGGTGGACATCAGCGATGCCCCCGGCCCGCTCGCGAAGCGCTGGGCATGGTGATTTTCATACCGCACTCTCTGGCTTCGGCGTCGGTGCCAACTCCAGCAAGCTAACCGGTACTCTGCGTCACAACAAAATTACGGGGTGGTGACCCTCGTCGCTTTTCCGCCGTTTCCATGACAGGACACCACCCCGTGTGATCCGCAACACTCCAGCTACGGGCTGGCCGCCAGGAACACGAAAGCGGCGAACAACGCCAGGTGAACGCCACCTTGGAGCAGGGTCGCGCGGCCGGGCACGATCGTCAGCGTGCCGACCACGACGGTCAGCGCGAGCAGCACCATCTGGGTGGCGCCGAGTCCGAGCACCAGCGGCCCGCTCAGCCAGATGGTCGCCAGCGCGATCACCGGAATCGTGAGGCCGATGCTGGCCATGGCCGAGCCGAGCGCCAGATTCAGGCCGATCTGCACCTGGTTGCGGCGCGCGGAGTTGTAAGCGGCCAGCGTCTCGGGCAGCAGCACCAGCATCGCGATCGCCACACCGACCGCCGACTGCGGCAGGCCCGCCGCGGCCACCCCGCGTTCCAGCGCGGGCGAGACCACCTTGGCCAGGCCGACCACACAGATCAGGGCCAGCACCAGCAGACCCAGGCTGATCAGCGCCGTGCGGGTGGACGGGGCGGTGTCGTGGTGCGGATCGGTGTCGTCGACGGCGCCCGCGTCCTCGACCGGGAGGAAGTCGTCGCGGTGGCGCACCGTCTGCACCATCACGAACAGCAGGTACAGCGCCAGCGAGGCGACCGCAGCGAAGACCAGCTGCGCGGGCGAGAACTCCGGGCCCGGCTTGCTGGTGGTGAAGGTGGGCAGCACCAGGCTCAGCGTCGCCAGGGTCGCCACGGTCGCCAGCGCGGCACCGGTGCCCTCGGGGTTGAACACCGCGACCCGCCTGCGCAGCGCGCCCACCAGCAGGACCAGCCCGAAGATGCCGTTACAGGTGATCATCACCGCGGCGAAGACGGTGTCGCGCGCGAGCGAGGCCGCCTTGTCGCCTCCGGAGATCATCATCGTCACGATCAGGGCCACCTCGATCACGGTGACGGCCACCGCCAGCACCAGCGAGCCGAACGGCTCACCCACCCGGTGCGCGACGACCTCGGCGTGGAAGACCGCCGCCAGCACCGCGCCGACCAGGGCGACGTCGACCACCAGCACGACGACGCCCGGCACGTCCCGCCCCCATGTCGCGGCGAGTACGAGGGCGGCGAGTATCGGGGTGAACAGGGTCCATCTGGTCCTCAACGCGGCAATCATGATCTCCATCGTCCCAGGCCCGCGCGAGTGCGCCCGGATACGCGGCCGCGAAAGATCGGCCGATGGATTCCCCGAAACGCCTCGATGGGGAACAATTCAGCGCGTGCGGACCCAGTTCACCCTCGAGCTCGTTGCCCTGTCCAACGACCTCACCCTCATGTCGCGCCTCGCCCACGACGCGACCGAGCGGGTCACCGAAGCGCTGGCGAGCGCCGATTTGACCGCCACCTACGAGGTTTTCGCGCTGGACGAGCAGCTACAGCAGATGTTCGCCGCCTGCGAGAACCGCACGATGGCCCTGCTCGCGCTGCAGGCGCCGGTCGCGCGCGACCTCCGGCACGTGGTGACCGCCATCCAGATCGCCGGCGAACTCTCGCGGATCGGGCGGCGCACCGAGACCGCGGGCCAGTACGTCTACCGCGCGCATCCCCGCGCCGTCGCGCCGGAACCGGTGCTCGCCGAGCTGGTCGCGATGGGCACGCTGGCCGCCGAATGCGTTGCCGGCGTGAGTGCTTCGGTGGCGACCGGCCGGTTCGTCGCCGACGACGGCACCGCGGGCGAGGCGATGGAAACCCGGTGCGCGCGGTTGCGCACCGTCCTGACCACCACCGACGCCGACGCGGGCACCGGCGCGGCGATCGATCTGGCCCTGCTGGGCAGCCAGTTCCAGCGCTGCGTCGACCACACCGCCCGCATCGCCCGCCTGATCCGCTTCCTCGACACCGGAATTCCGCCGGAGTCGGGCACCCTGCCCGACTGACTCAGGCCGGCACCGCGCACCGGCCGGAGCGAAATCGACCGGCGCCGACCAGGATTCGACGTGATGTGTGTCACCCTGGGTTTACCCGGCGCATCGGGCGGCCACCACGGTCGATAGGTGAACGCTATTGAGTCGCAATCGCATTGCGCCGCCCTGTGCCGAAGGTCATAGCTCACAATCAGTTACGACGCCCGGCGGGCCCGTTAGGTTGTGCCGGTTCATTTTCGACGAAGCGTGTGGGTGGTACGGGCATGAAGTGGTCAACGATCAGCGGCTCTCCTCTGGGCAAGGCGCTGCTCGCGCTGGCCGCGGCGGTGATCGTCGGCATCGTCCTCACCGTCGCCAACACCCTGCTGGACAAGGTGAGCCCCACCGCGCCGGCGCCGGGACCGGCGAGCGCGGCGACGGTGTCGGGCAAGGAGATCGGCGACCTGATCGGCAAGCTGGTCGTCGCCAAGGAAGGCCCGATGACGGGCTACACCAGGGAACAGTTCCCGCACTGGGACACCAACAAGCCCGAACACGGCTTCGGCGGCGACCTGGCCCAGTACACCAAGTGCACCAGCCGCGACGTGATGATGCTGCGCGACGCCACCGGCAAGGTCACCCTCGACCCGAAGACCTGCGAGCTGACCATCCCCGCCGGCGCGGGCTGGCAGGACCATTACGGCTTCGTCGACAAGAAGACCGGCCAGCTCGGGCCGTACAAGTTCATCACCGACCCGGCCAAGGTCGACGCCGAGCACATCGTGGCGCTCGCCGAGGCGTGGCGTTCCGGCGCCGCCGACCGCGACGAGGACACCCGCCGCCGCATCGCCAACGACGCGCTCAACCTCGTCGCCGCCGACCCCTCGGCCAACCGGTCCAAGGGCGATCAGGACCCGGCCAACTACCTGCCGCCGGGCAATTTCCGGTGCGCCTATGTGGAGCATTACGTGAAGGTCAAGATAAAGTACGGCCTGACCGTTGATACCGCCGAGCACACCGCGTTGCGCACCGCAGTCGACGACTGCCTCCGCCGAGGAGAGTTCAAATAAGCGAGACGATCGAGATCACCGCCGACAGCGCCGTCATGACCGAAGAGGAAGGGACGGTGTCCGGCGAGCTCGACGTCATGCTCGACGACGCGGGCAAGGGCCTCGTCCGCTATCGCGGTACCGATACCTGGTACACGATCGGCAACATCGAGGCCGAACCCCCGCGGACCTGGGACACCGTCGCCGACCTGGTGAAGGCGATCAAGAAGGTCGCGGGCACCCGCGACGTCGCCGGAAACGCGGTCGTCTTCGAAGCATGAGCCGGGAGCTGGCAATCTGGTAGCTATGCCCCCTGCCTCCCCTCGACCTCGAACCGGCGACATCGGCTGGTCGGCGCTCGGCCGCAGGCTGCCGCTCGCGGCGACGCTGATCGGCGCCGCCCTCGTCCTGCTCGGCCTGCTGACCTGGCAGGTCAACAATGACGCCGGCATCATCCGGATCGACCCGCGGGTGCTGGACTGGATGCTCGCGCACCGCGACGAACCGCTCACCTCCTTCGCGCGGGTGATCACCGACCTCGGCGACACCCAGTCGATGACCATCCTCGCCACCGTCACGGTCTGCTGGTTCGCCTGGCGGCGCGACCTCGCCACCGCCGCGCTGGTCGCGGTCGCCTCGGCGGGGGCCGGGGTGCTGGTGGTGGTGATCAAACAGCTGGTCGGCAGGCACCGGCCGCCGGAGGTGACCCGGCTGGTCGCCGAACCGAGCCTGTCCTATCCGTCCGGGCACACGCTGGGCAGCACCGTCGTGGTGGGGATCGTGGCGCTCACCGTCATCCCGCTGCTGCGCCACACCGTGGTCAAGGTGGTGGCCACGGTGCTGGCGGTGGCGTTTCCCATCGCGGTCGGGCTGTCCCGGATCTACCTGGGTGTGCACTGGTGCACCGATGTGCTGGCCGGCTGGCTGTTCGGCGTGTGCTGGCTGATCCTGTGCGTGACGGTGTTCTGCCGGCTACGGCGGGAACCGGATCGGCCTGCCGTGCCGGCCGAACCCGCCGCTGCTGCCGAGCGCGGCTAGCCGGTCAACGCGATTCCTCGATGAACTGATGGTCGGTGACGACGCGGCCGTCGGCGTCGAGGGCGAGCAGGTCGAACCCGCCGCCCTGCGGGGTGCCGTCGTCGCGGCGGTTCATCGTCCAGCCGACCCCGACCGTGTTCGCGGGCAGCGGCACGGCCGGACCCGAGGTCGCGAAGACGAACTCGCCACCGGCCAGGAACATCTCGTAGGCGCGGCTGACCCGGCGCTCGAGGGCGTCGTGGCCGTGTACGGCGAGCGGCGGCGTCGGCACGGCCAGGTCGGCGGCGGCCTTGCGGATCTCGGCGGGCGGGTCCACCAGGTACTGCGCGCCGTCACGGGCGAACAGGTCCTCGATCAGGGCGCGGCGGGCGGTGGGGTCGGCTTCGTTCCAGAGGGCCACGTAGCGGAGGGCGATGTCGTCGTTGCTCATGGGGACAACTCTGTCGAGCGCGGCGACACCACGCGATTCCCCGGAGGGAATGGCGGGCGACGCGCACGCCGGGTTGACTCGTCCCATGACGACCGCGCTGTCCCCCACCGGTTTCGGCCCGCAACTGCGGCAGTGGCGCACGCTGCGCCGGGTCAGCCAGCTCGACCTGGCGATCCGCGCCGAGACGAGTCAGCGGTATCTGAGTTTCCTCGAACAGGGCAGGTCGCGACCCGGCCGCACGATGGTGGTGCGCCTGGCCGAATCGCTCGACCTGACTCTGCGCGACCGCAACAACCTGCTGCTGTCGGCCGGATTCGCGCCGGTGTTCCCTGAAAGCGATCTGGCCGCACCGGAATTGGCGCCCGTGCGGGAGGCGATCGGCGCCGTCCTCGACGGGCACCTGCCGTACCCGGCGCTGGTCGCCCGGCCACGCGGCGAACTGGTGACGGCCAATGCCGCCTTCGACCTGTTCACCGAGGGTGTCGCCGATCATCTGCTGCGCGCGCCGGTGAACGTGCTGCGCCTGGCCCTGCATCCCGACGGTGTCGCGCCCCGGGTGCGCAATCTGCCCGAATGGGGCAGGCACATCATCGACTCGCTGCGCGGTCGCGCGGCGCACACCCCCGACCCCGCCGTCGACGCGCTGATCACCGAGCTCTCGGGCTATCTGCCGGCGGTCTCCCCCGGCCCCGGCCACCTCGGCTTCGCCGTGCCGCTCGAGCTGCGTACCGACGACGGCGACCTGCGCCTGATCACCACCCTGACCTCGTTCGCGACCGCCACCGACGTCACCATCGCCGAACTCCATCTGGAAGCGTTCCTGCCCGCCGACGCCGAATCCACCCGGATCCTGAGGCTGCGCGCCGACCGTCGCGCGGCGGGCTCATAGACGAAAGCTATGTCGGGTCACCCGGATGTCGCCGATACCAGCGGTCCCCAGGTGGCCCTGGCGCCCGAGTCGCCGATCCGCACCACCTGCACCGTCGCGGCGACACCCACCGCCACCGTGACGACCGCGACCGCGACAGCCACTCCGCGCAGCAGCGGCCTGCCCGCCCGCTCGGCGAGCCGCACCCCGACGAGCACGGCCGCGACCACCAGCAACGGGATCACGAAGTAGAGCAGTGTGCCGCCCAGGTCCATGTGCCTGCGAATGGCGGGCGTGTCACCGACGCGCTGCGCCAGCCAGCGGCCCGCGCTCACCGTCACCGGCGTGACGGCCACGGTGAGCACGGCCAGCGCGGCGGCGGGCCAGACCAGCGGTCGCCGCGCCGCGGGCCACACGGCGCACAGGATCAGCAGCACCGACGTGAGCGGCACGAGCACCACGACGAGGTGCACCAGCAGCACGTGGGCGGGCAGTCCGTTGATCGTCGACACGAGCGCCTCCTGGCACGAGTACTCCCGTACCGAGTATGCGCGGCCGTGGGCCCCCGGGTCGACGGTTCCGGGGGCCAACAGCTCAGGACACGGTGGCCAGTTCCCGCTGGACCGGGGCGTCCCAGTCGATGCGGTAGCGGCGTTCGGCGCCCATGGTCTTCTCCGGGTTCATCACCGTCCGGACCATCAGCGGCATCAGCGCGTTCATGAACCGGCGGGCGACCGGACCGGGGGTCTTGCTGTGGTTCACCCGCGCCGCCCGCGTGGCGATGCCCTCCACCCGGGCCCGGCGCAGCCGCTCGTAGGCGGCGAAGGCCAGGGCGGGCGCCTCGATGTCGCGCAGGCAGCGGGCCAGCTGGATCGCGCTCTCGATCGCCAGTGAGGCGCCCTGGCCCGAACTGTTCGACGGCGCGTGCACCGAGTCGCCGACCAGCACCATCCGGTCGCGATACCAGTGCGGCACCGGCGGCATGATGTGCAGCGCCCCGGTGATCTCCAGGTTCTCGGCGGTCGTCCGGCGGGCGAACTCGCCGCCCGGGGTGTCCGGCGCGTAGGTCTCGCGCAGCACCCGCAGCCAGTGCTCGGCCGGGATCGCGCGGGCCTCGGTCAGCGAGTAGTACTGCGCGCTGGGCAGGTTCGCGCCCCAGGCCACCCGGCCGTCGGCGTGCTGCCAGTACAGGTAGTAGGCCTTGGCGCCGAAGGCGAACACCATGGTGTCGGCGGGCAGGTCCTGGTCGCAGTCGATCAGGGCGCCGAAGCCGAGCATGCCGGTGTAGTCGGGGCCGGGCGCGGCGGGATCGATGAGCCCGCGCACGGTGGAGCGGATGCCGTCGGCGCCGATCAGGATGTCGGCGGTGGCGGTGGAGCCGTCGGCGAAGTGCGCGGTCACCCCGTCGGCATGCTCGTCGACGTGGGTCAGCCGCTTGTCGTAGCGGAACCCGACGCCGGCGCCGACCGCGTGGTCGTGCAGCGTGCGGTGCAGTTCGCCGCGGTCGACCACCTGCAGCGGCGGCTGATCGGGCAGCACCGGCAGGACGTGTTCGCGGCCGCCGACGGCCAGCCGCATCCCGCGCACGGGCAGCGCGATGGCGCGCACGGCGTCGCCCGCGCCGATGATGTCGAGGGCGGCGACGCCGTTGGGGGCCAGGGCGAGCCCGGAGCCGATGCCGTCGGACGGCCCGGAATAGGCCTCGTAGACGTGGGCGTCGACGCCTGCCAGCCGCAGCGCGGTCGCCGCGACGGGTCCGGCGATGCCGCCGCCGATGACCAGGGCGGAACGGGTGTTGGACATGGGTGATCTCCAGATCTGAGTCCGCGTCACCCGGGCTATCCTGTGCTTGCCTGCCTCGGAGCCGGGTGCGCGTAGGTGTGGACACGGTGACGGGACGGTTTCCCGGGCCCGGTGGGGTGTTGCCGCACACCACCGGGCTCGGGGTCTACTGGGGCGGGTCCTGGTCGTCCCCCCTTTCGCCGAAGTCGGCTATCCGGTCGGCGGGCATGCCGTCGGCGTGCCACTGCCGCCACATCTCGAGGCCGTCGAACGTGCCCGCGCGCAGTTCGTCGCGCAGGGAACGCGCCCATGCGGCCTCGGCTTCCAGCATCGCCACCCCGAACTCGCTCTCGACCAGGAACAGCCGGGGCAGGGTGCCCGCCAGTGCGGCGAGGTCGGCCCTGGCGCGATCGGCGGCCTGGTCGAGGGCCGCGACCCGGCGGCCGAGCAGCTCCACCACCTCGTCCGGCGGGAGCACGGCCAGAATCGACAGGCCCGCGGTGAACCGGTGGTGTTCGGGTTCGGGTTCGGCGAGCAGTTCCCTGGTCCAGTCGGCCATCTCGGCACGGCCCGCGTCGGTGATCCGGTAGATCACCCGCTCGGGCCTGGCGCCGTCGCGTTCACTGCCGACGACTTCGAGGAATCCGGCCTTGGCCATGTTCTGGACCACCGTGTAGAGCGAGCCCCACTTGATGTCCATGTCCTTGTCTTTGCCATGGGCCCGCAGGGTCGCGGCGATCTCGTAGCGGTGCATCGGCCGCTGCACGATCACCGACAGCACGGCGAGCGCCAGCAGATTGTTCACCTTGCGCTTCGTGGCCATGCGACCTCCTTACTCGTCTACGAATATACGTCGACGAGTATTAGCCGGGCAAGGCTCGTCCAGCCGACTGGACGAGCGGTGGTCAGACCTTGCCGACCTCGGCGCTGTCGGCGCCCTGATCGAGCAGCTTGGCCGCGATGTTGGACAGTGCCTCGTCGAGCAGCTTGCGGTCGGCGGGGTCCTGGTAGTTCCAGTCGTCGAGGCGGTCACCGAGCCAGCGCCGCCAGCCCGCCCGCAGCCGGTCGACCTCGGCGCCGCCCTGCTCGGTGAGGGCCATCCTGCCCACGTCGTCGACCAGCAGCCCGTCGTCGACGGCCTTGCGGAACACCGGCGCGAGCACCTCCACCGGCAGCCGGTGCCGGTAGGAGATGCCGTGCACGGTCGGCGGCAGGCCCTGCTTGTCGTACAGATACACCTGGCCCAGCGCCCACGCCTCGTCCGGGCCGAGCGAACTTCCGGCCGCGGCGATCAGCTCCGGGATGATCGGCTGCTCGGCCCTGGCCTTGCGCACGGTCGCCGCCACGGCCCGTTCCAGCTGCACCACCCGGTCGTGGGAATCGGGTATCGAGAAACCCTCGCCGATATCGCTCGCCCCGTGGCGCGCGCTGTCGCGCAGGCGGACCTGCGGCAGGAACCAGGCCACCACGAAACCGATCAGCGCCACCGGCACGACCCAGCGGAACACGTAGTCGATCGAGTCGGCGTAGGCGTCCACGATCGCCGCCGTCTGCTCGAGCGGCAACTCCCGCAGTACCTTCGGGTCGGCCACCGCCTCGGGACTGATCCCCGGCGAGTTCTGCATCGCCTCGGCCAGCTCGATCCTGCTCTGGTTGTTGTAGAGGGTGCCGAACACCGCGGTGCCGAAGGCGCTGCCCAGGGTGCGGAAGAACGTCACACCCGAGGTGGCGGTGCCCAGATCGGCGTAGGGCACGGTGTTCTGCACGACGATGGTGAGCACCTGCATCGACAGCCCGAGCCCGGCGCCGAGAATCAGCATGAACAGCGATTCCAGCCAGATGCTGGTCTCCCGGCCCATCGTCGACATCAGCCACAGGCCCACGGCCATCACCGCCATGCCGACGATCGGGAAATAGCGGTACTGCCCGGTGCGCCCGACCACCTGCCCGGAGAAGATCGAGGTGATGAACAGGCCGACGACCAGCGGCAGCGTCCGCACGCCGGAGATCGTCGCCGTCGCGCCGTCGACGTATTGCAGGTAGGCGGGCAGGTAGGTCATCGAGCCGAGCATGGCGAAGCCGACGATGAAGCTGAGCACCGAGGACACCGTGAACACCCGGCTGCGGAACAACCGCATCGGCAGCATCGGCGCCACCGCCCGGTTCTCCACGGAGACGAACGCCGTGAGCAGGACGATCGCGAGCAGGAACAGCCCGATGATCTGCCAGGAGCTCCACGGATACTCGTTGCCGCCGAACTCCAGCGCCAGGATCAGCGACGACACGCCCAGCGCCACCAGCCCGATGCCGAGGTAGTCGATCACCGGCCGCGCGACCGCGCGCAGATGCGGCAGCGTGCGCGCCGCCATCACCACCATGACGATCGCCAACGGCACGTTCACGTAGAAGCACCAGCGCCAGCTCGCATGGTCGGTGAACAGCCCGCCCAGCGTCGGCCCGACGACGGTCGTGATGCCGAACACCGCACCCAGCGCGCCCTGGTATTTGCCGCGCTCACGCAGCGGGATGGTGTCGGCGATCAGGGCCATCGAGGTGACCATCAGCCCGCCCGCGCCGATGCCCTGGATGCCCCTGGCCAGGATGAGCACGCCCATGCCGGGCGCCATCCCCGCCAGCGCCGAACCCGCGATGAAGATGACGCCGCTGATCTGGAACAGCAGTTTGCGGCCGAACAGGTCACCGAGTTTGCCCGCGAGCACGGTCGCGACGGCCTCGGCGAGCAGATACGCCGTGACCACCCAGGCCATGTGCCCGGCGCTGCCGAGATCGGCCACGATCGAGGGCAGCGCGGCCGACACGATGGTCTGGTCCAGTGCCGCCATGAGCATGCCGAGCACGACCGTCGTGAAGACGATATTGATCTTGGCCTTGCTCATCGGGGCGGCGGGCTCGTCTACAGCAACACCATCCGGCATTGCCTCAGTATGGGCTTTCCGACCGTGCGTGGCGTCTCAGTGACACGGCAGCAATCACATCGCGACTCAGCGCACGGCGTAGCCGCCCAGTCCCGGTTCCAGCGCGGCGAAGGCGGTGCGCGCGTAATCGGCCATGGCGGCGGCGATCTCGTCACCGGGCTCGCCGGCCAGGGTGCGGCGCAGGATCTCCTCGAACAGCACCCGGTGGACACCGGCCAGCTGGGCCGCCGCCACGCGCGGGGTGATGTCGCCGGGGGCGGCGCCGGTGGCCTCGGCGAGCGCCAGCGCCAGCGCGGCCCGCTGGTCGTCGTGGAATTCGCGCAGCCGGGCGACCAGGGCCGGGCTGTCGGTGATCATCTTCGCGAACGGCTGCCCGCTGAACCCGATCACCGGATCCTGCGCGGCCACCCCCGCCAGGTAGACCTCGCGCAGCGCGGCCAGCGCCGACTTTCCCGGCGCGCGGTCGCGCACCACGGCGGCGAGTTGTCCGGCGAAGACCTCGCCGAGGTCGAGCGCGAGGTCCTCCTTACGCGGGAAGTAGTTGGTGACGGTCATCTTGGCGACGTCGGCGGCCGCCGCGATCTCGGCGATCGTCACCTTGTCGAAGCCGCGCTCGAGGAACAGCTCGGTCGCGCGGTGCGAGATCTGCTCCCTGGTCTGCTGTTTCTTCCTGGCCCGGAGCCCCGGTTGCGTCGTCATGCCCGAACCATACCTGAATCCGTCACAAATTTATGCTTGACATATTTTTAGGTTCGCTCTAAGTTTATTTCCGTCCGGCCCAGACCCGAACGGAGCTCACTTGACCGTCACCGCCGATTCCGTCCGCGACTACCTCACCGCCATCGCCCGTACTCCCCTGCTGACCGCCGAGCAGGAATACGCGCTGGGCGCGCGCATCGCCGCGGGCGTGGCGGCGCGCGCCGAACTGGACGAGAACGCCACGGCGGGAATCGAACCCAGCGCAGAGCGGCGGGCCCAGCTGCGCCGCACCGAGGTCGACGGCCTGCGCGCGAAGGACCACATGGTGCGCGCGAACCTGCGGCTGGTCGTGTCGATCGCGCGCCGGTTCCCCACCACCACCGGCATGTCGCTGCTCGACCTGATCCAGGAGGGCACCCTCGGGCTGATCCGCGCGGTGGAGAAGTTCGACCACACGCGCGGGCTCAAGCTGTCCACCTACGCCACATATTGGATCCGCCAGTCCATCGGCCGCGCGCTCACCGACCAGGGACGCACCATCCGGCTGCCCTCGAATGTGGCCGACGTGCTGCACCGGGTCGTCCGCGTACGGCGTGAGCTGGCGCATCAACTGGGCCGCACGGCCACCGTCGAGGAGCTGGCCGCCGCCGCCGAACTCACCGTCGCCCAGGTCGAGGCGATGCTGCGCTACGAGGCCGAGCCGGTGTCGCTACACGCGCCGATCGGCGAGGACACCGAGCTGGGCGCGCTGCTGCCCGACACCGCGCCCGCACCGGGCGATGTCGTCGCCGACCGGATGCTGCGCGGCTACGTCGACACCGCGCTGGCCGCACTCACCGAGCGCGAGTCGGCCGTCATCCGGCTGCGCTTCGGCCTGGACCGCGGCGAGGGCCGCACGCTGGAGGAGGTGGGCGCCGCGCTCGGCCTGTCGCGGGAACGGGCCAGACAGCTCGAGGCCAAAGCGCTCACCAAGCTGCGCCGCCCCGGCTGCACCCGTACGCTGGCCGGGTTGCTCGGCTGAGCCCTTCCCGCCGATCTTACTCCGGAGTAAGATCGGCGCATGGCATGGAAACCAACTGACATCGCGGACCAGAGCGGGCGCAGGTTCGTGATCACCGGGGCCAACGGCGGCCTCGGTACCGAAACCACCAAGGTGCTGGCAGGCAAGGGCGCCACGGTGATCATGGCCTGCCGCAACGCGGCCAAGGCCCAGCCGATCGCCGACGCCATCCCCGGCGACGTCCGGGTGGCCGCACTGGACCTGGCCGATCTGGCTTCCGTGCGCGCGTTCGCCGAACAGCAGGGCGAATTCGACGTGCTGATCAACAACGCCGGCCTGATGAACATCCCGTTCTCGCGCACCGCCGACGGCTTCGAGACCCAGTTCGGCGTCAACCACCTCGGCCACTTCGCGCTCACCGCGCTGCTGCTCGACCGGATCACCGACCGGGTGGTCACCCTGGCCAGCATCGCGCACAAGCAGACCCCCAAGCTGTGGATCGACGACCTCAACTACGACAACCGCCGCTACCAGCGCAACCTCGCCTACGCCCAGGCCAAGCTGGCCAACCTCATGTTCGGCCGCGAACTGCAGCGCAGGCTCGCCGAGGCGGGCTCGCCGAAGAAGTCCTACGCGGTGCACCCCGGCGTCTCGGCGACCGACCTGTTCGCCCGCACCGAGACCCCGCTGGACCGGGTCTCCAAGCCGTTCATCAAACTCATCGGCCACCCGCCGGCCAAGGCCGCGCACTCCACCCTGTTCGCGGCGACCGAGCCCGCCGCCGACCCCGCCGTCTACTGGGGCCCCAACCGCTGGATGCAGTCGCAGGGCCCGGTCGAGGCGTGCCCGTCGAGCGCGATCTCGCGCAACCCGGAACTGCTGCGCAGGCTGTGGGAGGAATCCGAGCGGATGACCGGGATCACCTACAAGTTCTGAGGCCACGACCTGCTCCTACGCCGCGTGTAGTAGGCGGGTACCGTGGAGCGCGTGTCCGCTTCACCGCCCCGCCCGACGCACAACCGGCCCGCCCTGATCGCGCTGGTCGTCGTCGTGGCGCTCGGCTGCCTCGCGCTGGCCTGGTGGCAGTGGGAGCGGTTCGAATCGGCGTCCGGCACCGGCCAGAACCTCGGCTACGCCCTGCAATGGCCGCTGTTCGCCGCGTTCGCGGTGTTCGCCTACGTCCGCTTCGTGCGGCTCGAGCGCGAAGCCGAGGAACCGGCGGCGGCGAGCCCGCGCACGGCGAAGGCCGCGGCGCCGCGCGAGATCCCCGCGGGGATCCTGCCCGAACGGCCGAGCGCCGCGCCCGCCGACGACCCGGAGACGGTCGCCTACAACCAGTACCTGGCGAGTCTGCACGCCAGCGACATCGATGCGCAGGTCCGCTCGGCCGGCCTGCACGCCCCTGAGAGGAACGCCGGGTGACCACCGACAAAGACACGACCGCTCCCTCGATCGAGCAGGCGGCCGCGCCCGCCGCCGCCGCCAAGATCGGCCCGGCGCTGCAGCGATACCGGGTGCTGGCGTGGGTCACCGGTCTGTGGCTGCTGCTGCTCACCGGCGAGATGATCGCCAAGTACGGCTTCGGCGTCGACACCCCGAGCTGGATCGCGGTCGTGCACGGCTGGGTGTACTTCGCCTACCTGCTGGTCACCGCCGATCTCGCGGTGAAGGTGCGCTGGCCGATCGGCCGCACCGTCGGCACCCTGATCGCGGGCACCATCCCGCTGCTGTCCTTCTTCGTCGAACACCGCAACGCCAAGGACGTCAAGCAGCAATACCAGCTGTGATCTTGGAGCGCTGGCGCGCTCGAGTCGCGGCCCCTGGTGTCCCGTCGGTCAGGCACCGTTGCTTGCTCCTTCGTCGCGTACGCAACGGCACCTGACCGACGGGACGGCCGCGACGGCCGCTGCGCGGCCTGCCCCTCCTCGGGGTCGGGGCACGCGGGGCTGATCAGGCCAGGGCGGCCAGTGCCGGGATGAGCTGGGTGAGGGCCCGGCCGCGGTGGGAGACCGCGTCCTTCTCGGCGGGGGTGAGTTCGGCGGCGCTGCCGGTGCCGCCGTCGGGGCGGAACAGCGGGTCGTAGCCGAAGCCGCCGTCGCCCGCGGGCTCGCGGGCGATCGAGCCGCGCCACTCGCCCCGGACCACGGTGGTGGTGCCGTCGGGCAGCACCAGCGCACAGGTGGAGACGAAGGCGGCGCCGCGGCGCTCGTCGGGTACGTCGCCGAGCTGGCCCAGCAGCAGGGCGTTGTTCGCGGCGTCGTCGCCGTGGCGGCCCGACCATCGCGCCGACAGCACGCCGGGCATGCCGTTGAGCGCGTCCACCTCGATCCCGGAATCATCTGCCACACAGGGCAATCCGGTGGCCACCGCGCCGTCGCGGGCCTTGGCGATCGCGTTCTCCTCGAAGGTGGCCCCGGTCTCCGGCGCCTCCTCGTAGGGCGGCACGTCGGCCAGGCTCAGCAGTTCGATCCCGGCCACGCCCGCCTCGTCGAGGATCCGGCGCAGTTCCTTCAGCTTCTTGGCATTGCGGCTGGCCACCAGTACACGCACGGCCACGGTCACTTCCTCGCGGCGGCGGGCTCGGGCAGTTCGCCCGGGTACGGCAGCGCCAGGGCTTCCTTCTGCACGGCGAACAGCTGCTCGCAGCCGGCCAGCGCCGAATCCAGCAGCTTGTCCAGGGTGGAACGCGGGAAGGTCGCGCCCTCGCCGGTGCCCTGGATCTCCACCAGGGTGCCGGTGTCGGTGGCCACCACGTTCATGTCGACCTCGGCGCGCGAATCCTCTTCGTACGGCAGGTCCAGGCGCACCCGGCCGTCGACCACGCCGACGCTCACCGCGGCGATCATGCACGAGATCGGTTGCGGGTCGGCCAGTTTGCCCGCGGCGGCCAGGTAGGTCACCGCGTCGGACAGCGCCACGTACGCGCCGGTGATGGCGGCGGTGCGGGTGCCGCCGTCGGCCTGCAGCACGTCGCAGTCGATGGCGATGGTGTTCTCGCCCAGCGCCGCCAGGTCGATGCAGGCGCGCAGCGAGCGCCCGATCAGCCTGCTGATCTCCTGGGTGCGGCCACCGACCCGGCCCTTCACCGATTCGCGACCACTGCGGGTGTGGGTGGCCGCGGGCAGCATCGCGTATTCGGCGGTGAGCCAGCCCAGCCCGGAATCCCGGCGCCACGGCGGCACGCCCTCGGTGACGCTGGCGGTGCACATCACCCGGGTCTGCCCGAACTCGACCAGCACCGACCCCGCCGGATGCTTGGTGAAGCCACGGGTGATCCTTACCTCGCGGAGTTCGTCATCCGCCCTGCCATCGGCTCGTCTCGACACGGACAACACCCTAGCTCGTCCGCCTCTGCGCGACTCAGCGTGTCGTTGGAGAGGTAGGGAGTTCCGCTACAGGTCGAAGGTCTCTCCGGGCGACACCGCGTGGACCGGTCCCGCGAAGGCGGCCTTGGCCTCGGCGATGACGTCCTCGCGGGAGGTCCACGGGGGGATGTGGGTGAGCAGGAGCTCCTTGGCGCCGGCGCGGGTGGCGATCTCGCCCGCCTCGGTGCCCGAAAGATGAATGCCGGGAGGGCGATTGGCGGGATCGTGGGTCCACGACGCCTCGGCCATCAGGACGTCGGCGCCCTGGGCCAGCTCCACGACCGCGTCGCACATGGCGGTGTCGCCGGTGTAGACGAACACGCGCCCGTCGTTGGCGGTGATCCGCAGGCCGTAGGACTCCGGCGGGTGGTACATCCGGCGGGCCTCGACCGTGTGGCCGGGACCGAACGGGACCGGCACGTTCTCCACCCACGCCTGCGAGTCGATCACGTCGGACCAGTCGTCGGTCTCGCCGCCGATCTCGGCGGAGGCGTTGCCGATGCGCAGTGCCGCGTCGGAGGGCCCGCGCACCAGCGCCTGCCCCTGCGGCGGGTTCGGGTGGTAGCGCCGCCACACCAGCAGCGCGGGCAGATCGAGGCAGTGATCCGCGTGCAGGTGGGTGAGGAAGATGTCGACGTCACCGGGGTTCATGTGCTTCTGCAGGGCACCGAAGACACCGGGGCCGAAGTCGATGACGGTCGGCCTCATATCCGGGCCCGTCAACAGGTAGCCCGACGCTGGAGAGTCCGGGCCGGACACGCTGCCCGAGCACCCGAGGACGGTAAGGCGCATGCCCCCATGCTGCCACGACGTGCTGGTGCTCAATGCAGGATCCCCCCATTTTCCAGACCGGATCCCCGGCTACCGCGTAGGTACTGCGCGGCCGACCGATGCTCCACGGCGGCGTCGACGTTCATCACCAGAGAGTACCCAGCCCGCCAGGACTCCACCCACCGCCCCGAAAAGATGTCCCTGCCAAGAAATTCGGGGGTCGCTGGGCAGCACTCCCCACAGCATGGAGCCGTACAGCACGAAGATCACCACACCGAGCACGATCTGCCCCACATTGCGGGCGAACCATCCACGGCAGATCAGGTAGGTGAGCCAGCCGAACACCAGCGACGACGCGCCGACGTGCACACTGCCCGCCGACCCGGTCAGCCAGGTGCCGACCCCGGCCACCACCCAGATGATCGCGGTGGCGGCGATGCCGCGCCCGATGCCCGACAGCAGCACCAGGAAGCCCAGGATCAGCAGCGGCAGGGTGTTGGCCATCAGGTGGTCCCACCCGCCGTGCAGCAGCGGCGCCCAGAGGATGCCGTCGAGCCCGTCGACCTCGCGCGGTTCGATGCCGCCCGCGTCGAGCTGCCCCGGCGCACCGGCCGGCCGATCGGCCGAGAGCACCGCGTCGACGCCCTCGATCACATACAGCGACCCGACGAATCCGACGATCACGACCGCGGCGCGCGTCCACGCCCGCAGCCCTTGGCGCCGGGCGGGCGGCGTCACGCCGGGCCGGCCTTGCAGCCCGGCGATCCGATCCGGATCGAACGAGGCCCCGATACCTCCGCCACCGCTCACCGACATCGCCTCCGCTCAGGCCGGCCGATCCCCGGCCACTCCAGCCAAGGGTACCGACTGACTTGCCGACAGGACCCGACCCAAAGGAGGGACAGGCCGCGCAGCCGTCGTCGGGGTCGGCCCCACAGGCCCCGACCCCGAGGAGGGGCAGGCCGCGCAGCGGCCGTCGCGGCCGTCCCGCCGGTCAGGCGCCGTTGCGAAGGCGACGAAGGAGCAAGCAACGGTGCCTGACCGGCGGGACCCAAGGGGCCGCGACTCGAGCGCGCCAGCGCTCCAGCAACTCAAGCCCAGAGCTGGCCGTCGAGCCGCTCCTCGGCCTCGTCGAGGGTGCCGTCGTAGGCGCCGGTGGACAGGTACTTCCAGCCGCCGTCGGCGACGACGAAGGCGATGTCGGCGCGCTTGCCCGCCTTCTGCGCCTTCTTCGCCACGCCCAGCGCCGCGTGCAGGATCGCCCCGGTGGAGATGCCGGCGAAGATGCCCTCCTCGCCGACCAGCTCGCGGGTGCGTTTCACCGCGTCGTACGGGCCGACGGAGAACCGGGTGGTGAGCACCGTCTCGTCATAGAGCTCCGGGATGAAGCCCTCGTCGATGTTGCGCAGCCCGTAGACCAGTTCGCCGTAGCGCGGCTCGGCGGCGACGATCTCGATGCCCGGCACGTTCTCGCGCAGGAACCTGCCGGTGCCCATCAGGGTGCCGGTGGTGCCGAGTCCGGCCACGAAATGGGTGATCTCGGGCAGGTCGGCCAGCAGTTCCGGTCCGGTGGTCTCGTAGTGCGCGAGCGCGTTGGCGGGGTTGCCGTACTGGTAGAGCATCACCCAGTCCGGGTTCTTCGCGGCGATCTCCTTGGCCATGGCGACGGCCTGGTTGGAGCCACCGGCGGCCGGCGAATCGATGATCTCGGCGCCGAACATGGTGAGCAGCTGACGCCGCTCCACCGAGGTGTTCTCCGGCATCACGCAGACGATCCGGTAGCCCTTGAGCTTGGCCGCCATGGCCAGCGAGATCCCGGTGTTGCCGCTGGTGGGCTCCAGGATGGTGCAGCCGGGCGTGAGCAGCCCGTCGGCCTCGGCCTGTTCGATCATCCGCAGCGCGGGCCGGTCCTTGATCGACCCGGTGGGATTGCGGTCCTCCAGCTTGGCCCACAGCCGCACGTGGTTCTCGCCGTCCCACTGCGGGGACAGCGTGCGCAGGCCGACCAGCGGGGTGTTGCCGAGGGTCGCGATGAGCGAGTCGTAGCGGGCCACGTCAGCGCGCGCCGCCGGCCACCGCCGGCAAAATGGTGACCGACGCGCCGGCCGGGACCTCGGCCTCCAGGCCACCGGCGAAGCGCACGTCCTCGTCGTCGACGTAGATGTTGACGTAGCGGTTGAGCTTGCCGTCCTTGAGCAGGCGCTCGGCCAGGCCGGGGTGGTTGGCGTCGAGGTTGTCGATGAGCGCCGACAGCGTCGACCCCTCACCCTGGACGCGCTTCTCGCCTCCGGTGAGGCCACGCATGATGGTCGGGATGGACACGGTTACCGGCATGAGGACTCCTCGGGTATGACTCGGGTTCGGTGGGTTCAGGCGTCGTAGGAATCGACGATCCGCACGGGTTCTTCGGTGACCTCGCCGTCGACGATCCGGTAGCTGCGCAGTTCGTGCCGCTCGGGATCGCGGGTGGAGATCAGCACGTAGTGCGCGAACGGCTCGGAGGCGTAGGAGATGTCGGTGCGGCTCGGGTAGGCCTCGGTGGCGGTGTGCGAGTGGTAGATGACGACCGGGGTCTCGTCGGCGTCGTCCATCGCGCGCCAGACCTTCAGCTGCTCTCCGGAATCGAAACGGTAGAAGGTGGGCGAGCGTTCGGCGTTGAGCATCGCGATGAAGCGTTCGGGCCGGTCGCTGCCCTCCGGACCGGCGATGACGCCGCAGGCCTCGTCGGGGTGGTCGGCGCGCGCGTGCGCGACCATCGCGTCGACGAGATCGGCCCTGATCACCAGCACTTCTCGACCCTTTCCACGAACAGACCTGCGTGCCGTCGAGCACCACCTCGACAACGCACCCACCCTATTCGGCTATTCCGGGCACCGCGCACACCGGTCCCCACCAGCGGTTCAGGGGAACAGATCGCGGTAGGCCGGGATGTCGGCGATCGAGGTGGCGCTCAGGACGGCGTCCACGACGGCGCGTTCGACCACCACCGCCGCCGCCGTGCACAGCTGGTCGAGCAGCAATAGGTCGCCGGGAAAGGCGCCGGGCAGCGGGATCGGCGGTATCTGTTTCGTGCCGGTCGACAGCGCGAACAGGGTGTCGCCGTCGAGCGGGGAGTGCACCGGGCGGATGGCCCTGGCCAGCCCGTCGTGGGCGGTGGCGGCCAGCCTGCGGCAGCCGATCGGGTCGAGCGCGGCGTCGGTGGCGACGACGCCGATGGTGGTGTTGAGCACCGTGGTCTTCACCGGCAGTGCGTTGAGCGCCGCGATCTCGGCGTCGGTGCCCGCGCGCAGGCCGAAGAACTCCGGGCCGTCGGTGCCTGCGCCCCACAGCAGCCCGGTGCGCGGATCCACCACCGAGCCGACCGGATTGGCCACGATCACCGCGCCCACCGTGACACCGGCGCCCGGCCCGTCGGCGAGAACCACACTCGCCGAACCGATTCCGCCCTTGAGCGCACCGGCCCGCGCACCCACGCCCGCACCCGCGGTGCCGCGTGCGAAGTCCACCCCGGCGGCCTCGGCGGCGAGGAAGCCGAAGTCGGCGTCGGGACGCACGTCCCACGCGCCCACCGGCAGGTCGAAGATCACCGCGGCGGGCACGATCGGCACCACCCGGCCGGGATCGGCCGGGTCCATCGGGATGCCCTCGCCGTGCTCCTCCGCCCAGCGCATCACGCCGTCGGCGGCGGCCAGCCCGTACGCGCTGCCGCCGGTGAGCAGGACCGCGTTCAGCTGCCGCACGGTGTTGGCCGGGTCGAGCAGGTCGGTTTCCCTGGTGCCAGGTCCGCCGCCGCGCACGTCGACCGCGGCGGTCGCGCCGCCGGGGACCCGCACGACCGTGCAGCCGGTGGCCGCGCCGGTGCCGAGGGTGACGGTGGCGTCGAGCACGTGGTGGTGACCCACCAGCACGCCTGCCACATCGGTGATCGCGTCGCGGGGCCCGGGTGCGCTGCGCATGACCCGACCCTAGCCCCGGTCGATCAGGGCGCCAGCGCCTGCAGCAGCGAGTCCTGCATCCAGGTCAGCCAGTGGTAGACGTCCAGGTGCGGGGCGCGGGGATCGCTCGGATCGAAATGGTCGGGCGTGTCGTCGTCGATGTCGAGCAGCGTGCCCAGCGCCAGCCGGATGTCGGTGAGCGCGGCCAGCCAGGCGTCGGCCTGCTCGGGGTGAGCACGATCTTGCCGCCCAGCTCGGGACAGCTGTCGAGCACGGCCTGCCCGGCGGCGAGTTTGGCGTCGATGATCTCCGGCTCGTGCAGGCTGCGCAGCGCGGCGTTGAGGTCGGCGCGCTTGGCGTCGGGCGAGCCGGGTTCGGCGCGGTGGAAATCGGGCAGCAGGCGCAGCAGCTGCGGGTCGTCGGGTGGGGTGGAGTTGCCGGTGCGCAGGCCGGTCAGGGCGGCGAGTTCGTCCTCGGGCGCGTCGGCGGCACGGTCACTGAGCAGCCCGGAGACGGCGCCGATCAGGGAGCGCAGGACGGTGGCCTCGTGCTCGTCCATCTCGGATCGGAGCTTCAGGCCACTCAGCGAGTTCTTCCTGGTCCACTTGCGCACAGGGCCTACGGTACTCAGTCGTCGCGCTGCATGGTTGCCCAGAGTCCGGCGGCGTGCAACCTGCGCACGTCCTGTTCCATCTTGTCGCGGGAACCCGAGGACACCACGGCCTTGCCCTCGTTGTGCACCTGCAGCATCAGCTCGGTCGCCTTGGCTTTGCTGTAGCCGAACAGCTTCTGGAAGATGTAGGTGACGTAGTGCATGAGGTTCACCGGGTCGTCCCAGACCACGGTGACCCAGGGCCGGTCCTCGGCCTCGAGGATCTCGGTCTGCTCGACCGCCTCCGGGGTCGCCTGCGCCGCGGAGAGTGCGGCGTTCACGGCGTCGGTGACGGCGCCGGGTCGAACGGGATTGCACACGGCCATAAACCCCAGGGTACGACGCGGCCACGCAGAAACAACACCCGCGGTGACTACAGTTTCGGGTGTGCAGATCCGTGACGAGTTCGCCAGCACCGCGTTGCTGACCGATCAGTACGAGCTGACCATGCTGGCCGCGGCCCTGGCCGACGGTTCGGCGCACCGGCAGTGCACCTTCGAGGTGTTCGCCCGGCGATTGCCGAACGGGCGCCGCTACGGCGTCGTGGCGGGTACCGGACGGTTGCTCGACGCGCTGGCCCACTTCCGCTTCGGCCCGGCCGAGCTCGACGTGGTGGCCCGTTTCCTCGACCCGGCCACCGTCGACTGGTTGCGGGAGTTTCGCTTCACCGGCGACATCGACGGCTATGCCGAGGGTGAGCTGTACTTCCCCGGCTCGCCGATCCTGACCGTGCGCGGCAGCTTCGCCGAGTGTGTGCTGCTCGAGACGCTGGCCCTGTCGATCTTCAATCACGACAGCGCCATCGCCTCCGCCGCCGCGCGCATGGTCAGCGCGGCCGCGGGCAGGCGGATGATCGAGATGGGCTCGCGGCGCACACACGAGCTGGCCGCGCCGTCCAGTTCCCGCGCCGCCTACCTGGCCGGATTCGACGCCACCTCCAATCTGGAGGCCGTGCGCGGCTTCGGCGTGCCCGGCGCGGGCACCAGCGCGCACGCGTTCACGCTGCTGCACAGCGGCGCCGACGGCGAGCACGAGGCGGCCGCCTTCCGCAGCCAGGTCGACGCGCTCGGCATCGGCACCACCCTGCTCGTCGACACCTTCGACATCACCAGGGGCGTCGCGACGGCGATCGAGGTGGCGGGCCCGAAGCTGGGCGGCGTCCGGATCGACTCCGGCGACCTGGGCGTGCTGGCCCGCCAGGTCCGCGACCAGCTCGACGGGCTCGGCGCCACCGGCACCCGCATCGTGGTCTCCGGCGACCTGGACGAATACGCCATCGCGGCCCTGCGCGCCGAACCGGTGGACGTCTACGGCGTCGGCACCTCGCTGGTCACCGGTTCGGGCGCGCCGACCGCGGGCATGGTCTACAAGCTCGTCGAGGTGGACGGCATCCCGGTCGCCAAGCGCAGCAGTCACAAGCAGTCGCGCGGCGGGACGAAGAAGGCGGTGCGGCTGGCCCGCGCCACCGGCACCATCGTCGAGGAGATCGTGTACCCGGCGACGGGAGAAGCACCGGCCACCAACGGTTTCCAGGTGCGCGAGCTCCAGGTGCCGCTGGTCCGCAAGGGCGCGGTGGTCGACGGGGTGGCCACGCTGGCGCAGAGCCGGGACCGGGTCGCGCGCGGCCTGGTGAGCCTGCCGTGGGAGGGGCTCAAGCTCTCGGCGGGCGAGCCCGCGGTGCCGACGACCTTCCTCGGCTGAGTAGCCGCCGTGGCGTCCACGGCGGAGAATGGGGCCGCGACGCCGGACGGATCCGGGTTCGGCGCTACCGGCGATCGGCACAACGGAGGTGGAGGACGTCATGGCACGTGGTCTGGTGATCGTGGACGTACAGAACGACTTCTGCGAAGGCGGTTCGCTGGCCGTGGCCGGCGGGGCCGCGGTGGCGGCGGCCATCAGCGCCCTCGTGGCGGCCGAGCGGTACGACGCGGTGGTCGCGACCAGGGATTATCACGTCGATCCCGGGCCCCACTTCTCGACCGAGCCCGACTACGTCGACACCTGGCCGCCGCACTGCCGGGTCGGCACACCCGGCGCCGACTTCCATCCGGCCCTGGACACCGGCCCGATCCAGGAGGTGTTCTCCAAGGGCGAGTACTCGGCCGCGTATTCCGGCTTCGAGGGCGCCTCCGCCGACGGCGTCGCCCTGGCCGACTGGTTACGAACCAACGGGGTCGACAGCGTCGACGTCGTCGGCATCGCCACCGACCACTGCGTCCGCGCCACCGCGCTCGACGCCCGCGCCGCCGGCTTCGACACCCGCGTCCTGCTCGATCTCACCGCGGGCGTCGCCCCGGCGACCGTCGCCACCGCGCTGACCACCCTGCGCGAGGCGGGCGTCGAACTGTCGGGCGAGCTACCGGGCTGACGACACCGAAGCTGCTCCCGGTGCGGGCAGGCAGTCCATTGCCTGCGCGAAGTGGGCGTCGAGTGACCGTGTCGACGGCATCCACCACCGCGACCACACCCGGGTGCGGGCCTTCCGCGTCCCGCTAACCTGCACGCATGGACTACCGATTCCCGGCGCGGGCGCGCGACCGGCTGAGCACCGCGCTGGCCGAGCTCGACAATATTCACGACGCCGCCGATCTGGTCTTCTGGTCCAACCCGATCACCGACGACCTGCAGCGCCTCGGCGTCGGCGCCTTCGCCGAGCTCCCGCCCGCCTTCGCCCACCTGCTGGCCCTGTCGAGCCTGCACACCAGCGTCCTGGACGCCGGTTTCGGCAGTTATCTGCGCACCCGCCGCGGCGAACTCCCCTGGGCCACCCGCGGTTTGCGCGCCGCGGGCATGCCGCGCCTGGCCGCGGCCGCGGTGCTCGCCGCCCGCGACGCCACCGCGAGCTCGGCCGCCGACGACCTGGACCGCTTCTTCGACGACGAGCACCAGGTGCTGGCCCACCCCGACCAGATCCGCCGCCCGGCCGGCGACCGCGCCGACGACCCGGACGAGATCTACGACATCAACGAGCCCGCCGACTTCGAGGACCGCGTCCTCGACTACATCCGCGCCCACCTCGACGACTTCGTCCGCGAGTCCTGACCCGACAGCGCGCGCCAGCGCTCCAACAAACACTGTCCGGGGGTGCCGATAAGGTGACTGCGTGCCCGAACTCCCTCCCGTCGCCGATCTGCTCGCCACCGCCGTGCACGCGCTGGGCGGCAAGGAACGCACCGGTCAGACCAGCATGGCGACCGCGGTCGATCACGCGATCGACACCAAGGAGCACCTGGCGGTGCAGGCGGGCACCGGCACCGGCAAGTCGCTGGCCTACCTCGTCCCGAGCCTGCGGCACGCGGTGCGCACCGGCCGTACGGTGGTGGTGTCCACCGCGACGATCGCGCTGCAGCGTCAGCTCGTCGACCGCGACCTGCCGCGGCTGGCCGAGGCCCTGGCGAAGCCACTGGGCCGGGTGCCGCAGTTCGCGATCCTCAAGGGCCGCAACAACTATCTGTGCCTGAACAAGATCAACAGCGTGATCCCGGAGGACACCGGCGGCGAGGCCGAACTGTTCGACGCGTTCGCCATCTCCAAGCTCGGCCGCGAGGTGCAGCGGCTCAACGAGTGGGCCTCCGACACCGAGACCGGCGACCGCGACGAGATCGCCCCCGGCGTGAGCGACCGGGCCTGGCGGCAGGTGAGCGTGTCCTCGCGCGAATGCCTCGGCAAGACCCGCTGCCAGTTCGGCCAGGACTGCTTCGCCGAGAAGGCGCGCGCGGAATCGGCGCAGGCCGATGTGGTGGTGACCAATCACGCGCTGCTGGCCATCGACGCGATCAGCGGCATCCAGGTGCTGCCCGAACACGATGTCGTCGTCATCGACGAGGCGCACGAGCTGGTCGACCGGGTCACCGGCGTCGCCACCGCCGAACTGGCCGCGACCGCGATCAGCGCCGCCGCCCGGCGCTGCACCAAGCTCATCGACGAACGCGAGGTCGACCGGCTCGAAGGCGCCGCCGAGGCGTTCCACGAGGCGCTCGAGGACATGCCGCCCGGCCGCTGGGATCAGCTCCCCGACGGCATCGCCCCCGTCCTGGCCCTGGTCCGCGACGCCGCCTGGAACGCGCGCACCGCCCTCGCGCCGTCGGGCAGCGTGAAGGCCACCGACGATCCCGACAACGCGGCCGCCCGCACCATGGCCGTGGCCGCGCTCGACGACGTGCACGACGCGGCGGTGCGCACCCTCACCGCGTTCGAGGAGGCCGACCCGGCCGCGCGCCGCGATGTCATCTGGATGTCGGCCGACGAGCTCCGCGGCGTCGCGCGCCGCACCCTGCGGATGGCGCCGCTGTCGGTGGGTGGGCTGTTGCGCAGCAGGCTGTTCGGCACCGCGACCGTGGTGCTCACCTCGGCGACGTTGCAGATCGGCGGCTCGTTCGACGGGCTCGCGATCACCTGGGGCCTGCCGTCGCAGTCCTCGGGCAAGGTCGATCCGGCACTGGCCAACGGCGCCACCGCGCCCGCGGACATGGAGTCGGTGCGCTGGAGTTCGCTCGATGTCGGCTCCCCGTTCGACCACGCCAAGTCCGGCATCCTCTATGTCGCCAAGCACCTGCCCGCGCCCGGCCGCGACGGCCTGTCCCCCGCCTACCTCGACGAGATCGAACAGCTGATCACCTCGGCGGGCGGGCGCACCCTGGGCCTGTTCTCCTCGATGCGCGCGGCCAAGGCGGCCACCGAGGCGCTGCGCGAGCGGCTCGACACCCCGGTGCTGTGCCAGGGCGACGATTCCATGGGCGCGCTGGTGCGCAAGTTCGCCGACGACCCGGCCACCTCGCTGTTCGGCACCCTCACGCTCTGGCAGGGCGTGGACGTGCCCGGCCCGTCGCTGAGTCTGGTGATCCTGGACCGCATTCCGTTCCCCCGCCCGGACGATCCGCTGCTCACCGCCCGGCAACGGGCGGTGGAATCGCGCGGCGGCAACGGCTTCATGACCGTGGCCGCCAACCACGCCGCGCTGCTGCTGGCCCAGGGCACCGGCCGGTTGCTGCGCAGCGTCGACGATCGCGGCGTGGTCGCGATCCTGGATTCGCGCTTGGCCACCGCACGCTACGGCGGCTATCTGCGCGCCTCGCTGCCGCCGTACTGGGAGACCACCGATCCCGAGGTGGTCGCCAAGGCGCTGCGCCGCCTCACCGCGTCGGCCTGACCTGAGGGACTTTTACGCGAGTCTTGCAATCGTCATGACCACACGCGTGAATTCACTACCGGGCGAATGCAAGACGTGAGAACGTTGGCAGATGAAGCACCACGCCGATGGCGAGGTACTCGGCGAATTTTTGGTCAGCGCAAGATCTTTGGCCGAGTACCGCGCGATGTTTCACCTGTCCGACGACGATCTCAGCGGTCGCAGAGTCCTCGATTGTCCCGGCGGCGCAGCGAGTTTCGCCGCTGAGGCAACCGCACTGGGCGCCACCGTCACCGCGATCGATCCGATCTACGCCCGGGCGACCGACGACCTGGCGGTCGACGCGGTCGCCGAGAACGACCGGGCGGTGGCCTGGGCCGCCGCCAACGCCCACCGGTACCGCTGGGACTGGTACGGCTCCCCCGACGACCACGCCGCCATCCGGCGCGGCGCGGCGCGGCGTTTCGCCGCCGACCTGCGGGCCACGCCCGAGCGCTACCTCGCCGCGAGCCTGCCCGAACTACCCCTGCCCGACAAATCTTTCGACCTGTCGCTGAGCTCGCACCTGCTGTTCAGCTACGCCGACCGGCTCGACGCCGAATTCCATCTGTCCGCCCTGCTCGAACTCTCCCGCGTCACCGTGGGCGAGGCCAGGCTCTACCCCCTGCTCGACTACACCGGCGCGCCGCTGGACGACCTCGTCGCCCACCTGCGCACCGAACTGCACGACAAGGGCATCCCGACCACGCTGCGCAAGACCCGCTACGAGTTCCATCACGGCGCCGACACCATGCTGGTCCTGCAACCGGCGGCATGAGCGGGACCCGCGCCCCGGCCAGCGGTTTCATACCGATCGCCTACCGACGGCGGGCCGGGGCGCGGCACCGCCAGGGGTGGGCGGTAGGTTCTTAGTCGTGCATACGATGCGAGCCGGCCGGTAGCACGGCCGTGGTGGAGAAAACTCGACGCCCGGAATTCCCGCGCACGATCTCGACGCTCCTCCTACTACTCGGCGCCGCCGTTCTCGGCGTGACCCTGCTCTTCACCACGATGGACCCGTGGCTGGACAAGGGCGGCATCCTCGTCGGCGGCCTCGACGTGCACATCTATCGCGACGGCGGCTGGCGGGTACTGCACGATCGCGCCCTCTACGTGGAGCCGACCCACTACGGCCTGCTCTACACCTACACCCCGTTCTCGGCGCTGGCGTTCCTGCCGCTCAACCTGATTCCGTGGGCGCACGTCACCACCACCTGGATGGTGCTCAATCTGCTGGTGCTGTTCACCTGTGTGCTGCAGAGCTGGCGGATGCTCGGCTACCGGGTGACCCCGCGGCTGGCCGTGGTGAGCGCGTTGATCACCCTGGCCTGCACCTTCGCCGAACCGGTGCGCACCACGCTCTACTACGGCCAGATCAACCTGTGGCTCATGCTGCTGGTGCTGTGGGACTTCTCGCGCGGCGAGCACAGCAGGTTGCGCGGCGTCGGCGTCGGCATCGCGGCGGGCATCAAGCTGACGCCGCTGTATTTCGTCGCCCAGTATCTGGCGCAACGCCGGTGGCGCGCGGCCTGCACCGCGGCGCTGACCTTCCTCGGCTCGATCGCGCTGACCTCGCTGATCCTGCCGGGCGACTCCTACCAGTACTGGACCTCGACCTTCTTCCAGTCCGGCCGGATCGCGCCGGACACCCACCCGGCCAATCAATCGCTGCGCGGCGCGATCGCGCACCTCATCGACCGCCCGGCGCCGATCTGGCTGTGGCTGCTGATCGCCGTCCCGATCACGCTGGTCGCGCTCTGGCTGGCGGCCGTGCTCGTGCGGCGCGGTGAGCCGCTGCTGTCGGTGACCCTCGGCGGTCTCACGGCGTGCGCGGTGTCGCCGTATTCGTGGGGCCACCACTGGGTCTGGTTCGTGCCGCTGCTGGTCTACCTGATCCACCGCGCGCAGACCCGCCGGACCTGGTGGTTCGCCGCGGCGGGCCTGTACCTGGCCATCGCCGCCTGGACCTACGGCTACTCCCCCACCTGGGTCAGCGTCGGCACGTTCCTGCTCCCGCCGTCGTGGCCGGGCTCGCCGGTGTTCATGAACGTCTACGTGGTGCTGTATCTGATCGTGCTGGGCGGCATTGTCAAGCTGGTCCGCGCGCCGCGCGCCGATCCCGCGCCGATCGAGCCGATCGTCATCGCGCCACCGGAACCGGACCCGCTGCGGGTCGCCCGGCTGCCGCGGGTCGCCGACGGGACACGCCCCGACGACGACCGCCCGGCCATGGTGGACTGACTATCCGCAGGCCCAGTCGAACACGCCCGATTCCAGGTCCAGCTGGGCGTTGCCGCCGCCGAAGTTCATCCCGGAGATCTCCTCGATCTCCAGGTAGTACGGGGTGAGCCCTTCGGGCAGGGCCTGGACCGGGAAGGCGGTGCCGCCGAGGTGACAGCGGCCGAACAGCGGCTCGGCCCACGGGGTCCAGCCGGAGTCGTCGGTGAGCGGGTCCTGGTAGCGGGTGTTCGGCTCGTACTCCACCGGCGGGATACCGACATTGGGGTCGCCGACCCGCTCGGCCAGCCAGACACCGACGGTGGGGTGCACGTCGTCCCAGGCATTGCAGCCCTCGTCACTCGCCACCGGGGAACCCGGCAGGCGCACGTCGGCGGGCGCGGCCACCGGGCCGCCCGCGAATTCCGCCTCGGTGAGCCAGATCAGCGCGAAGACGCCGCCGATCTCGTCGTGCAGCAGTTGCAGCTGGGCGTGCAGCTTGGTCGAGACCAGGTCGCGGGCGACCGGGTCGTCGGAGGCGGGGTCGGGCTCGACCGGATTCGTCGCGTCGGCGAACTGGCCCTCGCCCTGGAAGAACGCGACGGCCGGAAAGCCGGGGCCGCGACGCTGGTAGTCGACGGGCAGGCGCAGGGTCAGCGCGTGCATCATGGGCAGCCCGGTGACCGGTCCGCGCGGCCAGGTGGCCGGGTCGATCGCCGGTCCCTCGCTGCCGATCCAGCCGGAGCGGACCGGCGCGTCGAGCGTCAGCGGTTCACCGCCGGGCGTCTCCGCCAGTTTGTCCGCCGAATCCCCGAAACCCAGGTCGTAAGCCTTCATCGCAGCTCTCCTCTTCTTCCGCGGACGGTGCCCGGCGCTTCGTGATGCGCCGCCGCCGAGGGTATCGGGTACCGGCGACAGCCGCGGGCACTGCGTGGAACCGCGGGCGTACGGCCGATGACCAATCGCCGTCACCCGCACCGAAAGCGGCGACGCGGCAACCGCCCAGAGCTAGGCCATCGAATCGACTCTGCCCCAGCACAATTGACCGAGTTAGCGACGAAAGATCATTGCAACCCCATGGCGATCCGAGATAACCTCGCCATGTGATCGTCCAGCAGTTGGAGATCACACCGAAATTGGAGGGGGAACAATGAAGAAGACCCGTGTTCTGGCCGCATCGCTGGCTGGCTGTGCATTGATGATCGGGGCAGCATCGACCGCGAACGCGGATCCGCGCATACTCCACTGGAAGATAATCGGCGATTACGCCACGCAGCAAGAATGCTACTTCGCGGCTGCCGACTACATCGGGCAGAATCCGAACCAGCGCGACTATCAGTGCGAATTGACACCCAACGTCCGGTGGCGACTCTGGGTTCGCAAGTAACGAAGACAACGTGCGGGGGTCGCCAGAAGGCGACCCCCGCACGGAATCTCTCAGCTCACCACGCCATGGTGGCGTAGCTGACCAGCGTGCTCTCCGACTCCTGCGACAGCTTCCAGGTGCCGTCGATGTTCTTCCAGGTCACCGGGATCGGGAAGGCGTAGTCGCCCAGGCGGCTGTTCAGGGTGGCCGACAGGGTGTCGCCGTCGACGGTCACCGGACCGGAGACGTCCCAGCTGTAGCCCGGGATGCGGTTGACGGTGTCGCGGACAACGGCCAGGCTGCCGGCATTGCCGGACTCGAGCTCGGCGGAGGAGCCGTTCATGGCCGCCTGCAGCTTGCCCTGCAGCTCACCGGCCGACGGGGTGGCCGGGGCCGCGATCGCGGCGGGCGCGGTGGCGACGACAGCGGCGGTGACCGGAGCGAAGATGGTGGCAACCGCCATCGACGCGGCGACGAGCGAGCGCTTCATAGGTAAATCTCCTTCAAGCTTGGCTAGGCTAGCCTAAGTATAGGCACACCTACGGGACGAACACCTACTCGACCAAGAAGAAGAAGTACGCGAGGAACAGCACCATCAGCGCCCACATGGCCGGGTGCACTTCCTTGATCCGGCCCCGCGCCACCATCACCACCGGGTAGAAGATCATGCCCATGGCCAGGCCGTTCGCGATCGAATAGGTCAGCGGCATCATGATCACGGTGAGGAACGCGGGCACCGAGTATTCGAGGTGCTGCCAGTCGATCTCGCCCAGCGAGCGCGCCATCAGCACGCCGACCACGATCAGCGCGGGCGCTGTCACCTCGGCCGAACCGGCGATCACCGAGAAGATCGGATAGCAGAACATCGCGACCACGAACCAGCCCGCCGTGGTCACCGCGGTGACACCGGTCCGGCCGCCCGCCGACACACCCGCGGTCGATTCCACATAGGCCGTGGTGGTGGAGGTACCGATGATCGCGCCCGCCGTGGTGCCGACCGAGTCGGCCGCCATCGCGCTGCGCGCCCGCGCCAGCGTGCCGTCCTTGTTGAGCAGACCCGCCTGGTTGGCGACGCCGATCAGCGTGCCCGAGGCGTCGAAGAAGTCGACGAACAGCATGGTGAGGACCACCACGATCATCTGCCCGGTGAACGCGTCCGGCAGGTGGATGATCGCCTGGCCGAAGGTCTGATCCAGGCCCTTGGGCAGTTCGGCGATGCCGTCGGGGATGCCGACGAGCCCGGTCACCATGCCCAGGATCGTGGTCGCGACGATGCCGTAGAGCACCGCGCCGTGCCAGCCGACCACCAGGAAGGTCACCGTCACCGCCAGCCCGAACAGCGCCAGCAGCGTGGTGCCCTTGGTGAAATCGCCGAGGGTGACCAGGGTGGCGTCGCTGTTGACCACGATGCCGGCGTTCTTGAGCCCGAGGAACGCCACGAACAGGCCGATGCCCGCGCCGACGGCGAACTTCATCTGCAATGGAATGGCGTTGAGGATGCGCTCGCGGACCTTGGTGATCGCCAGGATGAAGAAGATGATGCCCGACAGCAGGGTCCCCGACAGGGCGACCTGCCACGGGATACCCATGCTGAGCACCACGGTGTAGGCGAAGAACGCGTTGAGGCCCATGCCCGGCGCGAGCGCGATCGGGTACTTCGCCCAGATGCCCATGACCAGCGTGCCGAAGATCGCGGCCACCGCGGTGGCGGTGAACACCGCCTGCATCGGAATGCCCTTGTCGCCCAGCGCGCCCTCGTCGCCGAGGATCGACGGATTCACCGCCAGCACATAGGACATCGCCAGGAACGTGATCGTGCCCGCCATCGCCTCGCGCTTGAAGGTGGACCCGCTCGACGTGACACCGAAGTATCCGTCGACGCGCCGTCGGGCGCGGGTTACGACATCGCTGGCCATGACACTCCAGTCCGCGTTTCAGAGAAGAAGGATGCCCCGGAACGGTAGCGGAAAGTTCACTGAATCGAACAACCCGCCATCCGTGTCCCGATCGCCCGGATCACGCCCCGGCGACCGCCACCAGCCCCAGCTCGGCGTCCGAGGCGAGCAGCGCGTTGCGCGGCAGCACCCGCACGGTGTAGCCGACCGCACCGCTGAGCGGCACCGGCGAACGCACCTCGTACACCTCGGTGCCCTCGTCGGTGCCGGTGTGGGCCATCTCGACGGTGGTGGTGTCGGACAGGTCGTCGGCCGGCGACACCCGGCCCAGCACCGCCTGCACCACCACGTCCGCGGGCGCCAGCCCACCGAGCTCGACCCGCGCGCGCAACGCCAGTTCGGCGCCGATCACCGGGGTGTCGGGCAGTCCGGAGCTGTCGACCTGTGCGACCCGCACCGCGGGCCAGGCCGCGTCGACCCGCTTGCGGTACTCGGCGACCTGGGCGGCGCCGGCGAACTTGTCGGCGGTCACCCGGCCGAACGCGGCGGCCGCCGGACCGTAGTACTGCTCGGCGTAGTCGCGCACCATCCGCGAAGCCAGCACCTTCGGGCTGGTGGTCTGCAGGGTGTGGCGCACCATCTCGGTCCAGCGGACCGGGACACCGGCCGCGTCGCGGTCGTAGAAGCGCGGCGCGACAGTGCGCTCGACGAGTTCGTACAGCGCCGACGCCTCCAGGTCGTCGCGGCGGTGCTCGTCGCGCACACCGTCGGCGGTGGGGATGGCCCAGCCGTTCTGGCCGTCGAACATCTCGTCCCACCAGCCGTCCTTGATGGACAGGTTGAGCCCGCCGTTGAGCGCGGACTTCATGCCGGAGGTGCCGCACGCCTCGAGCGGGCGCAGCGGATTGTTCAGCCACACATCGCAACCCCAGTACAGATAGCGGGCCATCGACATGTCGTAGTCGGGCAGGAAGACGATGCGATGGCGCACCGCCGCGTCGTCGGCGAAGCGCACGACCTGCTGGATCAGCGCCTTGCCACCGTCGTCGGCGGGGTGGCTCTTGCCCGCGACCACCAGCTGCACCGGTCGCTCGGGATCGAGCAGCAACGCGCGCAGCCGGTCGGGGTCGCGCAGCATCAGCGTCAGGCGCTTGTAGGTGGGCACGCGGCGGGCGAAGCCGACGGTGAGCACGTCGGGGTCGAAGACGTCGTCGATCCAGCCCAGTTCGGCGTCGGCCGCCCCGCGCTGATGCCACGACTCGCGCAGTCTGCGGCGGATCTCCTCGATCAGCACGCCGCGCAGGGTGTTGCGGGTGGACCACAGCTGCCCGAGGTCGACATCGCTGAGCTTCTCCCAGCCTCGCGCCTCCTCCACCAGCTCCGGCCCGACCAGCTCGCGCGCCTTGTCCAGCCATTCCCGCGCCGCCCAGGTGGGCGCGTGCACGCCGTTGGTGACCGACCCGATCGGCACCTCGGCCGCATCGAAGCCCGGCCACAGCCCGGCGAACATGTCCCGGCTGACCTCGCCGTGCAGCTTCGACACACCGTTGGCGCGCTGGGCCATCCGCAGTCCCATGTGCGCCATGTTGAACACCGAGGGATCGGACTCCCGGCCGAAGGCCAGGATCCGGTCGACGGAAAGTCCCGGCAGCAGCGCGGATTCGGATTCCCCGTGCGCGCCGCCGAAGTAGCGGCGCACCAGCGGCATCGGGAACCGGTCGATCCCGGCGGGGACCGGCGTGTGCGTGGTGAACACCGTGCCCGCCCGCACCGCGGCCAGCGCGGTGTCGAAATCCAGTCCGTCCGCGACGAATTCGCGAATCCGCTCCACCCCGAGGAAACCCGCGTGGCCCTCGTTCATATGGAACACATCGGGATCGGGCAGCCCGTGCGCGCGGGTGTAGGCACGGACCGCGCGGACACCACCGATACCGGCCAGGATCTCCTGCTTGATCCGGTGGTCCTGGTCGCCGCCGTAGAGCCGGTCGGTGACCGCGCGCAGCTCGGGGTCGTTCTCGGCGATGTCGGAATCCAGCAGCAACAACGGAATCCGGCCCACCTGGGCGATCCACACCCGGGCCCGCAGCACCCGCCCCTCGGGCATACCCACGTGGATCAGCACGGGCGACCCGTCGCTGGTGAGCAGCCGCAGCGGCAGCCCCTGCGGGTCGAGCGCGGGGTAGTGCTCCATCTGCCAGCCGTCGGCCGACAGCGACTGCCGGAAATAGCCGGAGCGGTACAGCAGCCCGACACCGATCAGCGGCAGCCCCAGATCCGAGGCCGCCTTGAGGTGGTCACCGGCCAGGATGCCCAGACCGCCCGAGTAGTTCGGCAGCACCTCGGTGACACCGAACTCCATCGAGAAGTAGGCGATCCCGGCGACGTCGGTCCCGGTCTGCTCCTGGAACCAGCGGGGGCGGGCGAGATAGTCGCGCAGACCGGCGGCCGCGGCGTCGACGCGGGCGGTGTAGTCCGGGTCCGTGGCGAGCGCGTCGAGGCGCTCGGCGGGCACCTCCCCCAGCATCCGCACCGGGTCCTGGCCGACCGCGCGCCACAGACCCGGGTCGAGCTCGGCGAACAGATCCTGCGTCGGGCCGTGCCACGACCACCGCAGATTCGTCGAGAGTTCGCCCAGCGCGGCGAGCCGCTCCGGCAGATGGGCACGGACAGTGAACCGACGAAGTGCCTTCACCCGGCAAACAGTACCGAGTGTGGCGCCGGTCCGCGTGTCAGCCGGCCGTGAACCGGTCGGCGAATTCCGCGCTGGGCGGGACCTCGGTGATGACATCGACCAGCACACCGGCGGGGTCGGCGACGATGAAATGCCGCTGGCCGAAGTCCTCCGTCCGCAGGGTCAGTTCGGCCTGGAGTCCGCCTGCTTCGACCAGGCGGGCCCATTCCGCGTCCACGTCGTCGACCTCGAAGTTCAGCACCAGGCCCTGGACCGGTTTGCCGAAACCGGCCGGGATGGTCGGGTGCGTGGGGTCGAGCAGGGCCAGTTCGTAGGCGGGTTCACCGTCGCGGCCCGGGCGGCGCAGGCTCACGTACCAGTCCGCTTCGAAGGTGATCTCGAAGCCGAACCAGCGCGTGTAGAAGTCGCGCGATGCCGCGATCTCGGAGGTGGCGAGTACGGGGTAGAAGCTGCTCAGCGCCATGACATTCCCTTTCACATACCGATGGTATGTGTCGTACGATAGTTCACATACCGACGGTAGGTCAACAGGAGGACGGGCGATGGCATCGACGGCGCGCACCCAGCAGCGCGAGGAGACGCGACGGTTGCTGCTGGCGCAGAGCAGGCGCCTGTTCGCCGCGAAAGGCTATGCGGCCGTTGGCCTGTCGGAGATCGTGGCGGCCTCCGGCGTCACCAAGGGGGCGCTGTACCACCACTTCGACAGCAAGGCCGACATGTTCCGCGAGGTCCTCACCCAGGTGCAGCAGGAGGTCGGCGACCAGGTCGCGGCGGCCGCCGACGCCGAGCCCGACCCCTGGACGCAGCTCACCGCGGGCTGCGCCGCGTTCCTGCGCGCCAGCGCCGATCCCCGGGTCCAGCGGATCATGCTGATCGACGGCCCCGCGGTCCTGGGCTGGCACGAGTGGCGCGCCCTGGACGAGGCCAATGCGGCCCGGCACCTGCACGAGGCGCTGGACGCGCTGGTCGCCGCGGGCATCCTGGCGCCCCAGCCCGTGGCGCCCCTCACCCAGCTGCTCTCCGGCGCCATGAACGAGGCGGCCCTCTGGCTCGCCACCACCACCGACCCGGACGCCCTGCCCGCCACCATCGCGGCACTCGACCGCCTGCTCGCCGGTCTGCGCGCCGGCTGAACCGCCGCCGCGCACCGGCGATCGCCCGCCCCCGACCCCCGAATCCGCTGGCCACGTCCTCGCCGCGATCTCGGTCGCGCGCGACCGCCGACGCCCACCGAGCGGTTCCACCGCACCGCGGCCCTCCCCGCCCGGACCGCGGAAATGCAGTAGGTTGGCCAGGTGACCGGCCGGATTGCCATCGATGACATCGCACCGTCCATCCCCGGCGGACGCCCGGCCAAGGCTGCCGTCGGCGAGGTGTTTCCCGTCCGTGCCGTGGTGTGGCGCGAGGGCCACGACGCCGTGGCCGCGACGCTGGCGGTCCGGGCACCCGGCTCCTCGCGGATCACCCGCATCCGGATGACACCGGACTACGAGCCCGACGTCTTCAACGCCGTCTTCACCCCCAACGCCCCCGGCGTCTGGACCTTCCGCGTGGAAGGCTGGAGCGACCCGCTCGCCACCTGGCGTTCGGCCGTCGAGGCCAAACTCGGCGTCGGCCAGAGCGCCGCCGATCTGGCCAACGACCTCGAGATCGGCGCCACCCTGTTCGAGCGCGCCGCCCAGGCCGTCCCGAAGAAGCAGTTCGAACGGCTCCGCGCGGCCGCGGCCGCCCTGCGCTCCGACGAGCAGCTCCCGGCCCGCGTCGCCCCCGCGTTCAGCGCGGAGGTCGCCGAGATCCTGCGCGCGACCCCGCTGCGCGAGATGGTCACCCGCGGCACCCAGCACTCGGTGCTCGTCGAGCGCCGCCGCGCCCTGGTGGGCTCGTGGTACGAGTTCTTCCCCCGCTCGACCGGCGGCCGCGACGCCGACGGGGTCCCGGTGCACGGCACCTTCGCCACCGCGGCCAAGGAACTGCCCCGGATCGCGGGCATGGGGTTCGACGTGGTGTACCTGCCGCCGATCCACCCGGTCGGCGAGATCAACCGCAAGGGCCGCAACAACGCGCTCACCACCGAGCCCGGCGACGTCGGGTCACCGTGGGCGATCGGTTCGGCCGAGGGCGGTCACGACGCCACCCATCCCGAGCTCGGCACCGAGGCCGATTTCGCCGACTTCGTCACCGCCGCAGGCGAACTCGGCCTGGAAGTGGCACTCGATCTGGCCCTGCAGTGCGCCCCCGACCATCCGTGGGTGCGCGCGCACCCGGAGTGGTTCACCACCCTGCCCGACGGCACCATCGCCTTCGCCGAGAACCCGCCGAAGAAGTACCAGGACATCTACCCGGTCAACTTCGACAACGACCCCGACGGTCTCTACGCCGAGGTCCTGCGGGTGGTGCGGCACTGGATCGGCCTGGGCGTCACCATCTTCCGCGTCGACAATCCCCACACCAAGCCCGCCGACTTCTGGGAGTGGCTGATCGCGCAGGTGCGCCGCACCGATCCCGACGTGATCTTCCTGTCCGAGGCGTTCACCCGCCCGGCCCGGCTCTACGGCCTGGCGCGGCGCGGATTCAGCCAGTCGTACACGTATTTCACCTGGCGCGTGTACAAGTGGGAGCTCACCGAGTTCGGCAACGAACTGGCAGCCAAGGCCGACGAGGCCAGGCCCAACTTGTTCGTCAACACCCCCGACATCCTGCACGAAAGCCTCCAGCACGGCGGGCCCGGCATGTTCGCCGTGCGCGCGGTGCTCGCCGCGACCCTCGCCCCCACCTGGGGCGTGTACTCCGGCTACGAGCTGTTCGAGCACGAGGCGGTCCGCCCCGGCAGCGAGGAATACCTGGATTCGGAGAAATACGAACTGCGGCCCCGCGATTTCGCCGGCGCGCTGGCCCGCGGCGAGTCGCTGGAGCCGTGGCTGACCCGGCTCAACGAGATCCGCCGCGCGCATCCGGCGCTGCAGCAGTTGCGCTGCATCCACTTCCACCAGGTCGACAACGACGCGCTGCTGGCCTACTCCAAGTTCGATCCGGTGTCCGGCGACGCCGTGCTGGTGATCGTCAACCTGAATCCCTACGGCGCCGAGCAGGGCCACATCTCCCTCGACCTGCCCGCGATCGGCCGTGAGTGGCACGACCACCCGGTGGTCTTCGACGAGGTCAGCGGCGAGGAATACCACTGGGGCCAGCACAATTTCGTGCGCCTGGATCCGTCCCGCGCGGCCGCCCACATCCTGGCGCTACCCACCGTCCCGGCCGCGGCCAGGGCACCGCTGGCCTACCGCAGGTCCTTCTGATGAAGCGGCGCGATCTGATGCTGCTGGCGGCGGGCACCCATCCCGATCCGCACACCGTGCTCGGCGCGCACCCCCAGCACGACGGCACCGCGGTCCGGGTACTGCGCCCGCACGCCGAGACGGTCGCCGTGCTGGTCGGCGACACCGAGCATCCGCTGAAGTCGCTGGGGCACGGCGTGTTCGCCGCGGTGCTGCCATATCCGGAGATCGACGACTACCGCGTCCGCACCGCCTACCCCGGCGGCCAGACGGTGGTCACCGCCGACGGCTACCGCTTCCTGCCCACGGTCGGCGAATTCGACCTGCACCTCATCGGCGAGGGCCGCCACACCCGGCTGTGGGAGGTCCTGGGCGCGCACCCGCGCCGCTACACCACCCTCGACGGCGATGTCGAGGGCACCTCGTTCGCGGTGTGGGCGCCGAATGCCCGCGGCGTCACCGTGTTCGGCGACTTCGACCACTGGAGCGGCACGTCGGCGCCGATGCGCGCGCTCGGCACCTCGGGGGTGTGGGAGGTGTTCGTGCCCGGTGTGGGACCGGGGACGCGCTACAAGTACCGGGTGCACGGCGCCGACGGCCGCGTCGTCGATCACGCCGACCCGCTGGCCTTCGCGACCGAGGTACCGCCCGCCACCGCGTCGGTGGTCAGCCGCGCCGATCATGTGTGGTCCGACAGCGCGTGGCTGGACCGGCGCGCGCAGACCGACGCCGCCCGTGCCCCGCTGAGTGTCTACGAGGTGCATCTGGGCTCCTGGCGGCCCGGCCTCGGCTATCGCGAACTGGCCGTCCAGCTGGCCGAATACGTGCGCGCGACCGGATTCACCCACGTCGAACTGCTGCCGGTGGCCGAGCATCCGTTCGGCGGGTCCTGGGGTTACCAGGTCACCTCCTACTACGCGCCGACCTCCCGCTTCGGCACCCCCGACGACTTCCGCTGGTTCGTCGACCACCTGCACGACGCGGGCATCGGCGTGCTGCTGGACTGGGTGCCCGCGCATTTCCCGCGCGACGAATGGGCACTGGCCCGCTTCGACGGCACCCCGCTCTACGAGCACCCCGACCCCCGGCGCGGTGAGCAACTCGACTGGGGCACCTACGTGTTCGACTTCGGCCGCAACGAGGTCCGCAACTTCCTGGTGGCCAACGCCGCGTTCTGGATCGAGGAGTTCCACATCGACGGGCTGCGCGTGGACGCGGTGGCCTCCATGCTCTACCTGGACTACTCCCGCCCCGAGGGCGGCTGGGAACCGAATGTGTACGGCGGCAGGGAGAACCTGGAAGCCGTCGACTTCCTGCAGGACCTCAACGACACCGTGCACCGCGCCTATCCCGGCGTGCTCACCATCGCCGAGGAGTCCACCACCTGGCCCGGCGTCACCCGCGGCACCGACGTCGGCGGCCTCGGCTTCAGCATGAAGTGGAACATGGGCTGGATGCACGACACCCTCGGCTACCTGGGCCGGGACCCGATCCACCGGTCCTGGCACCACAACGAGATGACGTTCTCGCTGGTCTACGCCTGGAGCGAGAGCTATGTGCTGCCGATCAGCCACGACGAGGTGGTGCACGGCAAGGGCACGCTGTGGACCCGGATGCCCGGCGACGACTTCGCCAAGGCGAGCGGCGTGCGCGCGCTGCTGGCCTACATGTGGGCCCACCCCGGCAAGCAACTGCTGTTCATGGGCCAGGAGTTCGGCCAATTCCGCGAATGGGACAACGACCGCGGCCTGGACTGGCACGAACTGGAAAACCCACTGCACCAGGGCATCTCGACGATGGTCGCCGACCTCAACCGCGCCTACGTCGCGCACCCGGCGCTGTGGACCCAGGACACCACCCCCGGCGGGCACTCCTGGATCGAGGCCGACGACAGCGCGGCCAACGTCTTCGCCTTCCTGCGCTGGGGTTCCGACGGCAGCGCGGTGGCCTGCGTCTTCAACTTCTCCGGCGCGACCAGGCAGGACTACCGGATCGGGCTGCCGCACACCGGTTCCTGGCGCGAGGTGCTCAACACCGACGCCCAGGAATACGGCGGTTCCGGCATCGGCAACCTCGGCGTGGTCCAGGCCGAGGACACCCCCTGGCACGGCCGCCCCGCCTCGGCCACCCTGACCATGGCCGCCAACAGCGCGGTCTGGCTGGCCGCCGAGCGTTAACCGGTCAGGTCGATGCGGATGGTCAGCAGGTCGGTCCCGACCGCGCGCACCGCGGCGCTGTTGTAGCGCGGCAGTGCGCGCAGCCGGGCCCGCGTATCGTCCTCGGGCAGCAGGTGCGCGACGCCGGCGTGCCAGCGTCCCCGCAGCCGCACCCGCACCCGGTTGTCGGCCTGGATGTTGCGCACGTACTGCGACCGCTCGCCGAACTCGGAGACCAGCCAGAACTGGTCGCCCACGCGGCGCCCGCCGATCGGCGTGGTCCGCGGCTGCCCGCTCACCCGGCCGGTGGTCTCCAGCAACGGGTGACCCGGCAGCCTGCGCACCACCCGGTTGAGCCGCCGCTGCACCGCGGTGACGACCCGATGCTGGATATCGTTCCTGGAGGCCATGTTTCGACCGTAGCAGCGCGGCGCGGTCAGCCCTTGCTCGCCAGGTAGTAGGTGTTGAGCGGATCACCGTCGACGTGTTCGGTGCGCACCTCGGTGAATCCGGCGTCGGCCAGCATCGACAGCGCGCGCTGCTCGCCCCAGACAGTGCCGAGCCCGTCGCCGCCCTGGCCCAGCGACACCGACATGCAGTGCATCGTCGACACCGCGTACAGGAACGGGCCCAGCGGCAGGTCCAGGTTCTCCTCGAGCACGCTCGACGCGTGCACGTCGACCATCAGGAAGACCCCGTCCGGCCGCAGCATCTCGGCGATATTGGCCAGCACCCGCGCCGGATGCGCCTGATCGTGGATCGCGTCGAAGACGGTGATCAGGTCACAGGATTCGGGCTCGTGCAGCGCGGCGACGTCCTGTTCGACGAACTCCACATTGCGCAGCCCCATGGCCTCGGCTTCGGCCCGGCCCGCCGCGATCGCGTCGGCGGAGAAGTCGTAACCGCGGAACCGGCTCGCGGGAAACGCCCGCGCCATCAGGTTCACCGCGTGCCCGCTGCCGCAGGCGATGTCGGCCACGTCCATGCCTATCAGCAGCCGGTCGGTGAGACCGGGCGACATCGGCAGGATCACCTCGATCAGCGCCGCGTCGAACACCTCGGCGCTCTCCTCGGCCATCAGCGCGTGGAAGCGCGCGTAGTCGTCGTAGGCCAGGCCGCCGCCGGCCCGGAACCGCTCGACGATCTTGGGTTCCACCTCCCCGAGCTGGCCGATGAACTGCATCACCCTGGCCAGGTTGTCCGGTCCGGCGGCCCTGGTCAGGCTGGCCGCGTGCGCGGGCGGCAGCGTGTAGGTGGCCGTCGGCGGGTCGTAGCGCACGATGCCCGCCGTGGTGACGGCGCCGAGCCATTCCCGGACATAGCGCTCGTTCAGCCCGGCCGCCGCGGCGATCTCCTGGCTGGTCGCGGCCGGGCAGGCCGCCATGGTGTCGAACAACCCGACCTGGTGTCCCATGCTGATCATCAGCGCGGTACTCGCGTGGTCGAGCAGCTCCACCATGGATCCCGCGAAGGCTTCCGCCTCGGCCTGGTCCACCGCCCCCGAGTGGTCGAGTGAGGTCATGTCGTACTCCTCGAGTCAGCTCGCGGCGGGTGCCGCGGGTCTACCCGGGGATACGACGAGGCCGCCCCGGCAGTTCAGCCGGGACGGCCTCGAGTGGAGGGGGACGGGGTCAGTACAGCGCGGCGGCCAGCTTGCGCCGGGCCGCGACCACGAACGGCTCGGCCGGGTCGAACAGCTCGAACAGTTCGAGCAGCCGGGTGCGGGCCCTGGTGCGGTCGTCGCCCGCCGTGCGCTTGACGGCCGCGATGATCCGGTCGAACGCCGCCTCCGGGCGCTGCTCGAGCAGTTCCACGTCGGCCGCGTCGAGTGCGGCGTCCAGGTTGGCCGGGTCGGCGTCGGCGGTGGCGACCACGGCCGGGTCGACCTGCTGCGCCCTGGTCAGGAACCGCAGCTGACGCAGCGCCGCCTTGGCTTCCTCGTTGGCGGGCTCCTCGGCCAGGATCGCCTCGTAGGCGGCCTCGGCGCCGGCGATGTCACCCTCGGCGAGGGCGTCTTCGGCGGCGGTGAAGCGCGGGTCCTCGACCTCGGGCGCGGCCTCGGCGGCGTTCGGGTCGCCCTCGAGCTTGCCCGCGGTCGCGTCCATCACCGCGTCCAGCCACTGCCGCACCTGCGCCTCGGGCTGCGCGCCCTCGAAATCGGCCAGCGGCTGTCCGCCCGCCACCGCGATCACCGTGGGAATGCCCTGCACCCGCAGGGCCTGCACGATGTTCATGTTCGGCTCGGCCTCGATGGCGGCCAGATCCCAGCCGCCGCGATCGTCGGCGTTGAGCCGTTCGAGCGTGCGGATCAGCTCGACGCTGCCCGGGCTGCGCTGCGAGTACAGCGCGACCACCACGGGCACCTGCATCGAGCGGCGGATCACCTTGGTCTCGAAATCCGCCTCGGTCACCGAGTGGTTCCCCGAGGCCGCAGGCGCACCGCCGGGAGCGGCGGGCGGCTGCTTCAGCGCGGACAGGTCCACCGCGCCGGACATGGCAGCGGCAGCGGCGGGCGAAGGACGACGGGCAGCGGGTCGAGTCACGGTTTCCAGTTTGTCACGAAGCCGTCGGCGCGGCTGCCGGGGAGCCCTTGGCGCCGGTGCTCAGCTCGCCGAGCTGGCCGGTGCGCACGGCCCAGATCTCGAAGATCACGGTGGCCAGCGGCGGAATGCTCGACGCCAGCGCCAGCACGGTGGTCTTCCAGCTCCATTCGAGCTCACGCGCGGCCAGCAGCGCGGTGATCACGAACAGCACGAAGATGGCGCCGTGCACCGGCCCGAAGATCTTCACGCCGATCTCGTTGCCCTCGGCGGGCAGGTACTTGAACGCCATGCCGGTCAGCAGACCGACCCAGGACAGCGCCTCGAGCACCGCGAAGAACCGGAACCGGCTGGCAGTGGACCGCAGATCGAAGAAACCCATACCAGCCATTGTGCCGGATGAGCTACAGCACGTAGTAGTTGGACCGCTCACACTTCGGGCCCCCACGCTCGACAGCGCGGGGGCCCGAAGTGGACGAACGGAATCAGGCGGGGACGCGGATGATGAGTGCGTCGCCCTGGCCACCGCCACCGCACAGGGCGGCCGCGCCGACGCCGCCACCGCGACGCTTCAGCTCCAGCGCCAGGTGCAGCAGGATGCGCGCGCCCGACATGCCCAGCGGGTGACCGATGGAGATGGCACCACCGTTGACGTTGACCTTCTCCGGGTCGTAGCCCAGCTTCTTGGTCGAGGAGACGCCGACGGCCGCGAAGGCCTCGTTGATCTCGATCAGGTCCAGGTCGGCCGGGGTGATGCCTTCCTTCGCGCACGCGGCGAGGATGGCGTTGGCCGGCTGGTCCTGCAGGGTCGAGTCCGGACCGGCAACCTGGCCGGCGGCGCCGATCTCGGCGATCCATTCCAGCCCCAGCTCCTGCGCCTTGGCCTTGCTCATCACGATCACGGCGGCCGCGCCGTCGGAGATCTGCGAGGCGGTGCCCGCCGTCACGGTGCCGTCCTTGCGGAAGGCCGGACGCAGCTTGGCCAGCGACTCCACGGTGGTGTCGGCGCGGATGCCCTCGTCCTCGGTGACGTAGATCGGGTCGCCCTTGCGCTGCGGCACGGCGACCGGCACGACCTCGTTCTCGAACACGCCGTTCTTCCACGCGGCGGCGGCACGCTGGTGCGAGGCCGCGGCCAGCGCGTCCTGCTCCTCGCGACTGACCTTGTCGAGGTCGTTGCGGTCCTCGGTCAGCAGGCCCATCGCCTGGTCGGTGATCACGTCGTGCAGGCCGTCGTAGGCCATGTGGTCCACCAGGGTGGTGTCGCCGTACTTGTGGCCCTCGCGGCTCTTGGGCAGCAGGTGCGGGGTCTGGCTCATCGACTCCATGCCGCCGGCCACGATGATCTCGTGCTCACCGGCGCGGATCAGCTGATCGGCCAGCGCGATGGCGTTGATGCCGGACAGGCAGACCTTGTTGATCAGCAGCGACGGCACATCCATCGGGATGCCCGCGGCGATCGCGGCCTGGCGGGCGGGCAGCTGCCCGGCGCCGGCCTGCAGCACCTGACCGAGGATGACGTAGTCGACCTGCTCGGGCGCCACACCACCCTTCTCCAGCGCCGCCTTGATGGCCACACCGGCCAGATCCGAGGCCTTGAAGTCCTTCAGACCGCCCAGGAGCCTGCCGACCGGGGTACGCGCACCGGACACGATGACAGAAGTCGTCACGAAAGCCTCGCATTCATTGAGTCGAACCTCGCCCCGATGCACACAGCGATCGGCCGCGCGCGTCAAGGGTTGCACTCAACGGTAACCGGTATCGGCCCGCGCCCCGCACGCAGGTGTTCGCTAGCTTCGAGGTGTGACCAACGAAAACATCATCCCCGCCGACTACGTCATCGCCGTCGACCACGTGGGTATCGCCGTGCCCGACCTCGACGCCGCCGTGGCCTGGTACACCGACAACCTCGGCATGGTGGAGACCCATCGCGAGGTGAACGAGGCCCAGGGCGTGGTCGAGGCGATGCTGTCGTGCCCCGCCGCGGCCGACCGCGCGACCGCCCTGCAGTTGCTGGCTCCACTCACCCCGGAGTCGACCATCGCCAAGTTCATCGACCGCAGCGGCCCCGGCCTGCAGCAGCTGGCCTACCGGGTCACCGACATCGAGGCCGTTTCGGCGTTCCTGCGCGACCGCGGGCTGCGTTTGCTGTACGAAGCCCCACGTCACGGCACCGCGGATTCCCGCATCAATTTCATCCATCCGAAGGATGCTGGCGGTGTGCTGGTGGAGCTCGTCGAGCCGAACCCGAATGTTACGCACTAGTACGGAGATACGGTTGGTAAATCTCGGCGAGATCACAATCACGGTCGAGTCTCCATAGGGTCGCTCGAGGCTGTATTTTGTGTGCCATGTCGTCACCTGAGTCCGATCGCAATCGCTTCGTTGCACTGCCCTTCACCGTTGTGCGCAAGGGTTATGCGCAAGACGAGGTGCGCAACTACTTCGACCGCTTCGACGCCGAGCTCCGCGTCACCGCCACCGACCGGGACGCTGCCGCCGCGCAGGCCCGGAATCTCGCCAGCCAGCTGGAAGACGCCCGGGACGAGATCGACGAGCTCCGCAAGGAGGTCGACCGGCTGTCCGTGCCGCCGACCACCGCCGAAGGCATGTCCGACCGTATCTCGCGCATGCTGCGCCTGGCCTCGGACGAAGCGTCCGAGGTCCGCGCGCTGGCGCAGGCCGAGGCCGCGGAGATGGTGTCGATCGCCGAGCAGCAGGCCACCGAGATGCGTGGCAAGTACGAGTCGCTGCTCGCGGAGACCAAGGAGAAGCGCGAGGCACTCGAGATCGAGTTCGAGCAGACCCTCGCGAACGCGCGCACCGAGTCCGCCAAGATCATCGAGGCCGCGCAGGCCGATGTGGAACGTCTCGGCAAGGAGGCCGAGGCCAAGCGCAAGGCCACCCAGCAGGACTTCGAGGCCACCATGAACGATCGGCGCACCAAGCTGACCCGTGCCATGGAGGAGCTCGAGGCCACCAGCCGCGCCGAGGCCGCCCAGCGGATCAAGGACGCGACCGACGAGTCGAACCGCCTGATCAGCTCCGCCACCCAGACCTCCGAGCGCAAGATCGCGCACGCGAAGGAACTGGCCGAGGAGATGCGCGTGCTGCGCGGCCGGGTCCTGGCCCAGCTGCTCGGTATCCGCGGTCAGCTCGACTCGGTGCCCGCCATGCTCGCCGCGGTCAACCGCGAGAGCGAGCTGCTCGACGGCGCCCCCGAGCGCAAGTCGATCAGCAACAACGGCAACAACAAGTCCGTGTCGGGCTCGCGCCAGACCAAGGCCATCCCCGAGGTCGCCGACGCCGACGAGGACATCGTCGACGAGGACCGCGAGAGCGCCGACATCAGCAACTGACGTCTGACCCGACGACATTGCTCCACCCATACAGTCGAAGAAAACCGAAGGCCGCCTCGAATGTTCGAGGCGGCCTTCGGTTTTCGCTGTCTTCGTCGATCAGGACCAGCGGCGGGTGATCCCGCGTGTACGCCGGCCGTTCCAGCACCCCTGATGCCAATGCCTGCGATCGTCCTCGCCGCCGTCGGCGTCCCAGGCCACGATGTGGGCGACACCGGGCATGATCTCGTGATCACAGCCGGGACAGCGATACGTCTTCACCGCTCGCGCGCCGGGAACGGTACGCACGATGTAGGTTTCGTCGCCCGGCCCGTCCTCGGTGCGCCCGTAGACGTCCCCGATCGGCGCGGGGTCGCTACGTCGTCCTGAGCGTGGTTTGCGTCGCGGCATGGTTCTGAGCCTAGAAGAGGCGGAAAACGTTGCTCTCCGTGCCACGCAGCTCGTCGTAATCGAGCGTGAGGCAGCGGATTCCCCGGTCCTCGGCGAGCGTGCGCGCCTGCGGCTTGATCTGCTGGGCGGCGAACACGCCCGCCACCGGCGCCAGCAGCGGGTCACGGTTCAGCAGTTCCAGGTAGCGGGTGAGCTGTTCGACGCCGTCGATCTCCCCGCGCCGCTTGATCTCCACCGCCACGGTCGCCCCGTCGGCGTCGCGGCACAGCAGGTCCACCGGGCCGATGGCGGTCATGTATTCGCGCCGGACGAGGGTGTACCCCTCCCCGAGCTTCGTCACGTGTTCGGCCAGCAGCTCCTGCAGATGCGCTTCCACGCCGTCCTTGACCAGGCCGGGGTCGACACCGAGTTCGTGCGAGGAGTCGTGCTCGATGTCCTCGATGGTGATCCGCAGTTCCTCGCCGGCCTTGTTGGTGACCACCCACAGCGCCTTGATGGTGTCCGGCAGCGCCGTGTGGCCCTCCCGCAGCGGAGTCACGCCGTCGGGCAGCTCCGCGGGGACCAGGGTCGCGATATCGCGTTCCTCCAGCCAGCACGGCGGGCTCATCCAGTTCAGCGGCTTGTACGAGCCGCCGTCGGAGTGCACGAGAACCGACCCGTCGGCCTTGATCAGCAGTAACCGGCGAGCCATCGGGAGGTGGGCGGTCAGTCGACCGACGTAGTCGACCTGGCAACGAGCAATGACAAGGCGCACCCATGCACTCTAGGTGACCGGTCCGGGAACGCAAAAAGGCCCTCCAACCGAAGTTGGAGGGCCTTTCGCAATGATGTTCCGGCGGTGTCCTACTCTCCCACACCCTGTCGAGTGCAGTACCATCGGCGCAGGTGGCCTTAGCTTCCGGGTTCGGAATGGGACCGGGCGTTTCCCCACCGCTATAACCGCCGTAACACTATGAAACTAGACAGCGCTCCCCACAAAGTAGGTTTGCTGCAGTGTCTGTTGTTTCAGATACCGCACAGTGGACGCGTAACACCTTCGTAGTAAGCCCTCGGCCTATTAGTACCAGTCACCTACACACATTACTGTGCTTCCAGTTCCGGCCTATCAACCCCATGGTCTGTAGGGGGCCTTAACCCATCAAGTGGGAGAGAAACCTCATCTTGGAACAGGCTTCCCGCTTAGATGCTTTCAGCGGTTATCCCTTCCGAACGTAGCCAACCAGCAGTGCTCCTGGCGGAACAACTGGCACACCAGAGGTTCGTCCGTCCCGGTCCTCTCGTACTAGGGACAGCCTTCCTCAAGTTTCTAACGCGCGCGGCGGATAGAGACCGAACTGTCTCACGACGTTCTAAACCCAGCTCGCGTGCCGCTTTAATGGGCGAACAGCCCAACCCTTGGGACCTACTCCAGCCCCAGGATGCGACGAGCCGACATCGAGGTGCCAAACCATCCCGTCGATATGGACTCTTGGGGAAGATCAGCCTGTTATCCCCGGGGTACCTTTTATCCGTTGAGCGACACCGCTTCCACTTGCCGGTGCCGGATCACTAGTCCCGACTTTCGTCCCTGCTCGAGCTGTCACTCTCACAGTCAAGCTCCCTTGTGCACTTGCACTCGACACCTGATTGCCAACCAGGCTGAGGGAACCTTTGGGCGCCTCCGTTACATTTTGGGAGGCAACCGCCCCAGTTAAACTACCCACCAGGCACTGTCCCTGAACCAGATCATGGTCCGAGGTTAGAAGTCCAATACGATCAGAGTGGTATTTCAACGACGACTCCACCTGAACTGGCGTCCAAGCTTCACAGTCTCCCACCTATCCTACACAAACCGTACCGAACACCAATACCAAGCTATAGTGAAGGTCCCGGGGTCTTTTCGTCCTGCCGCGCGTAACGAGCATCTTTACTCGTAATGCAATTTCGCCGAGTCTGTGGTTGAGACAGCAGAGAAGTCGTTACGCCATTCGTGCAGGTCGGAACTTACCCGACAAGGAATTTCGCTACCTTAGGATGGTTATAGTTACCACCGCCGTTTACCGGGGCTTAAATTCTCAGCTTCGCGCCGAAGCGCTAACCGGTCCTCTTAACCTTCCGGCACCGGGCAGGCGTCAGTCCGTATACATCGTCTTACGACTTCGCACGGACCTGTGTTTTTAGTAAACAGTCGCTTCTCTCTGGTCTCTGCGACCCCACCCAGCTCAGAGTGCAAGACTCGTCACCAGGCGTGGTCCCCCTTCTCCCGAAGTTACGGGGGCATTTTGCCGAGTTCCTTAACCACAGTTCTCTCGATCGCCTTAGTATTCTCTACCTGACCACCTGTGTCGGTTTGGGGTACGGGCCGTGTACCAACTCACTAGAGGCTTTTCTCGGCAGCATAGGATCACTGAATTCACCACAACGGCTACGCATCACCTCTCAGGCTACATGTTGTGCGGATTTGCCTACACAACGCCCTACAGGCTTACACCAGGTATTCCATCACCTGGCCCAGCTACCTTCCTGCGTCACCCCATCGCTTGACTACTACAGCCAGGGTCTCGTGCAGCAATTCTCCCTCTCACCCGAAGGCTCGATAAGAAAACATTTGGACGATTAGCACAACTGATTCGCCATTGGGCGCGGATACACGGGTACGGGAATATCAACCCGTTGTCCATCGACTACGCCTGTCGGCCTCGCCTTAGGTCCCGACTCACCCTGGGCGGATTAACCTGGCCCAGGAACCCTTGGTCATTCGGCGGACGAGTTTCTCACTCGTCTTTCGCTACTCATGCCTGCATTCTCACTCCCGTGGCCTCCACAGCTGGATCACTCCGCTGCTTCCACGGCCACAGGACGCTCCCCTACCCATCCCAGCTCCTGGCTCGAAAGCAGGATAATGCTGAAATGCCGCGGCTTCGGCGGTGTACTTGAGCCCCGCTACATTGTCGGCGCAGGATCACTTGACCAGTGAGCTATTACGCACTCTTTCAAGGGTGGCTGCTTCTAAGCCAACCTCCTGGTTGTCTAAGCGACCCCACATCCTTTTCCACTTAGTACACGCTTAGGGGCCTTAGCCGGCGATCTGGGCTGTTTCCCTCTCGACTACGAAGCTTATCCCCCGCAGTCTCACTGCCACGCTCTCACACACCGGCATTCGGAGTTTGGCTGACTTCGGTAAGCTTGTGGGCCCCCTAGGCCATCCAGTAGCTCTACCTCCGGCGTGAAACACGTGACGCTGCACCTAAATGCATTTCGGGGAGAACCAGCTATCACGGAGTTTGATTGGCCTTTCACCCCTACCCACAGCTCATCCCCTCAGTTTTCAACCTAAGTGGGTTCGGGCCTCCACGACGTCTTACCGTCGCTTCACCCTGGCCATGGGTAGATCACTCCGCTTCGGGTCCATAATGTGCGACTGAAACGCCCTATTCGGACTCGCTTTCGCTACGGCTACCCCACACGGGTTAACCTCGCCACACACCGATGACTCGCAGGCTCATTCTTCAAAAGGCACGCCATCACCCCACCACCGAAGTGGAAGGCTCTGACGGATTGTAAGCGCACGGTTTCAGGTACTATTTCACTCCCCTCCCGGGGTACTTTTCACCTTTCCCTCACGGTACTAGTCCGCTATCGGTCACCAGGGAGTATTCAGGCTTACCGGGTGGTCCCGGCAGATTCACAGCAGATTTCACGGGCCCGCTGCTACTCGGGTACTCACTACAACAGCCAAGAAGTTTTCGTTTACCGGACTATCACCGTCTATGGCAGGCCGTTCCAGACCACTTCAACTAACCACTTGGTTTCTTACTGTTGCTCAACTCGGCAGAATTGAGAAAATGAGCCCCACTACCCCAGCTAGACAACGACTGCCGTCTATCACATCTAACTGGTTTAGCCTCATCCGCTTTCGCTCGCCACTACTCACGGAATCACTGTTGTTTTCTCTTCCTGTGGGTACTGAGATGTTTCACTTCCCCACGTTCCCTCCACACACCCTATATATTCAGATGCGGGTAACACGACATCACTCGTGCTGGGTTTCCCCATTCGGAAATCCTCGGATCTCAGCTCGGTTGACAGCTCCCCGAGGCTTATCGCAGCCTCCTACGTCCTTCATCGGCTCCTGGTGCCAAGGCATCCACCGTACGCTCTTAAACACTTACTAACAAAGATGCTCGCGTCCACTGTGCAGTTCTCAAACAACACACAAGACTCGTCCTCGGCTCAGCACCAGCCCGACCCAAACGGCCGGCGGTATGACTGAAGAACCAGTCTCGTCGTTCTTGCCTGGAAAGATCACTCGCGTGTTCTTTCAGGACCCAATAGTGTGTCGGTATATCACCGCAGCGTCGGAATTTTCCTCAGCCATTCGCGATGAGTCAGTCAGTGTTCCACCCATGAGCACCGCAGTTCTACATACGAGAACATGAACGGCTCTGGCATCCCCGAGTTCGACTCTTCGAACCGAGTAATGCAGATGCTCCTTAGAAAGGAGGTGATCCAGCCGCACCTTCCGGTACGGCTACCTTGTTACGACTTCGTCCCAATCGCCGATCCCACCTTCGACGGCTCCCTCCACAAGGGTTAGGCCACCGGCTTCGGGTGTTACCGACTTTCATGACGTGACGGGCGGTGTGTACAAGGCCCGGGAACGTATTCACCGCAGCGTTGCTGATCTGCGATTACTAGCGACTCCAACTTCACGGGGTCGAGTTGCAGACCCCGATCCGAACTGAGACCGGCTTTAAGGGATTCGCTCCACCTCACGGTATCGCAGCCCTCTGTACCGGCCATTGTAGCATGTGTGAAGCCCTGGACATAAGGGGCATGATGACTTGACGTCGTCCCCACCTTCCTCCGAGTTGACCCCGGCAGTCTCTCACGAGTCCCCGCCATTACGCGCTGGCAACATAAGATAAGGGTTGCGCTCGTTGCGGGACTTAACCCAACATCTCACGACACGAGCTGACGACAGCCATGCACCACCTGTACACCGACCACAAGGGGGCCTACATCTCTGCAGGTTTCCGGTGTATGTCAAACCCAGGTAAGGTTCTTCGCGTTGCATCGAATTAATCCACATGCTCCGCCGCTTGTGCGGGCCCCCGTCAATTCCTTTGAGTTTTAGCCTTGCGGCCGTACTCCCCAGGCGGGGTACTTAATGCGTTAGCTACGGCACGGATCCCGTGGAAGGAAACCCACACCTAGTACCCACCGTTTACGGCGTGGACTACCAGGGTATCTAATCCTGTTCGCTACCCACGCTTTCGCTTCTCAGCGTCAGTTACTTCCCAGAGACCCGCCTTCGCCACCGGTGTTCCTCCTGATATCTGCGCATTTCACCGCTACACCAGGAATTCCAGTCTCCCCTGAAGTACTCTAGTCCGCCCGTATCGCCCGCAAGCTTGGGGTTGAGCCCCAAGTTTTCACGAACGACGCGACGAACCGCCTACAAGCTCTTTACGCCCAGTAATTCCGGACAACGCTCGCACCCTACGTATTACCGCGGCTGCTGGCACGTAGTTGGCCGGTGCTTCTTCTACAGGTACCGTCACTTGCGCTTCGTCCCTGTCGAAAGAGGTTTACAACCCGAAGGCCGTCATCCCTCACGCGGCGTCGCTGCATCAGGCTTTCGCCCATTGTGCAATATTCCCCACTGCTGCCTCCCGTAGGAGTCTGGGCCGTGTCTCAGTCCCAGTGTGGCCGGTCGCCCTCTCAGGCCGGCTACCCGTCGTCGCCTTGGTAGGCCATTACCCCACCAACAAGCTGATAGGCCGCGGGCCCATCTCGTACCGATAAATCTTTCCACCCTCAGACATGCATCCGAAGGTCATATCCGGTATTAGACCCAGTTTCCCAGGCTTATCCCGAAGTACGAGGCAGATCACCCACGTGTTACTCACCCGTTCGCCGCTCGTGTACCCCGAAGGGCCTTACCGCTCGACTTGCATGTGTTAAGCACGCCGCCAGCGTTCGTCCTGAGCCAGGATCAAACTCTCCGTTGAAGACTCTCAACCACACCCCGAAGGGTGCAATCAGAACAATCTAAAGACTAGAGTCCGAAAACCTAGCAAAACCGAACACCAGCAAAAATTTGCTGACATTCAAAATGTCCACTCCTCAACCGGGGGGTATGAGAAGCGGAGCCAATAATAATTGGCACTGACATTCATCGACACACTATTGAGTTCTCAAAGAACACACGCACAAGCCTCTACCCACAACTTTTTCGAAGGGGCTTCGGCAGGGCAACTGTTCCAACCTAGCGCAGACGACTCGACCGAAGCAAGTTCGGAGGGAGAGAGTCTGACCAGGTGATCTGTCAGGCGCTCATCGTCACCTTGTCGGTGTCCGTGTCGCTCTGACTCGAATTAAGTTACGCACCGACGAACACGAAGTCAAATCGCCTGGTCAGGCAACCTATTTCGGCGTACCCACGCGCTCGACCTGCCCGCCCAGCGCCTGCATCTGCTCGACGAACTTCGGGTAGCCGCGGTCGATGTGGAAGACATCGTGCACTTCGGTGACGCCGTCGGCCACCAGGCCGGCCAGCACGAGGCCCGCGCCGGCGCGAATGTCGGACGACCACACCGGCGCGCTCGACAGCCGCGGGATACCGCGCACCACCGCGTGGTGGCCGTCGGTCCTGGCGTCGGCACCCAGCCGGATCATCTCCTCGACGAAGCGGAAGCGCGCCTCGAAGACGTTCTCGGTGATCATCGAGGTGCCGTCGGCGATGGCGGCCAGGCCGATGGCCATCGGCTGCAGGTCGGTCGGGAAACCGGGGAACGGCAGCGTCGCGAAGTTCACCGCACGCGGGCGCTCCGGCTGGACCACGCGGAAACCGTTGGGCTCGTAGGAGATTCGAGCGCCCGCCGAGCGGAGCTTGTCCAGCACCAGGGCCAGGTGCTTCGGGTTCACCCCGGTGACGCGGACATCGCCGGTGGTCATGGCGGCCGCGATACCCCAGGTGGCGGCGACGATGCGGTCGCCGATCACCCGGTGCGTGGTGGGCGAGAGGCTCTTCACGCCCTGCACCGTGAGCACCGAGGAACCGGCACCCTCGATCCGCGCACCCATCTGCACGAGCATGGTGCACAGGTCGACGATGTCGGGCTCGCGCGCCGCGTTGTCGATGACCGTCTCTCCCTCGGCGAGCACGGCCGCCATCAGGATGTTCTCGGTGGCGCCCACCGACGGGAAGTCGAGCCGGATGCGGGCGCCCTGGAGCTCGTCGGCGCGGGCGACCACGCAGCCGTGCTCGATCTCGCTGGTCGCGCCGAGCAGACGCAGGCCCTGCTGGTGCATGTCGAGCGGCCGCGAACCGATGGCGTCGCCGCCGGGCAGCGCCACGACCGCGCGCTTACAGCGCGCCATCAGCGGACCGAGCACGCACACCGAGGCGCGGAACTGGGTGACCGCCGGGAAGTCGGCGTGGTATTTGGGCTCCGGCGGAGTGACGATCGTGCAGACCGAACGGTCGCCGCTCTCGTCGTCGGAGATGGTCACATCGCAACCGAGCCCGCGCAGCACCTCGGCCATCAGCGGCACATCGAGGATGTCGGGGCAGTTGGTGATGGTGGTTGTGCCCTCCGCCAGCAAAGCGGCGGCCATCAGCTTCAGCACGCTGTTCTTCGCGCCGCCGACCGCGACCTCGCCGACGAGCTGATTACCGCCGGAGACCAGAAACCGTTCGCTCACCCCGCAAGCTTATCGACCGTTGCCCGGCGACACGCCCCCGACGCCAAACCGACCGATCCTGGCGTCACCGAGAGGCTTTCAGCGCGCGGCTCCGCCGCCCGGCTGCCACAGCACATCCCCCTCGGGATTGGTGGCACGGCTCAGGATGAACAGCAGGTCCGACAGCCGATTGAGGTATTTGGCCGGCAGCACATTGGTGTCGTCGGGGTGCGCCTCGACCGCGGCCCAGGCCGAACGCTCGGCGCGTCGCACCACGGTGCGTGCCGTGTGCAACAGCGCGGCAATCGGGGTACCGCCGGGCAGGATGAACGAATTCAGCGGGGCCAGGCCCTCGTTGAACTCGTCACACCACTTCTCCAGCCGATCGATGTAGGGCTGGGTGATCCGCAGGGGCGGGTACTTGGGATCCTCGACCACCGGCGTCGACAGATCCGCGCCCGCGTCGAACAGGTCGTTCTGGATCTGGCGCAGGACCGCGAGCACCTCGGGCGCCGGCGCGCCGAGCGCGACCGCGACGCCGAGCGCCGCGTTGGCCTCGTCGCAGTCGGCGTAGGCGACCAGGCGGGGGTCGGTCTTGGGCACCCGGGAGAAATCGCTCAGGCCGGTGGTGCCGTCGTCACCGGTGCGGGTGTAGATCCGGGTCAGGTGGACGCTCACGGCTGGCCTCCGCGGGTACGGCGCGCGCGATCGGACGGGCGCGACTCCATCCAGGACAGAAAAGCCGCCATCGATCCGCGGTCGAGCGCGAGCTCGAAACTGTTGTGCGGATCGGTGACGGCTACCACCACGATGCCCTCGGCCATGATGTCGAATTCGTCGCCCTGCGGCGCGCGTCGCTCGACGATCTCGAGGCCTTGCCGGTGCACGGTGCTGTCCGGACCGAATTTCAGGCTGGTCAATTTGAAGAAGACGAGGCGATCCTCGTCGTAGCGGATGAGACCGTGCCGCCAGCCCTGGCCGCCGCGCGCGGGCAATACCCGCAGCAGGGCGGCCGTACCGCCCCGGCGCAGCATCACCAGCCGGTAGGTCGATGCACCTGCTACGAACACGAGCGTCAGCACCAGAATGATCAGCAGAACCATCCCGGTTTGCAATGCCGTACGCCCTTTCGCTCAGCTGGTGTCGAAGACACCCCCGTCGCCATTCAATCACGCCCCGCCGGCGGCCCTTCGCCGGGATCGGCAATACGCCGAAACAGCACTGTCGGCGACGAAACGGAGTTCGTCGCCGACAGTGTCGGTATTCGGTGTGTGGATCAGGCCGAAGCGGTCGCCTCGACCGCGCGCACCTGACCCTGCGCCACCAGCAGATCCACCTCGGAGGCCTCGCCGTCGGCCAGCACCTTGCGCGCCGCGTCGACGTCGACCTCGCCCGCCAGGTCGGCGGACTCGGCCAGCACCCGCACGGTGTCGGCGGTGACCGAGAAGAAGCCGCCGTGCACCGCGGCGACGATCCGCTCGCCGTCGGTCGACACGATGCTCACCGTGCCGCCCTCGACGAGCTGACCGAGCAGCGGCTCATGGCCGGCCATGATGCCGATCTGGCCCTCGGTGGTCTGCGCGCTGACGAACGTCGCCTGGCCGGACCAGAGCTTGCGTTCGACCGCAACGAGATCAACTGTCATCTCCGCCATGGTGGACTACTTCCCGGCGATCTTCTTCGCGGCCGCCTCGACGTCGTCGAGACCACCGCAGGAGTTGAACGCCTGCTCCGGGAAGTGGTCGAACTCGCCCTTGCAGACGCGATCGAAGTCGTCGATGGTCTGCTCCAGCGGCACGACCGAGCCCGGCTGACCGGTGAACTTCTCGGCCACGATGAAGTTCTGGCCGAGGAACTTCTCCAGACGACGGGCGCGGCCGACGAGGACCTTGTCCTCTTCGGAGAGCTCGTCCATACCGAGGATGGCGATGATGTCCTGCAGCTCCTTGTACTTCTGCAGGATCCGCTTCACCTCGTTGGCCACGCGGAAGTGACGCTCGCCGACGATCGAAGCCTCGAGGATACGAGAGGTCGAGGTCAGCGGGTCGACGGCCGGATAGATGCCCTTCTGCGAGATCGGGCGGGAGAGCTCGGTCGTCGCGTCCAGGTGGGCGAAGGTGGTCGCCGGCGCCGGGTCGGTGTAGTCGTCGGCGGGGACGTAGATCGCCTGCAGCGAGGTGATCGAGCGACCACGGGTCGAGGTGATGCGCTCCTGGAGCTCACCCATCTCGTCCGCCAGCGTCGGCTGGTAACCCACGGCGGAGGGCATACGACCCAGCAGGGTCGAGACCTCGGAACCGGCCTGGGTGAAACGGAAGATGTTGTCGATGAAGAGCAGCACGTCCTGGTGCTGGACATCGCGGAAGTACTCCGCCATGGTCAGCGCGGACAGGGCCACGCGCATACGCGTGCCCGGCGGCTCGTCCATCTGGCCGAAGACGAGGGCGGTGTCCTGGAGGACGCCCATCTCTTCCATTTCCAGGTGGAGGTCGGTCCCCTCACGGGTACGCTCACCGACGCCCGCGAACACCGAGGTGCCGGAGAACTCGCGAGCGATACGGGTGATCATCTCCTGGATCAGCACGGTCTTGCCGACACCGGCACCACCGAACAGACCGATCTTGCCGCCCTTGACGTACGGGGTCAGCAGGTCGATGACCTTGACGCCGGTCTCCAGCATCTCGGTCTTACCCTCGAGCTGGTCGAAGCTCGGGGGCTTGCGGTGGATGCCCCACTGCTCGCCGTCGCGGCCGAGGCCGGGCGAGTCGAGGCAGTCGCCGAGGGCGTTGAACACGTGGCCCTTGACGATGTCGCCGACGGGCACCGAGATCGGCTTGCCCGAGTCGGTGACGGTGGCGCCACGGACCAGACCGTCGGTGGGCTGCATCGAGATGGTGCGCACGATGTTGTCACCGAGGTGCTGGGCGACCTCGAGGGTCAGGGTCTTGGCCACCGACGCGAGCTTGATGTCGGCGTTGAGAGCGTTGAACAGCTCGGGGATGGCGCCACGCGGGAACTCGACGTCCACGACGGGGCCGATGACACGGACGACGCGGCCGGCGGTTGCGCCCGCCTTGGTCGCGTTGTCCTGAGTGACAGCTGCGGTCATTAGATTGGTTCTCTTCCTGCGCTTCTAGTCGCGGTCCGAGCTCGACGCCAGCGCGTTCACGCCGCCGACGATTTCGCTGATTTCCTGCGTGATCTGGGCCTGACGCACCGAGTTCGCCTCGCGCTGGAGCACACTGGCCAGCTCGTTGGCGTTGTCGGTCGCCGCCTTCATTGCGGTGCGCCGAGCCGCGGACTCGGATGCCGCTGCCTCGAGCAACGATGCGTAGATACGCGTGTTGACGTACTTGGGCAGCAGCGCGCCCAGCAGCACATCGGCGTCCGGCTCGAATTCGTACTGCGCCGTGACCACCGCGTTCGGCGAATCCGACAGGATGTCGTCGCCGAGCTCGTAGTTCTCGTCCACGAAGCTCACCTGGATCGGCGCCAGGCGGCGCACCTCCGGGTTCTGGGTCAGCATCGAGACGAACTTGGTGTACACGATGTGCAGTTCGTCGACGCCCGCGATGGTCCCGGTGCCGTCCAGCGAGGGAACCTCGTTGTCCGAGCCGGCCATGAAGGCCTCGACCAGGTGCTGGCACGCGGCCGACGCGTCGGTGTACTTCGGCTGCTGCGAGAAGCCGGTCCACGACGCCTGGAACGGGCGGTTACGGAACTTGTAGTACGTGAGGCCCTTGTTGCCCATCACGTACAGCACCGGCTCCTTGCCGTCGCCACGCAGGGTGGTCATGAGCTCCTCGGCGCGCTTGAGCACGTTCGAGTTGTAGCCACCGCACATACCGCTGTCACTGGTGATCACCAGGACAGCGGCCCGACGAGCGTTGGGACGCTCGGTCAGCAGCGGGTGCGACAGGTTCTTCGAAGCGCTCGCGAGCTCGCCGAGGACCTTGGTGATCTCCTCGGCGTACGGCTTGGCCGCCGCGACCCTGGCCTGGGCCTTGGAAATTCGCGAGGTCGCGATCAGTTCCTGAGCCTTGGTGATCTTCTTGATCGAATTCACACCACGAATGCGGGAGCGCAATTCGCGCAAACTTGCCACTAGCGGTTCACACTCCCTTCATTCGCCAGATCGGTAATTGCCGACATCAGTCCTGCCCGGCTTACTTGTCGACGTGCTTGCGGGTGACCGACAGCGACTCGACCTCTTCGTGGTCCAGATCGCCGGCCGCGGCCTCGTTCACGACACGGCTGCCGTCGGAGGCCAGGAAGCCCTCCTTGAACTTGTCGGTCTCCGACTTGATCGCGTCGGCGGCCTCGCCGTCGAGCGGCTTGCGGCCACCCTCGAGCGCGTCGAAGGACGACTGGGTCGCGCTGTGCAGGTGCTCCAGCAGCTCGGCGGTGAAGCGACGCACGTCGCCGACCGGCACCGAGTCGTAGTAGCCGGCGTCGACCAGGTAGATCGAGACGACCTGATCCTCGACGGCGACCGGGGAGTACTGGTTCTGCTTGAGCAGCTCCACCCAGCGGGCACCACGCTCCAGCTGCGCCAGCGAGGCGGCGTCCAGGTCGGAGGCGAAGGCGGAGAACGCCTCCAGCTCGCGGTACTGCGCCATTTCCAGACGCAGCGAACCGGCGACCTTCTTCATGGCCTTGGTCTGGGCGGCGCCACCGACACGGGAGACCGAGGTACCGACGTTGATCGCCGGGCGGACACCCTTGTTGAACAGGTCGGACTCGAGGAAGACCTGGCCGTCGGTGATGGAGATGACGTTGGTCGGGATGAACGCCGAGACGTCGTTGGCCTTGGTCTCGATGATCGGCAGACCGGTCATCGAGCCGCCGCCCATCGCGTCGGACAGCTTCGCGCAACGCTCCAGCAGACGGGAGTGCAGGTAGAAGACGTCACCGGGGTACGCCTCGCGGCCCGGCGGACGACGCAGCAGCAGCGAGATGGCGCGGTACGCCTCGGCCTGCTTGGTCAGGTCGTCGAACACGATCAGGACGTGCTTGCCCTGGTACATCCAGTGCTGGCCGATGGCCGAACCGGTGTAGGGGGCCAGCCACTTGAAGCCGGCGGAGTCGGAGGCCGGGGCCGCCACGATGGTGGTGTACTCCATCGCGCCGTGCTCCTCGAGCGCGGTCTTGACGCCCGCGATGGTGGAGCCCTTCTGGCCGATCGCGACGTAGATGCAGCGAACCTGCTTGCTGGGGTCGCCCGACTCCCAGTTCGCCTTCTGGTTCAGGATCGCGTCGACGGCGACGGCGGTCTTGCCGGTCTTGCGGTCGCCGATGATCAGCTGTCGCTGGCCACGGCCGATGGCGGTCAGCGCGTCGATCGCGGTGATACCGGTGGCCAGCGGCTCCTCGACCGGCTGACGCTCCAGCACGGTCGCGGCCTGCAGCTCGAGCACGCGGCGGTCGTCGGCCTCGATCTCGCCCAGGCCGTCGATGGCCTGGCCGAGCGGGTTGACCACGCGACCGAGGAACTTGTCGCCGACGGGAACCGACAGCACATCGCCGGTGCGGCGGACCTGCTGGCCCTCTTCCAGCGAGGCGTACTCGCCGAGGATGACGGCACCGATCTCGGTGTCCTCGAGGTTCAGCGCGACGCCCAGGACGCCGCCCGGGAACTCGAGCAGCTCGTTGGCCATCGCCGAAGGCAGACCGCTGACGTGCGCGATGCCGTCGCCGGTGTCGGTCACGAGGCCGACTTCTTCGATGGAGGTTTCCGGGGTGTAGCTCTGGGTGTAGCTCTCGATCGCGCTACGGATCTCGTCGGAGGAGATCGTCAGCTCCGCCATGTTGTTCCTGCTCTCGCTGTGGTCTCGAATGTCGGGGGTTGGAGGGGACTGCGGTGGGGCTTCCTTCTCAGGACAGCGCCCGGCGCAGCTTCTCCAGTCGGCCGGTGGCGCTGCCGTCGATGACGTCGTCTCCGACGCGCACGACGACGCCGCTCAGCAGCGTCGGGTCGACCTGCACGTGCACCGTGACGGCCTTGCCGTAGATCCGCTGCAGGGAAGCCGAGAGCTTCTCCTTCTGCTGATCGGACAGCTCGACCGCGGCATGCGCGTGGGCGACGATCTGGTCACGACGGGCCGCCGCCAGATCGGACAGGGCGTCGAGGGCGACGCCGATGTTGTTGGACCGCAGCCGGGTCACCGCCTGCTCGGCCAGCGTCAGGGTGATCGGCTCGGCCTTGCCGGTCAGCAGCCGGACGATCAGCTCACGCCGGTTCGACGCCGGCTTGCCCTGATCGGACAGTGCCTGCTCCAGCTGCGGGTTGTCGTCGATGATCCGGCCGAGCCGGAACAGCTCGTCCTCCACCGCGTCCAGCCGGCCGCCGTCGGCGGCGGACTCCAGCAGAGCCTCCTGCCCGAGCAGCACCAGGGTGTCGACCAGATCTCGGGTGCGCGACCAGTTCTGCGCCACCGCGGTGGTCAGCACTGCCTGCGTGGCAGCGCTGACCTTGCCGCCGAAGATCCGCTCACTGAGTTCGGCGCGAACCGAACCCGGCACCGACACGTCCGCGAGCGCCACACGCAGCGAACGCTGGTCGTCCAGCACGGCGACAACGGCGAACAGTTCCGACCCCGTCGTGGCCGCAACAGTTTCGCTTCCGGTCAGAGCGGCCCGAAGCGCCTCCCGGGACCGGGAGCTGGCCTCGCGGCTCGCTGCGTACATGCTTCTCACTTTCGCGTCGTTACCTTCCGACCCCGATGGCGTCGGTGTCGTCGAGTTCGCTGAGGAACTTGTCGATCGACGCCGCCTGCTTGGCCTCGTCCGAAACCGACTGGCCGATGATCTTCTCGGCCAGGTCGACGGCCGTGCGGCCGACCTCGGAACGCAGCTCGGTCAGGATCTGCTGGCGCTGGGCTTCCAGCTGGGAGTGACCGGCGGCGACGATGCGGTCGCTTTCGGCCTGGGCGTCCGCGCGCATCTGCGCGAGGATCTGCTGACCCTGGGTGCGCGCATCCTCGCGGATACGAGCGGCCTCGAGACGGGCGTCGGCGAGCTGCTGCTGGTACTGCTGCAGCGTCTGCTGTGCCTCGTCCTGAGCGGCCTGGGCCCTGGCGATACCGCCTTCGATCTTGTCGGCACGCTCATCGAGGGTCTGGGTCACACGTGGGATCACGTACTTCCAGAACAGCAGACCGATGATGGCGACGCAGACGATCGACCAGACGATGTCGTACGTTTCGGGGATGAGAGGATTCACATCCTCTCCCCCTTCGGCAGCGAGCGTGATGATGTCGCGCATCGGAATCAGAAGATGAAGCCGGCGACGAGGCCGATCAGCGCCAGGGCCTCGGTGAACGCGATACCGAGGAACATGTTGGTCCGGATCTGGCCGGCCAGCTCGGGCTGACGGGCGAAGCCCTCGATGGCCTTACCGACGACGATACCCACGCCGATGCCGGGGCCGATCGCGGCGAGACCGTAGCCGATGGCGCCGAAGCCCTTGAAGGTGCTCTCGGTGGTCGCGGCTTCCTGGGCCAGGTAAGCGAGGCTCATGAGTCTTCTTTCCCTTTCTGTTGCTCACCCGCCGGTCGGCGTGTGTAGCAGGTTTGGCAGTACTGGTGTGGATTCAGGTCAGTGGTCGGCGGCGTGCTGTGCGAGGCTGATGTACACCGCGGTCAGCAGGGCGAAGACATACGCCTGCAGGAAGATGACCAGCAGCTCGAACAGCGTGAAGCCGATGCCTGCCAGCAGCGAGAAGGGCGTGAAGACCTTCATCCACGCGGTGGCATCGAAGAGGAAGAACCAGGTGGCGCTGAAGAACAGCACCAGCATGATGTGGCCGGCCAGCATGTTCGCCATGAGTCGGACGGTCAGCGTGAACGGGCGCAGGATGAACGTCGAGACGAACTCGATCGGGATCAGCAGCACGTGCAGAGCCGGCGGCACGTCGGGAACGACGATGCTCGAGCGGATGTACTTGAAGAAGCCGTACTTGCGAATACCCACGTAGTTGAACGCGATGTACGCGATCGCGGCGAGCACGAGCGGCATGCCGACGCGCGCATTCGACGAGATGTTCAGGAACGGCACAATGCTGGAGAAGTTCAGGAACAGAACCGTGAAGAAGATCGTCGCGATCAGCGGGAGGAACCGCTTACCGGTTTCCTTGCCGAGTACCTCGTCGGCGATCTGCTCCTTGACGAAAACCACGCCGGCTTCCATCACGTTCTGCAGGCCGCGGGGGACGATCTTCGGCGAGCGGAATGCCAGCACGAAGAGGATCACCACAACGGCGGTCATCAGCAGCCGGATCAGCATCAGGCGGTCGAGTTCGAACGGCGTACCCTCGAACAGCACTGCTGGAGGGAAGAAGTCGGACAGCGATGGCGCGTGGAACTCGCCCGCCGCCAAAGTGATGACGCTCAGCGTTCTCTCCCGTGTTCGGGCCGCGGGTACGACGGTCATTCCCGCGGTTCGATCGGACATTGACGATCAATGGGGTCGACTCTGGTCGGCTCGAAATTCGACAGCGGAGCGTTCGGTCGGTAAACCGGTACTACAGCTGTACGGGCGTCGGCGACATCGTCGACATGCTAAACCGGGCACATTCCTCCCGGATCGGCAGTAAGCATAGCGGCACCGGGCGGGATCTAGACGATCCCCCCTGGTAACTCGAGGCAGGACCCCGAGTTCACCCGGGTAGGGCCCCTAGCTTGGGTGCTTGCTTACCAACACTTTACCAAGCTATCTACGACGTTGTGTAGCTGGGTGGGATTATTCCTGCTCGGAAGCCGTTTCGCTGTCTCCCGCGCGTGTCGTGACGTACGGAACCTTCTGACTCACAACGCCGTACGTCTCCGCGCCCAGCACGATCAGCAGGGCGCCGACCACGGTGAAGAACAGCGTCGGCCTGCTGTAGAAGTCGAACTGGTTGAGCACGCCGACGACGATGAGCGCCACCAGCAGCTTGCCGACCCAGCTGACCAGCAGGACCAGGCCCGCGGTACTGGGCGGCAGCTTGGCGCTGACGAGGGTGGCGACCACGGTGGTGAGGATGAACCCACCGCCGATGGCGCAGCCGAGCAGGGCACCCCACAGACCCGGCATCCCGGCCACCGCGGCACCGATCGCCACCGACACGACCACGAGGACGCCGAGGCCGATCAGGCCGTAGCGCAGGGCGGCGCGCAGCGGTGCGTCGGGGCCCGGCGGGGTTTTCGGTGTAAAGCTCACGGGCCGCACTTTACCTTGCGGCCTCCGCTCAGTGATTGGCCGACTCCACCCGGCGCATCGAGGGGATCGCGGTCACTACCAGCGCGAACACCAATCCACCCGCCACCAGCAACACCACCAGCCGCCGATCCATCAGTGACGTTCCCACCGCGCCGAACGCGAGCACGCCGACCCACAAATAGATCAGCAGAACAACGCGGCGCTGCGAATGTCCGATCTGCAGCAATCGGTGATGCAGATGCATTTTGTCCGGTGTGGAGAAACTCACCCCGGCGCGCACGCGCCGCACGATCGCCAGCAACAGATCCAGCACCGGAATGAACATCACCGCGCCCACCAGCAGCAGCGGTGAGAGCAAACCCACAATGTCGCGCGGGCCGTAGCCCTGCAGCGGAATTCGGCCGGAGGCGCCGGTGGAAACCGCGGCCAGCATCAAACCGATCATCATCGACCCGGAATCGCCCATGAAGATTCGGGCCGGCGAGAAATTGTGCGGCAGAAATCCGAGACAGGCGCCGGCCAGCGCGGCGGCCAGCAACGCGGGCGGATAGGTGTCGACCGAACCGCCCTGGTCGTAGAGCAAACCCACGGAGAACACGAAAACCGCGCCCGCGCAGATCAAACCGAGGCCCGCGGCCAGGCCGTCCAGGCCGTCGACGAAGTTCATCGCGTTCACCAGGGTGACGGTGATACCCACCGTCACCAGGCCGCCCTGCAGCGCGTCCAGGACCACCGTGGTGTCGTTGAACGGGTCGTAGATGACGTACCAGCTCAGCCCCATCACCGCCATCACGCCCGCGGCGGTCACCTGGCCGGCGAATTTCGTGAGCGCGTCCAGGCCCCAGCGGTCGTCGACGATGCCGACGAGCACGATGATCGTGGCCGCGACGAGCACCGCCGGAATATCGGGCGCGTAATCGAATCCGCGCCGCAGTGCGGGCAATTGGTGCGCGAAGAGCACCGCGGCCACGACGCCGACATACATGCCGACACCGCCCATCCGCGGAATGGGCTTGACGTGCACATCGCGCTCACGCGGAATCGCGACCGCGCCGAAGGCGATGGCGAGCACCCGGATGCCCCCGGTGGCCAGGAAGGTCACCGTGGCAGAGACGAGCAGCACGAGCACCAGCTCGCGCAGGGGAACGACCGTGCTCATCGGATACGGGCGATCACCGCTGCGCGGGGCTGGTCAGCGCGTCGGGCTCCATGCCGAGCACATCCGCGATATCGGCCACCGCCACCGCACCTTCCCGTAGTACCCGCGGCTGATCCGCGGTCAGATCGATGATCGTCGAGGCCACCGCGTGCTCGGCCGGACCGCCGTCGAGATACACACTCGCCAGCGAACCCAGCTGCTCGCGCGCCTGCTCGACCGTGCTGGCCGGCGGCTGCCCCGAGACATTGGCGCTGGACACGGCCAGCGGGCCGACCTCGCGCAGCAGTTCCAGCGCCACCGGATGCAGCGGCATGCGCAGCATCACCGTGCCGCGGGTGTCGCCCAGGTCCCAGGCCAGCGACGGGGCGGCCTGCACGACCAGGCTCAGCGCACCCGGCCAGAAGGCCCGGATCAGGTCGCGCGCCTGCGGGCGCACCGAGAACACGAGGCCGTCGATGGTGTGCCACGAACCGACGAGCACCGGAACGGGCATGTCGCGACCGCGACGCTTGGCGGCGAGCAGCTCACCCACCGCTTCGGAATCGAACGCGTCGGCCGCGATGCCGTACAGCGTGTCGGTGGGCATCACCACCAGGCGGCCGGATTTCAGCGCACTGGTGGCGGCCGTGAGCCCGGCAGCCCGAGACGCCGGTTCAGCACAGTCGTAAACGGTACTCACGCTTAGCTTCGCCTCTCTGGTCGCCTCCCCGCGACTCTCGCCGGTCGTTGGGTGCGGCAAGAGTCTAGCTGCCGGTCCGGCGGGCCTTGCGGGCGTCCCCGCCGCGGTCGCGGCCGCTCGGTGTCGGCCGAACCTGTTGCAGGCAGCGGTCTCGGCTCAGGGACGGCCGGGCAGCGCCGCGACGACGAAGCGGGGTTTGTCCGCGAGATCGAGGTGCTCGACCACGTCGACCAGACCGGCGGCCGCCAGCAGCGTCGCGACTCCCCCGCCGTTGGTGTCGTCGTGTTCGATCGCGGTGGCACCGCCGGGGCGCAGCAGCCGGGCGATCGTGGGCACCATTTCCCGGATGACGTCCAGACCGTCGGGACCGCCGAAGAGCGCGCGGTGCGGGTCGTGGTCGGCGACCTCCGGGTCGAGGATCGCGTCCTCGGGGATGTAGGGCGGATTCGACAGCACCAGGTCGACCCGGCCGGACAGGTCGAGCAGCAGCGCCGGATCGGTGACGTCGTCGGCGTGCAGGGTGATCGGGGTGTCGCCGTCGGCGATGCGGGCGTCGGCATTGCGGCGTGCCCAGCTCAGCGCGTCGGGATCGAGTTCGACGGCATGGACCTCGGCATCGGGGCGGGCGTGCGCGATGGCCAGGGCCAGCGCGCCGGAACCGGTGCACAGGTCGACGACGACCGGCGCGTGGTCGTGCGGCAGCGTCTCCAGCCGGGCCAGCGCCCACGCGAACAGCAGCTCGGTCTCCGGGCGCGGCACGAAGACACCGGGCCCCACCGCGAGGTCGATCTCGCCCATCGCGGCGGTCCCGGTCAAGTGCTGCAACGGGATTCGCGCGGCGCGCTGCGTCACCAGCTGCTCGAACCGCGCGGCCTCGGCCGGCTCGATCATCGGGTGCAGGGCCAGCCGCATCCGGTCGACGCCCAGCACGTGGGCGGCCAGCTGCTCGGCATCAGGCAGCGGCGAGGCTACGCCCGCTTCGGCGAGCCGCTCGCCCGCGGCGACGATCAGCGGGCGCAGCCGGACCCGCTCGAGGCGCACACCGCTCATGCCGATTACTCGGCCGCCATTCGCGCGTCGCGGTCGGCCTTGCCGAGCGCGTCGAGCAGCGCGTCCATGTCACCGTCGAGGACGGCGTCGAGATTGTGCGCCTTGAAGCCGATGCGGTGATCGGCGATCCGGTTCTCCGGGAAGTTGTAGGTGCGGATGCGCTCGGAGCGGTCCACCGTGCGGATCTGGCTGGCACGGCCGGCCGCGGCTTCCTGCTCGGCCTGCTCCTCGGCCAGCGCCTGCAGCCGGGCCGCGAGCACCTGCATGGCGCGGGCCTTGTTCTGCAGCTGCGAGCGCTCGTTCTGGCAGGTCACCACGATGCCCGAGGGCAGGTGGGTGATGCGCACCGCCGAGTCGGTGGTGTTGACGCCCTGACCGCCCTTGCCGGAGGACCGGTAGACATCGATGCGCAGATCGGTCTCGTCGATCTGCACCTGCTCGACCTCGTCGGGCTCGGGGTAGATCAGCACGCCCGCCGCCGAGGTGTGGATCCGGCCCTGCGACTCGGTCACCGGCACCCGCTGCACGCGGTGTACGCCGCCCTCGAACTTGAAGCGCGACCACACGCCGTCACGGGCCGCGTCGCGGCTCTTGATCGACAGCGTCGCGTCCTTGTAGCCGCCCAGGTCGGAGTAGGTGACGTCGAGCGTCTCCACCTTCCAGCCGTGGCGCTCGGCGTAGCGGATGTACATGCGGGCCAGGTCGGCGGCGAACAGCGCCGATTCCTCGCCGCCCTCGCCGGACTTCACCTCGAGCACCACGTCGTCGCCGTCGTGCGGGTCGCGGGGGGCGAGCAGGTCGGCCAGCGCCTGCTCGAGTTCGACCAGCTGCTCCTCGAGCCCGGGCACCTCGGCGGCGAACGCGGCGTCGTCGGCGGCCAGCTCACGGGCGGCCTCGAGATCGTCGCGGACCGATTCGAGCTTGCGGTAGGTGGTCATCACCGGCGCCAGCTCGGCGAACCGCTTACCGACGCGGCGCGCGGCGCCTGCGTCGTTGTGCAGCGACGGGTCGGCCAGCTGCGTCTCCAAGCCCTGATACTCGGCGAGAATGTCGTCGATGGCGGACGGCTGGGTCACGGTGATTGTTCCTTCGGGGTGCGGGGCGATGCGCTGGACAACAGAAACCACCGACGCCCGGCCTGCGAAGCAGAACCGGGCGTCGGATGAGGCAACTAGCTGGCGTCGGCCTTCTTGCCCGCGCGCTTGCCGTAGCGCGCCTCGAAGCGGGCGACGCGGCCGCCGGTGTCGAGGATCTTCTGCTTGCCGGTGTAGAACGGGTGGCACTGCGAGCAGACCTCGACGGTGATCTGGCCGGACTCCTTGGTGGAGCGAGTCTGGAAGGTGTTGCCGCAACCACACACGACGGTGGTGTCGACATACGTGGGGTGGATTCCTGCCTTCATGGGCGTCCTCTCGATCATGGTCGCCGGGTCGCACACCGCTGGAGCGCGGGATACGTGAACCGGAACCGACTAGGCGGGATGTCTGCGAAGCCGCAGACACACAGCGGTCCATTCTGCCAGATATGGCCGCACCCTCCGAAAAACACCCCCCGTTTCGGAATTGTTCCCCGAATGCGGCAAGGGGCCCCGCGTCGGCGAGGCCCCTTGCTGCGGTTCTAGACGATCACTCGTCGAGAGCGCCCGGCGCGGTCTTGGAGACCTGCATCAGGAACTCGAGGTTGTTCTTGGACTTCTTCAGGCGGTCGATCAGCAGATCGATGGCCTGGTGCGAGTCCAGCCCGGTGAGCACGCGACGTAGCTTGTGCAGCACCGCGGCCTCGTCGGGCGAGAGCAGCAGCTCGTCCTTGCGGGTACCGGACGGGTTGACGTCCACCGCGGGGAACACGCGCCGCTCGGCGATCTTGCGGTCGAGCTTGAGCTCGGCGTTGCCGGTGCCCTTGAACTCCTCGAAGATCACCGTGTCACCGGTGGAGCCGGTCTCCACCATCGCCGTGGCGATGATGGTGAGCGAGCCACCGTTCTCGATGTTGCGCGCCGCGCCGAGGAACCGCTTGGGCGGGTACAGCGCGGTCGAGTCGACACCACCGGAGAGGATGCGGCCCGAGGCGGGCGAGGAGTTGTTGTACGCGCGGCCCAATCGGGTGATCGAGTCGAGCAGCACCACAACGTCTTTGCCCATCTCCACCAGGCGCTTGGCCCGCTCGATGGCGAGCTCGGCGACCGAGGTGTGGTCGGCCGGCGGCCGGTCGAAGGTGGAAGCGATGACCTCACCCTTCACCGAACGCTGCATGTCGGTGACCTCTTCGGGACGCTCGTCGACCAGCACGACCATGAGGTAGCACTCGGGGTTGTTGACCGAGATCGCGTTGGCGATGTCCTGCATGATCGTGGTCTTACCCGCCTTGGGCGGAGACACGATCAGCGCGCGCTGACCCTTACCGATCGGCATGATCAGGTCGATCACGCGGGTGGTCAGCTTGTTCTGCGCGGTCTCGAGGCGCAGCCGCTGGTTCGGGTACAGCGGGGTCAGCTTGGTGAAGTCGGGACGGCGCTTGGCCGCCTCCACCTCGCCACCGTTGACGGTGTCCAGGCGCACCAGCGGGTCGAACTTCTGGCGCTGGTTGTTCTGCTCGCCGTCGCGCGGGGCGCGGACCGCGCCGGTGATCGCGTCACCGCGGCGCAGGCCGTTCTTGCGGACCAGGTTCATCGAGACGTACACGTCGTTCGGGCCGGCCAGGTAACCGGAGGTCCGCACGAACGCGTAGTTGTCCAGGACGTCGAGGATGCCGGCGACCGGCTGCAGGACGTCGTCCTCGCGGATCTCGAAGTCGCGGGCCTCGCCGCCGCCACCGGCGGCGCCGCCCTCGCGGTCACGCCCACGGCGACGCTCACGGAACCGACGGCCCCGGCGGCCGCGGCCGCCTTCCTCGTCGTCGCCACCGCGGTCGTCGCGGGGACCGCGATTGCCGCCGTTCTGGTTCTGATTCTGGTTCTGGTTGCGCTCGCCCTGGTTGCGCTCGCCGCGTTCGCGCCTGCGCTCGCCCTGGTCGCCGCCCTCGGCCTTGTCGGCCTGCTTGGGCTCCTCGCCACGGTTCTCACCGCGGTTGTCGGCCTGGGCGTTCTCGCCACCGCCGGAACGAGCCTGGTCACGGCCACGACGCTGCCTGCCACGGCCGCGCTGACCGCCCTCGCGGCCGGAATCCTCGGTCGACTCGGCGGGCGCGGCGCTCTTGGACTCGGCCGTCCCCTGCTCGGCCGGGGCCTGCTCGGTCACGACCGCGGCGGCGGCCTGCTTCTCGGCGGGCGCGGCCTGCTTGTCGGCCTTCGCCTGCTTGGCGGGCGCCTCGGTCTCGGCCTTCGCCGGGGACTTGGCGGGCGCTTCCGCCTTGGCGGGCGCCTCGGCCTTGGGCGCGGTGGCCGTCACGGCGGCGGCCTCGACGGGCTTACCCGCCTTCGCAGGCGCTCCGGCCTGGTTCTCCTTGATGGCGGCGATGAGATCGCCCTTGCGCATCCCGGAGGTGCCTCGGATACCGAGCTCCCCCGCCAGTGCGCGCAACTGCGGCAACAGCATTCCAGTCAGCCCCGATCGTGCGACGTCGGTGTGTTCGCTCATTTTCGAAATCTGTCCGGATTCACTTTCGCGGCCGCCCGAGTTCGTAGGGTTGGATTCCACCCCGGGTGTCGCGAGCAGGTCCGTTTCTGTCACGGAAATCCTTTCCTTCCCTCGAATGCCGTGTGCTGAGTCGAGGGTTCGTTCCGTAGACCCGGCACCTCGTGCCGAGCTCGGATTATGCGTCCACCAGGACGCCTGTGCCGTACTACCCGCCCCGCCGGACCGGAGGCTTCGCCACCAGAAGACAGTGGTGAGGAGAGATCATTCCAGTTGAGCGGCTTCGCGGCGTCGCAGCACCTCCATGGTGTGGAGGCTCGAGCCTGGAGCCTGCTGGAGCGATTGCCCTGATGAAGCACCGGCGTCTGATGCGCACGATGTACGGACCTGCCCAGAATAGCTGCCAATTGCGAACAACGGCAAGGCAGGCGCGCCGTCAGTCGACCGTGACGCCGTCGGCGATGCCGGGCTCGACCACGCGCAGACCATCGGATTCGGCCTGTTTGCGCAGGTCATCGGGGAATTCTCCGGTCGCGAGCGCCAGAATCGTCGGCCCGGCGCCGGACACGGTCGCCGCGATTCCCGCGGCGCGCAGCCGCTCGATCCAGGCCGTGGTCAGCGGTAGCGCGGGCGCACGCTGGGTCTGGTGCAGCCGATCCGCGGTGGCGGGCATCAGCAGATCGGGACGCTCGGTCAGCGCCACGACGGCCAGCGCCGCCCGGCTGACGTTGAACGCGGCGTCGCCGTGCGGCACCTGCTCGGGCAGCAGCCCCCTGGTGTGCGCGGTGGACGAGCGTTCCTGCGGGATCAGCACCACCGGACGCAGCGCGGCGGCGGGCGTGAGCCGCACCGCCCGGTAGACCCGGTTCGCCTCGGCGTCGGACTCGGTCCACGACACGACGATTCCGCCCAGCACGCTGGCCGCGGCGTTGTCGGGGTGACCCTCGAACTCCGAGGCCAGCTGGACCAGGCGCTCGGTGTCGAGCCGCAGCTCCGCATCGAACTTCGCCGCGAGCCCGGCGCCCGCGGCCAGGCCGCCGACCACCGCGGACGCGCTGGAACCGAGACCGCGCGAATGCGGAATCACGTTGCGGCACACCACGTCGAGCCCGTCGGCCCAGACCCCCAGCGACTCCAGCCCGCGCTCGATCGCCCGCACCACCAGATGCGTTGGGCCCCACGGCACGTCGTCGGCGCCCTCACCCTCGACCCGGATCTGCAGACCCGAGTCGGTGGTGCGCACCACGATCTCGTCGTAGAGACCCAATGCCATTCCGAGGCAGTCGAATCCGGGGCCGAGATTGGCGGTGGAGGCCGGAACGCGCACGGTCACCTCGAGACCGGCGGGCAGGGTCGCTGTCATCAGCCTGCTCTCGCGTGCGGTCAACTCAGGCCAGCTCGAGTTCGCGGGCGATGGCCACCGGGTCGACGGCGATCGGCTTGACTTCGGGCATCCCGGCCAGCGCGTTGTCGGGGTCCTTCAGGCCGTTGCCGGTGACGGTGCAGACCACGGTCAGACCCGAATCCAGCCAGCCCTCCGCGCGGGCGGCCAGCAGACCGGCCACGCTCGCGGCCGACGCGGGCTCGACGAAGACGCCCTCGGTGGCGGCGACCAGCCGGTACGCGGCCAGGATCTCCTCGTCGGTGGCCGCGCGGAACGCGCCGCCCGACTGCTCCTTGGCCTCCATCGCCCCGTTCCACGACGCCGGGGCGCCGATCCGGATGGCGGTGGCCACGGTCTCCGGGTCCTTCACCGGCGCGCCGTTGACCAGCGGCGCCGCGCCCGCGGCCTGCACGCCGAGCATGCGCGGCAGCGAGCCGGTGATGCCGTCGGCGTGGTACTCGCGGTACCCGCGCCAGTAGGCGGTGATGTTGCCCGCGTTGCCCACCGGCAGCACGTGCACGTCGGGCGCCTTGCCCAGCACGTCGCAGATCTCGAACGAGGCGGTCTTCTGGCCCTCGATGCGCGCCGGGTTCACCGAGTTCACCAGACCGACCTCGGGGAACTCGGCGGTGACCTTGCGGGCCAGCTCGAGGCAGTCGTCGAAGTTGCCCTCGACCTGGATGATCTTGGCGCCGAGCATCACGGCCTGGGCCAGCTTGCCCATCGCGATCTTGCCCTGCGGGATCAGCACCGCGCACTCCATGCCCGCGCGGGTGGCGTAGGCGGCGGCCGAGGCCGAGGTGTTGCCGGTGGACGCGCACAGCACGGCCTTCTGGCCGCGGTACTTGGCGTCGGTCATCGCCATGGTCATGCCGCGGTCCTTGAACGAACCGGTGGGGTTGGCGCCCTCGACCTTGAGGTACACCTCGCAGCCGGTCAGCTCGGACAGGTGCGTCGCGGGGACCAGCGGGGTACCGCCCTCGAACAGGGTGACCGGCTCCCAGTCGGCCGCACCGGCCAGCCGGTCGCGGTAGGCCGCGATCAGACCCGGCCAGCGCGAGTGCACGCCGGCCTGGGGGGCGATGCCAGTGGTACTCATGATTCTTCGGTGCCTTCCAGTCTGAGAACGCTGGTCACAGAGGTGACCGAATCCATGTCGGCCAATGCCGCGACAGTATCGGCCAGCGAGGACTCCACCGCGTGGTGGGTGACGACCACGAGCCGCGCACCCTCGCCATGACCCTGCTGACGCACGGTGGAGATGCTCACGCCGTGCTGGGCGAAGGTGTCGGCCACCGCGGCGAGCACGCCGGGACGATCCTCCACCTGCAGGTTCACGTGGTAGCGGGTGGGGGTGTCGCCGATCGGCGCGATCGGCAGCTCAGCATAGACCGATTCGCCCGGAGCACGACCACCGTAGAACTTGTTGCGGGCCGCCATGACGAGATCGCCCAGCACGGCCGAGGCGGTCGGCGCGCCACCGGCGCCCTGACCGTAGAACATCAGCCTGCCCGCGTTGTCGGCCTCGACGACCACGGCGTTGAACGCGCCGTTGACCGAGGCCAGCGGGTGCTTGCGCGGGATGAGCGCCGGGTACACGCGCACCGAGACGCGGTCCTTGCCGCCCTCGGCGGAGGTGGGCTCGCCCGGACCGGCCGCGACGCGCTCGCAGATGGCGAGCAGCTTCACGGTGCAGCCGACGGCCGAGGCCGTCTCCAGGTCCTCGGCGGTGATCTTGGAGATGCCCTCGCGGTACACGTCGGCCGCGGTCACCCGGGTGTGGAAGGCCAGCGAGGCCAGGATGGCGGCCTTGGCGGCGGCGTCGAAGCCCTCGACGTCGGCGGTGGGGTCGGCCTCGGCGTAGCCCAGGTCGGTGGCCTCGGCGAGCACGTCGTCGTAGGCGGCGCCGGTCTCGTCCATCGCGGAGAGGATGAAGTTGGTGGTGCCGTTGACGATGCCGACCACCCGGTTCACCCGGTCGCCCGACAGCGACTGGATCAGCGGGCGGACCACCGGGATCGCGCCGGCGACGGCGGCCTCGAAGTACAGGTCGGCGCGGCTGCGCTCGGCGGCGGCGGCCAGCTCGCCGGTGTAGTCGGCCAGCAGCGCCTTGTTGGCGGTGACCACGGACTTGCCGCCGCTCAGCGCGGCCCCGATGAGCGCGCGAGCCGGGTCGATGCCGCCCATGACCTCGACCACCAGGTCGACGTCGTCGCGGGCGACGAGCGCCTCGGCGTCGGTGGTCAGCAGCTCGGCGGGCAGGCCGCGGTCCTTGGCCAGGTCGCGCACGGCGACGCCGCGCAGCACCAGCGGAGCGCCGACCCGCGAGCGCAGGTCCTCGGCGTGGTCACGCAGGACCCGGACCACCTCGGTGCCGACGGTGCCCATCCCGAGCACGGCGACGCCGAGCGGACGCCCCGCGTCCCTGGTCCCGTTGTTCTCGGTCATCCTTCCACCTCCAGGCTGAGCAGGTCCGCCACCGTTTCCCGGCGCAGAATCAATCGCGAGACACCGTCGCGCACCGCGACCACGGCGGGCCGGGTGAGCTGGTTGTAGCGACTCGACATCGAGTAGCAGTACGCACCGGTCGCCGCGACGGCGACCAGGTCGCCGGGGCCCGCGTCGGCGGGCATCCAGGTGTCACGAATGACGATATCGCCACTCTCGCAATGCTTTCCGACCACGCGCGCGACGACCGCGTGGGCGTCCGACGAGCGCGAGACCAGACGGCAATCGTAATCGGCCTGGTAGAGGGCGGGGCGGATATTGTCGCTCATCCCGCCGTCGACGCTCACGTAGCGACGCCGCGCGCCGCCGTCGAGCTCGACATCCTTGATGGTGCCCACCTCGTACAGCGTGACCGTGCCCGGCCCCGCGATGGCGCGGCCCGGCTCGACGGCGATGGTCGGCTCGGGCAGCCCGGCGCGGGCGGCTTCGGCGGCGACCAGCTCGCGCAGCTTGGCGGCGAACTCGTCCAGCGGCGGCGGGTTGTCGCCGGGCAGGTACGAGATACCGAGGCCGCCGCCCAGATCCAGGGTGGAGATCTGCGCGGTGCGCTCGATACCGAACTTGTCGATGGCCTCGCGCAGCAGGCCGAGCATGCGGCGCGCGGCGATCTCGAAGCCGTCGAGCTCGAAGATCTGCGAGCCGATGTGGCTGTGCAGGCCCACCAGGCGCAGGTTGTCGGCCTCGAAGACGCGGGCCAGCGCCTCCATCGCGTCGCCACCGGCGATCGAGAAGCCGAACTTCTGGTCCTCGTGCGCGGTGGAGATGTACTCGTGGGTGTGCGCCTCGACGCCGACGGTGACCCGGACCAGCACGTCCTGGACCACGCCCGCCGCGCCGGCGACCGCCTCGAGCCGCTCGATCTCGTAGAGCGAGTCCACCACCACGTGGCCGACTCCCGCGGCGACCGCGGTCTCGAGCTCGGGCACCGACTTGTTGTTGCCGTGCAGCGCGATGCGCTCGGCCGGGAAACCGGCGTGCAGCGCGATGGCCAGCTCGCCGCCGGAGCAGACGTCGAGCGAGAGGCCCTCGTCGCGGATCCAGCGCGCGATCTCACCGCACAGGAACGCCTTGGACGCGTAGTGCACGCGCGCGTTGGGGCCGAAGGCACGCACCATGTCGCGGCAGCGCGAGCGGAAGTCGTCCTCGTCGACCACGAACAGCGGGGTGCCGTACTGCTCGGCCAGCTCGGTGACCGACACTCCGGCGATCCCGACGACGCCGTCCGCGCCACGGGTGGCGTTGCGCGGCCACACGTTGGCGGGAAGGTCGATCATCTCGCTCGGGTCGGTCGGGCGCTCGGCCAGGCTGGGCGCGTGCGGGATCTCTGCGTGCCGGGGACCGGCGGGGTGGGCACTCACTGTGCGTCCTCCTTGGAAAGCTTGCCGTCGGTCACATGCGCTCCGGGGCGCTGACCCCGAGCAGGGCCAGGCCGTTGGCCAGCACCTGGCGGGTGGCCTTGACCAATTCGAGCCGGGCGGCGTTGAGCGGGGTGACCGTGTCGTCGCCCTTGGGCAGCACACGCATGTCGTCGTCGGACTGGAACGGGTGGTAGACCCCGGCCAGTTCCTCGAGGTACCGGGCGATGCGGTGCGGTTCGCGGGTGTCGGCGGCGGTGGCGACCACGCGCGGGAAATCGCCGAGGGTGCGGATCAGGTCACCCTCGCGATCGGAGTTCAGCAGCGCGAAGTCCGGTGCCACGGAGTCGAATTCGAACGCGGCGGCGTTGTCGCTGATCCGGCAGGTGCGGGCGTGCGCGTACTGGACGTAGTAGACAGGATTCTCGTTGCCCGCCTTGGTCCACAGGTCGAGGTCGATGTCGATGCTCGAGTTCACCGAGGAACGCACCAGCGAGTAGCGCGACGCGTCGACGCCGATCGCCTCGACCAGGTCGTTCAGCGTCACCACGGTGCCCGCGCGCTTGCTCATCTTCACGGCCTGGCCGTCGCGGACCAGGTTCACCATCTGGCCGATCAGCACCTCGACGGTGTCGGGGTCGTCGCCGAACGCGGCCGCGGCGGCCTTGAGCCTGCCGATGTAGCCGTGGTGGTCGGCGCCGAGCATGTAGATGGCCAGGTCGAAGCCGCGGGCGCGCTTGTTCTGGAAGTAGGCGATGTCACCGGCGATGTAGGCGGCGTTGCCGTCGCTCTTGAGGACCACGCGGTCCTTGTCGTCGCCGAACTCGGTGGAGGCGATCCACCAGGCGCCGTCCTTCTCGTACAGGTTGCCCGAGTTCTTGAGCTGCTCCACGGCCCGCTCGACGGCGCCGGAGGCGAACAGCTCGCTCTCGTTGAAGTACACGTCGAAGTCGGTGCCGAAGTCGTGCAGATCCTGCTTGATCTGGGCGAACATCTGCTGCACGCCCTCGCGCCGGAACAGCTCGTGCCGCTCGTCGGCGGGCAGGGTGAGCGCGTCGGGGTGCGCGGCGACGATGCTCGCGCTGATGTCCTGGATGTACTCGCCCGCGTAGCCGTCCGCGGGGGTCGGCTCGCCCAGGGCGGCCGCGACCAGCGACTTGGCGAAGCGGTCGATCTGGGCACCGTGGTCGTTGAAGTAGTACTCGCGGGTCACCTCGGCGCCCTCGGCGGCCAGGATGCGGCCCAGCGCGTCACCGACCGAGGCCCAGCGGGTGCCGCCCAGGTGCACGGGACCGGTGGGGTTGGCGGAGACGAACTCCAGGTTGATCTTGGTGCCGGCCAGCGTGGTGCCGGTGCCGTAGGTCGCGCCCGCGGCCAGGATCTGCGCCAGGATCGCGCCCTGCGCCGAGGCGGCCAGGCGGATGTTGAGGAAGCCGGGGCCCGCGACCTCGGCCACCTCGATGTCGTCGGTCGCCGACAGCGCGTCGGCCAGCCATCCGGCCAGCTCGCGCGGGTTGGTTCCGACCCGCTTGGCCACCTGCATCGCCACATTCGTGGCATAGTCGCCGTGTTCGGGGTTGCGCGGACGCTCCACTGTGACCTGCTCGGGCAGGACCGACGAGTCCAGTCCACGTTCGACAAGCACCTTCGCGGCCGTGGTGCGAAGGAGATCTGCAAGGTCAGCTGGAGTCACGAGTCTCTATCCTATTGGTCGGGTGCCTCGCAACCACGACCGCCCGCCACGAACCCACCGATCCACACGTCGAAAGAGCACAACGAGCGATGCCGAGCAGGACCAGCGCCACATCAGCCAAGGCCGTCCGGGCCGCGGGGAAGTCGTCTCCGTCCCGCAAACCCGGCAAAGGCAACCTTCCGCACAAGAAGCGCGAGGTCCCCTGGGCCCTGCTGGGCGCTGGCGTCGCCATCGTCGCGCTGATCGGCCTGCTGGCCTACAGCCTGGTGCCCAAGTACCTGGACCAGGCCGCGATCCGCGAGGCCCAGACCGACCTCAAGGAATGGGTGCCGACCAAGGAGAACCAGGACCCGTCGACCAAGATCGAGGGCGTCGTCAAGCAGGACTACCCGGCAGGTCTGCACGTCACCTCGGCCCAGCGGGTGGCCTATGACAAGGCGCCCGCCTACGGCGGCCCGCACGACGGCGCCTGGGCCAACTGCACCGGCACCGTCTACGCCAAGCCGATCCGGATGGAGAACGCCGTCCACTCGCTCGAGCACGGCGCGGTCTGGATCGCCTACAACCCGGACAAGGTCGACGCCGCGGGCGTGGAGAAGCTGTCGAACTTCGTCAAGGGCCGTCAGTACTCGCTGATGTCGCCGTACCCGGGTCTGGAATCGCCCATCTCGCTGCAGTCGTGGGGCCACCAGCTGCGCCTGGACTCCCCCGACGACGCGCGGATCAAGCAGTTCATCTCCGCGCTGCGCGAGAACCCGTACGCCTACCCCGAGGTCGGCGCCAGCTGCTCGAACCCGATCTTCGACGCCAACAACCCGCCGCCGTTCGACTCCTCGCCGTACGGCCCCGAGGCCGTGCCGATGGACGGCAAGGGCCTGACCCAGGACCAGTCCGAGCTCGGCGGCGGCAGCGGCATCCCCGGTCTGCCCAGCATCCCGATGCCGGGCGGCCTGCCGGCGGGCCAGTAGTGGCCACCGAGACCGCGGCCGAGCCCGGCGACACCACCGAAGCGCCCGACGCCACCGAGCCCGCCGCGCGCAAGCCCGGCGGCGCGGCGATCCTCGTGCTGGGCGCGATCGGCCTGCTGCTGCTCGGCGCCGTGGCCGGGGTGCTGCTGCGACTGCCGCTGGACAAGGCGGACACGCCCGCGCCGGGCCCTGTCGACGTGGGGTTCAGCCAGGACATGTCCGCCCACCACGCGCAGGCCGTCGACATGGCGGGCGCGGCGCTGATCGCCTCCACCGACAACGACGTGCGCAGGCTCGCCTACGACATCCTCACCACCCAGCAGAACCAGATCGGCCGCATGCAGGGCTGGTTGCAGCTGTGGGGCGAGCCGAACCAGAACGTGGACGGCTACATGGGCTGGATGAGCGGCCACGGCGCGGGCTCGCACCACGGCGGCGCGAGCACCGGCCACGAGATGTCGGGCCCCGTGTCGTCGATGCCGGGCATGGCGAGCCAGGAGGAGATGACCACCCTGCGTCAGTCCACCGGCCCGGCCATGGACACGCTGTTCCTGCAGCTGATGCTGCGCCACCACCAGGGCGGCGTGCCGATGCTCGACTACGCCGCCGAGCACGCCGACACCACCGAGGTGCGCACGCTGGCCGCGCAGATGTCCAAGACCCAGGAGGGCGAGTCACAGCTGATGACCAGCATGCTCGCCGCCCGCGGCGTCGCCCCGCTGCCGCTGGGCTGAGCCCCTCGCCGGACCGGGCCAACCGCCCGGTCCGGCACCGTTTTTGGCGCACAGCACACGATGCGATACGCTGTCGCTGCCCGATCGGCCACCGCCGACCGGCATCTATCCCGCCCTCGTAGCTCAGGGGATAGAGCGTCTGCCTCCGGAGCAGAAGGCCGCAGGTTCGAATCCTGCCGAGGGCACACTTCGAGGCCCCGTCCGTTCGGTCGGGGCCTCGTTTGGTTGATCGAGATTGTTCACGCACGGTTCCACTTGGTTTCGGGGCCTCGCCCCGATGACATCAGGAGCGAGGCATGACGAATCCCCCCGAGGGCCAGCAACCCCCCTTCGGTCAGCAGCCGCCCGGCATGCCCGCCGGGCCGCCCGGATACCCGCACGCGGGCTTCGGGCCGGGTCAGACCCCGCCGCCGAACTATCCCGACGGCCCCGACGTGATCCCGCACCAGCAGCCGCCGAAGAAGAAGCGGACGGGGCTGTTCATCGCACTGGGCCTGGTCGCACTGGTCGTCCTCGGCGCGGTGGTCACCGGCGTGGTGCTCACCCTGCAGGGCCGCACGCCACTCTCCTCGGACGAGAAGCAGATCGAGGTCGCCATCCGCGACTTCTACGACACCCTCGACTCCGACGGCTTCATCGCCGCGGCCGAGCTGGCCTGCGAGGCCGACCGCACCGAGATCGCCAACCTCACCCCCGAGCAGCGCCAGCAGTTCGACGTCGCGACCGTCTCGGTGGACATCGACCGGGTCGACGACATCGTGATCACCGGCGACACCGCCAAGGCGACGGTGGTCGGCAAGCTGACCCTCTCGGTGGCGGGCGAGGAGCCCGAGACCGAGGACAGCACCGAGGAGCACCTGAAGAAGGAAGACGGCACCTGGAAGATCTGCTCGGCGCCGGCCAACAAGCACTGAGCGCGCCCGGCGCCGCCCGCCGCGAATCGCCCGTTCGGCCCGGTCCGCGCACATCACGCGAGGTATCTTCCTGAGGCAAGCCTCATCACAGTATGGGGACCCTGTGCGGGAAGGGACGCGTATGCCGCGTAGTTCGAAACCTCTGGCCGGGCTGATGGCGATCGCGGTGGCGGCGCTCGGGGTCAGCGCGTGTTCGTCCTCCTCCGGCGGTGCCGACGAGATCACCGTCTACAACGCCCAGCACGAATCGCTCACCAAGGAGTGGGCCGAGGCGTTCACCGCGGAGACCGGCATCAAGGTCGTCCTGCGCCAGGGTGGCGACACCGCGCTGGGCAATCAGCTCGTCGCCGAGGGCGCCAACTCCCCCGCCGACGCCTTCCTCACCGAGAACTCCCCCGCCATGGCGCTGGTGGAGAACGCGGGCCTGTTCGCCGACGTCGACCCGGGCACGCTGAATCAGGTTCCGGCACAGTACCGTCCGTCGACCGGCAAGTGGACCGGTGTCGCGGCCCGCGCCACGGTGTTCGTCTACAACAAGGACAAGCTGCCCACGGCCGGGCTGCCGGTCTCGCTGCTGGATCTGGCGCAGCCGCAGTGGCAGGGCCGCTGGGGCGCGGGCACTTCCGGCGCCGACTTCCAGGCGATCGTGGCCGGTCTGCTCGCGCTGAAGGGCGAGGACGTCACCCGGGCCTGGCTGCGCGGGATGAAGGCCAACGCCACCTCGCTGCAGAACAATGTGGCCACCATGAAGGCCGTGAACTCGGGCAACCCCGAGGGCGGCGTGATCTACCACTACTACTGGTACCGCGATCAGGCCAAGACCAAGGAGGGCAGCGCGAACACCGCGCTGCACTACTTCAAGAACCAGGACCCGGGTGCCTTCGTCAGCGTGTCCGGTGGCGGCGTGCTGAAGTCGAGCAAGAAACAGGAGGCCGCGCAGAAGTTCCTGGCCTTCGTCACCGGCAAGCGCGGGCAGGAGATCCTGCGCGACGGCACGTCCATGGAGTACCCGGTGGCCAGTGACGTGGCCGCGAATCCGGCGCTGCCGCCGCTGGCCGATCTGCAGGCGCCCGCGATCGATCCGAGCAAGCTGGATTCGAAGAAGGTCACCGAGCTGATGACCGAGGCGGGACTGCTGTAGGTGGTGGCGCTGCGGACCGTGCGCACGACGACACCCCGGGTCGGTCGGCCCGGGGTGTTCGTCACGCTCGTGGCCCTGCTGCTGACGGCGGCGACGTTCGTCCCGCTCGGCTACATCGTCTCGGTGCTGTTCGACACCGGCCTGCGCGAAGCCGCCGACCTGGTGTTCCGCCCCAGAGTCGCTGAGCTGCTGGGCAATACGGTCGCGCTGGTGGTGTGCACCGTGCCGATCTGCGTCGTGCTCGGGCTGGGGCTGGCCTGGCTGGTGGAGCGCACCGACGTACCCGGCCGGGCGTGGTGGGGCCCGGTGCTGGTGGCGCCGCTGGCGGTGCCCGCGTTCGTGAACAGCTACGGCTGGGTGAGCGTGTTCGAGTCGATGCACGGGTTGCCGGCGGCGGTCGTGGTGGCCACGATGTCGTACTTCCCGCTGGTGTACCTGCCGGTCGCGGCCACCTTGCGGCGGCTGGATCCGGCGCTCGAGGAGTCGGCGCGCGCGCTCGGTTCCGGGCGGGCGGAAGTGTTCCGGCGCATCGTCGTTCCGCAGCTGCGGTTGGCGATCCTGGGCGGTGCGCTGCTGATCGGGCTGCATCTGCTCGCCGAGTACGGCGCCTTCGTGATGTTGCGTTTCGACACCTTCACGACCGCGATCTTCGAGCAGTACCAGAGCAGCTTCGCCGGGCCGGCGGGCAGCATGCTCGCCGGCGTCCTGGTGCTGTGCTGTCTGGCACTGCTGGGCGGTGAAGCGCTGCTGCGTGGCAACGCGCGCTATGCCAGGGTCGGCGCCGGCGCGCCACGGGTGGCGCGACCGATCGCCCTGGGCTGGTGGCGGATTCCGCTGTTCGGGGTGCTGGTGGCGGTGCTCGCGGGCGCGCTCGGTGTGCCGCTGTGGACGATCGGGCGCTGGCTGTGGCTGGGCGGTTCGGCGGTGTGGGACGCCGAGGTGATCGGCACCGCGCTGAGCCAGACGGTCGCGCTGGCCGCGGCGGCCGCGGTGCTCACCACGTTGTGCGCGTTCCCGATCGCGTGGATCGCCGTGCGTTCGACCGCCCGGTTCGCCCGCGTGATCGAGGGCGCCAACTACATCACCAGTTCGCTGCCCGGCATCGTGATCGCGCTGGCCCTGGTGACGGTGACGATCCGCTGGGTACCGCCGCTGTATCAGACGGTGCTGCTGGTGGTGCTGGCGTACGCGCTGATGTTCCTGCCGCGCGCGCTGGTGAGCGTGCGGGCCGGGCTGGCGCAGGTGCCGGTCGGGTTGGAGGAGGTGTCGCGGTCGCTGGGCGAGTCGGCCTCGGCCACGTTCATCCGGGTGACCCTGCGGATGACGGCGCCCGCGGCCGCGTCGGCGGCGGCGCTGGTCTTCGTCGCGGTGTCGACCGAGCTCACCGCGACACTGTTGCTGGCGCCCAACGGGACTCGCACGCTGGCCATGCAGTTCTGGGGCCTGTCGGGCGAACTCGACTACGCCGCTGCGGCACCGTACGCGCTGATCATGATCGTTGTCACCGTGCCGGTGACCTACCTGCTGTTCACCCAGTCCAGGAAGGCGGCGGGGATATGAGCCGGCTCGTCGTGAGCGCGGTGTCGAAGAGTTTCGGCGCCACCCGGGTGCTCGACCACATCGATCTGGACGTGCCCGACGGTTCGGCCGCGGCCATCGTCGGCGCGTCGGGCTGCGGCAAGACGACGCTGCTGCGCGTCGTCGCCGGTTTCGAGTCCCCCGACTCCGGAACCGTCCAGCTGGGCGCGGAAACCATTGTCCGCGAACAGGTCTGTGTGCCGCCGCAGCGCAGGCGGATCGGTTACGTGGCCCAGGACGGCGCGCTGTTCCCGCATCTGAGCGTGGCGGCCAATATCGCCTACGGCCTGCGCACCGGCTGGCGCGGCGCGGGCGACCGGCTGCGCCGCCACCGCGACCGCGACCGGGTCGCCGAACTGCTGGCCATGGTCTCACTCGACGCCGGCTACGCCGACCGCATGCCGCATCAGCTCTCCGGTGGCCAGCAGCAGCGTGTCGCCCTGGCCCGCGCCCTGGCCCGCAAGCCCGACCTGATGCTGCTCGACGAGCCCTTCAGCGCCCTGGACACCGGCCTGCGCGCCACCACCCGCCAGGCCGTGGCCGACACCCTGCGCGCCGCGGGCATGACCAGCATCCTGGTCACCCACGACCAGGAGGAGGCACTGAGCTTCGCCGAACAGGTCGCCGTGATGCGCGCGGGCCGCTTCACCCAGATCGGCACCCCCGAGCAGGTCTACCACCACCCCGCCGACCTGTTCACCGCCCAGTTCCTCGGCGACGTCGTCCTGCTGGACGCCCTCGCCGAGAACGACATCGCCAAGTCCGTCCTCGGCCCGGTCCCGGTGCAGGCCGCCGCCCCCACCGGCGAGGTAACCCTGATGCTGCGCCCGGAACAACTCACCGCCGAGGTGATCACCGCCCCCCACCCGCACAGCGGCACGATCCAGGACGTGGATTTCCGCGGCCCGGACGTCATCCTGACCATCGATTTGGCAGAGGGCGCGGGAACGGTAAAAGTCCGCCGAACCGGCATCAACGCCCCAGAAATGAACGACAGAGTCCGCCTGACAGTCCAGGGAAAAGCCACCGCATACGAGAAAGAGGCGCCCCACTCCCACGAGTGAAACGCCCATCCCACAGCGACAACGCCACCCCGAAACCCAACGCCCACGGGTTTTCGGCCGCCTCGCATCCGAGGGGCGATACGTACCGCCGAAGGCGAAGTATCGCCCCTCGGATGCGAGGCACCAGGGGCCGAAAACCCTGCGGCGCCAGCCGCAAATAAACACAGAGCGAGCGGCGGGAATTGAACCCGCGTAAACGGCTTTGCAGACCGTTGCCTCAACCACTCAGCCACGCCCGCCTCGACATAGAGAATGCCGTCGGACCAGCTTCGCGGCCAGGGTTACGCTCGCGGTGATCGAAACTGCCGACGCTCGGCTGGGCGGTGCCGGGCCCTGGTCGTGCGATGATCGAACGCATGTCTCGGCCACGACCGCTTCCGCATGACCCGATCGCCGAAGCGCACCGGCAGTGGACCGGGCACGGGTGGGGCGCGGTCGCCGACGGGATGGCCGTGGTGACCTCGCTGGTGCGGGCCCAGCAGATCGTGATGTCGCGGGTGGACGAGGCGCTGAAGCCGTCGGGGTTGACGTTCTCCCGCTATGAGCTGCTGCAACTGCTCAGTTTCAGCAAGACCGGCGCGTTGCCGATGGCGAAGGCGAGTGCCCGTTTGCAGGTGCATCCGACGAGCGTGACCAATACCGTCGACCGGCTGGAGGCGGCGGGGCTGGTGGTGCGGGTGCCGCATCCGAGCGACCGGCGCGCGACCCTGATCGAGATCACCGACGCGGGAAGGGAATTGGTGGCGGAGGCGACGGCGGCGCTGAACGCGCAGGTGTTCGCCGAGCCCGGGCTGCCCGCGGATCGGGTGCGGGAGCTGCTGGCACTGCTGGCCGAATTCCGGCACGACGCGGGTGACTACGAGGATCCGGGCGCGGAAAACCTCGCATTCCACGCGACCTGGCAACCAACCGGCGAATCACCGCGCGACTCGCTTGGCAGCTAGCGGAAATTGGTCCACCATGTAGCGCATGGTGCTGGTCCTGGGGGTATCGGCGGGTGCGGGTGGTGCCCGCGCCGTGCTGACCCACTCCGATCAGCCGCACCTGCCCCCGGTGGACCGGCTCCGGCTACCGCGCAGGTCGGGCGGATCGGTCGAAGAAGCGGTGTTGTCGGTGCTGCGCCGGATGCGGGTGGCCGCGCTGGCCCGCGGCGAGTGCGTGACCGCCACGGCGGTGACGTGTCGCAGCGAGTCGCACGCCGACGCGATCCGGGCCGCGGTCGGCAGGTCCGAAGTGGGCATCGTCGACGAGCCGCTGGCGCAGCTGCGGTATCTGCGGTTCACCGGCATGCTGCCCGCCACCGATTCGGTGATCCTGTACGACCTCGGCTGCTCCGGCCTGACGGTCACCCATGCCGACTGCCGCACCGACACGATTCTGGCGAGCCGCCGCAGCACGGTCCTGAGCGGTGACGGCTACGACGCGCTGCTGCGCTGGCAGCTGGCCCGCGGCGGGGTGCTGACCGACGCCCGCACCACCAGGGCGCACCGGGAGTCGCTGAGCCGGGCGCGCGTGGTGACCGCCACCGACGCGGGCACCGGTGAGCGCGCGGTGGTGACCCGCAGCGATCTGGCCGAGCTGTGCGAGGCGGGATTGCATCATTCGGCGTCGTTCGTGCGCCAGGTGGTCGAGGAGAGCGGGATACGGCCCGGCGCGCTGGTCCTGCTGGGCGGCTGTACCCGCAATCCGTCGCTGCGGGCCGATCTGGCGCGCCGGATCGGGCTGCCGATCGTCTACGACCCCGAGCCGGACTATGTCTCGGCGCGCGGCGCTGTGCTGCTGGCCGCACAGCGTCCGCCCGCCCGCTTGCGGATGCCGCGGTTGCGGGCGGGCGCGGCGCAGTCGTTCCGGGAGGCCGGGCAGCGGCCCGGTCGCCGAAAACTCCTGGCCGCGGTCGCGGTGACGGCGACGCTCGGCGGCACGGTCGCCGGTCTGCTCGGCACCGACAACACGTCGGCGCGGTCCCCGGAACAGGGCACCGCGCCGACTCCCGCCCAGCTCACCGACGGCTCGCTACGGGTGAAACAGAACTAGCTGTTGGTGAAGTTCGGCGTCCGCTTCTCGACGAAGGCGGCCATGCCTTCCTTCTGGTCGTCGGTGGCGAACAGGGAGTGGAACACGCGACGCTCGAACAGCAGGCCCTCGGCGAGGGTGGTCTCGAAGGCGCGGTTCACGGCTTCCTTGGCGATCATCGCGACCGGCAGCGACATCGAGGCGATGGTCTGCGCGGTCTCGAGCGCGGTGTCGAGCAGCTGGTCGGCGGGCACGATCCGCGAGACCAGCCCGGCGCGCTCGGCCTCCTCGACGCCCATGTTGCGGCCGGTCAGGATCAGGTCCATGGCCTTGGCCTTGCCGACCGCGCGGGTGAGCCGCTGCGAGCCGCCGATGCCGGGGATCACGCCGAGCTTGATCTCGGGCTGACCGAACTTGGCGGTGTCGGCCGCGATCAGGATGTCGCACAGCATCGCCAGCTCGCAGCCACCGCCGAGGGCGTAACCCGCGACCGCGGCGATAGTCGGCTTGCGGAAGTTGGCCAGGCGGTCCCAGCGGGCGAAGAAGTCCGACATGTACATGTCCATGTAGGACTTGGGCGCCATCTCCTTGATGTCGGCGCCGGCCGCGAAGGCCTTCTCCGACCCGGTGATGACGACGGCGCCGATGGAGTCGTCGCCCTCGAGCTCGTCGAGCGCGGCGATGACGTCGTCGAGGACCTGCGCGTTGAGTGCGTTGAGGGCCTTGGGCCGGTTCAGCGTGATCCAGCCGACCCCGCCCTTACCCTCGCTGCCGCCCTTGCGCTCCAGCAGAATCGTCTCGAAATCGGTCACCAGGCACCCTCTTGTTCATCAGTGGTCACGGATGACGCTGACGATACCGAGCCGGGCCGCCGGGCGGCTACGCGGGCAAACCCAGTTCGCGCGCGCCCAGCGGGGCGAAGTAGGCGTCGACCTGGGCCGGGCTCACGTCGGCGAGGGTGGCGGGCGACCAGCGCGGCATGCGGTCCTTGTCGATCACCTGGGCGCGGATGCCCTCGGCGAGGTCGTGGGTGTTCAGCGCGGCGACGGTGATGCGGTATTCGGCGTTGAGCGCGCCGCCCAGCGTCAGCGTGGCGGCCGCGCGCAGCGCGCGCAGGGTGGCTTTCAGCGCGACCGGCGATTTGGCCAGCAGGTCGTCGGCGGCCTTGCTCGCCTCGGGGGAACCGGCGGCGCGCAGCGCGTCGACGATCTCCTCGACCGTGTCGGCCGCGTAGCAGGCGTCGATCCAGTCGCGCTGGGCCGCGAGCTCGGATTCCGGTGCGGCCGTGGCGAATTGGGCGATGGCCTCGTCGGCGGGCGTGGTGCGCAGCGCCTCGAGCAGGGCGGGCAGTTCGGCCGAGGGCACGTAGCTGTCGGCGAAACCGGCCGCGATGGCGTCGCCCGCGCCCATGCGCGCCGTGGTGAGCGCGACGTGGGTGCCGATCTCGCCGGGCGTGTGCGAGAGCAGATAGGTACCACCGACATCGGGCACGAAACCGATGCCCACCTCGGGCATGCCGATCTGCGAGCGTTCGGTGACGATGCGGTGGCTGCCGTGCGCCGAGAGGCCGACGCCGCCGCCCATGACGATGCCGTCCATCACCGCCACGTACGGCTTCGGGTAGCTGCCGATCAGGGCGTTGAGCAGGTATTCGTCGCGCCAGAACGCGGCGGTGCCGGTCTCCAGCGGGCCGGCGGCGCCGTCGAGGACGGCCTTGGCGTCGCGGTGGATGGCGACGATGTCGCCACCCGCGCACAGCCCGCGCTCGCCCGCGCCGACGATCGCGACGGTGGTGATCGCGGGATCGGTGGCCCAGGCGCGCAGCGTCTCGCCGATCGCCAGGGTCATCGAGTGGTTGAGCGCGTTGATGGCCCGCGGCCGGTTCAGGGTGATCAGACCGAGCCCGTCGCGTACCTCGAACAGCACTTCCGCTTCACTCATGATCGCCACGATAGGGACGGCGCGGCGGACCCGGGACACCCCAGCGGGCCGTTGTGACACAAGACACCGTGTCGCCTGGGGCACAATCAGGCCATGAGCACCGACCACTTCGCGCGGATCACCCGCCTGCGCGCGCTCATCGAGCACGACGCCACCGGCGCGGACGAACGGGCGACGGCCCAGCGCATGCTCGACCGGATCCTGCGGAAGTCGCACGGCGACCACGTCACGCGCGCCGCGGCCGACCGCGTCTACGGCGCGCGGCACGACCGGCCGGGCAGGCACGCGAGCACGGCCTCGATCGTCGAGTCGGTCCGCGACGACATCGCCTTCGCCCGCAATTTCGCGGTCGTCGGCGGGCCGGGCGAGCTCACCGTGCACAGCCCGCTGGCGGCGGCGCCCGCGGCGCTCACGGTGTCGGTGAGCACGCCGTTCGCCGATCAGATCGTGGTCACCATCGACGACATCCCGCAGGACTGGGGCTGGGAGTCCGACGAGTACGACCGGATCGCGGCGACCGAGGACCTGCGCAGGCTGGCCGCCGAGCTGGCCGAGATCATCGACAGCTACAACCACGACGGCGCCGATGTGGGCCCGCGTTTCTTCCGCACCATCCGCGCGCAGCAGACCACCCTGATCCGCTGACTCATCCCGCCCGTTTCGGCGCGGTCAGCAAGACGACCAGCCCGACCGTGAGCACCAGCGCCCCGATCGCCAGCACCACGCTCGCGGCGACCGGCCCGCCGTCGGTGTACTCGGCCACCGTCTGGGCGACCGCGATCGCGATCGCCGCCGCACCGCCGAGCACCAGCACCGGCTCGCGACGCAGCGCGTACAGCGCCAGGGCGAGCACGCCGATGAGCGCGGTGAGGCCGGGCCGCCACAGTGAATCACCGGGCGTCACCGTTTGCGCGCCGCCCACCGCGATCGCCCCGCCGATCAGGTAGCCCGCCCACTCCGCGACGAACAGCCGCCGCCAGGCGAGCAGCGACCACAGCGCCCCGAACAGCAGCAACAGCACGCCGGACCACGCCGACCGGTAGCCGAACAGCTCCGAGGTGGCACTCACCACGGCGCCGGTGCCGAAGGCGCCCGTCACGACCATCCCGAGCACGGTCGGCACCAGCAGATAGCCGAGCACCGCGGTCGCGAATCCGGCGAACGCCGCCGCGATCTCGACACCGTCGTCGCCGTGCCCGCCGAACGCGGTGACCACCGCGCCGCAGACCGCCCCGGCGGCGAGCGCGAGCAGCACGGCCGCGAGCCGGGTCCGGCCCGCCGACGCGATCGGCACCCGCCGGAAGACCCCGTCGCACCCGCCTGCCAGCAGCACCCCACCCGCCGTGGCGCACCCGGCCACGACCAGCAGCAGCACCACCCGCCCGGTCTGCGCCACCTCCGACCACGCCCGCCCGAGGAACAACGCGACCCCGGCCGCGATCAGCCCGGCGCCCAGATAGGCGACGACCTCGGCGATCATCCGTCCCGCACCCGCCCGCTCGGCTCGCTCCTCGGCGTCGACGGCCCGCAGCACCGCTGTCCGCTGGTCTCCGCTGAGCACACCCGACGCCACCAGCCGCTCGAGCGCCACACCCACCCTGTGTTCGCGAACCATTCGTCGAGTATGTCGACGTGGCCGCGATTTCCGCCGAAGGATCGATGGCCGCGTTTCGCGCCGGAGTGACGCAGTTCATACTAGAATTAGTTGGACGTCCTAGTATTGGCCGTAACAGCAACTGCGGAGGCAGTCATGAGCGAGTCCGGCGCGCTGCACGTTCCCGTCCATCCCGTGCGATTCGTGACCTCGGCGGCGCTGTTCGACGGGCACGACGCCGCGATCAACATCATGCGGCGCATCCTCCAGGCCCAGGGCGCGGAGGTGATCCACCTCGGCCACAACCGCTCGGTCCGCGAGATCGTCGACGCGGTGCTCGAGGAGGACGTGCAGGGCGTCGCGGTGAGCTCCTACCAGGGCGGCCACCTCGAGTTCTTCGAGTACCTGGCCGAGTCGCTGCGCGCGGCGGGCGCGGGGCACGTGCGGATCTTCGGCGGTGGCGGTGGCGTGATCGTCGCCGAGGAGATCGAGCGGCTCGCGCGCTGCGGCGTACGGATCTTCTCCCCCGAGGACGGCCAGCGCCTCGGTCTGCCCGGCATGATCAACGAACTGATCCGCACCTGCGACGTCGACCCGGCCGCCACCGGCCCCGATCTCGACGCGCTCTACACCGGCGACCGCCGCGCCCTGGCCCGCACCATCACCTGCCTCCAGCAGGGCGCGCTACCGGAACCGGACCGGGCCGCGATCGTGGCCGCCGCCGCCAAGCGCCGGGTGCCGGTGCTCGGCATCACCGGCACCGGCGGCTCCGGAAAGTCCTCGCTCACCGACGAATTGGTGCGCAGGCTGCGCACCGACCAGCAGGACAAGCTGCGCGTCGCGGTGCTCGCCGTCGACCCGACCCGGCGCCGCGCGGGTGGCGCGCTGCTCGGTGACCGCATCCGGATGAACGCCCTCGACGGCGACCACGTCTACTTCCGGTCGCTGGCCACCCGCGGCAATCACGAACTGCCCGACGACATCGACACCATGATCGCCGCCTGCCGGGCGGCGGGCCACGACCTGGTGATCCTGGAGACTCCCGGCATCGGCCAGGGCGACGCGGGCATCGTCGACCACGTCGACGTGGCGCTCTACGTGATGACACCGGAGTTCGGCGCAGCCTCCCAGCTGGAGAAGATCGACATGCTCGACTACGCCGACGTGGTCGCGGTCAACAAGTACGAGCGCCGAGGCGCGGCCGACGCGGTGCGCGACGTGGCCCGCCAATTGATCCGCAACCGTGCGGAATTCGGCGCCTCCCCCGCCGACATGCCCGTCTTCGGCACCAGCGCGGCCACCTTCGACGACGACGGCGTGACCGCCCTCTACCAGCACCTCACCGGCTTGCTCAGCGAGCACGGCCTGCCGCTGGAACCGGGCGCGCTCCCCCGGGTGGACACCAAGGTCTCCACCCGGTTCGCCCAGCTGGTGCCGCCGGCGCGGGTGCGCTACCTGGCCGAGATCGCCGAGACCGTGCGCGCCTACCACGCCGACACCGCCCGGGAAGTCGCTGCGGCGCAACGGGTTCAGCGTCTCGACCTGGTGCACGCGGAGCTGCCCGACGACGCGGCTGTCGCCGATCTGCTCGCCCGCGCCCGCGCGGAACTGTCGGCGGATTCGGCCGCGCTGCTGGCCGAGTGGCCCGCCCTGGCCGACAGCTACCGGGGCGCCGAACAGGTGGTGCGCGTGCGCGACCGCGAGATCCGGACGCCGCTGCGTCGCGAATCCCTGTCCGGCTCCAGCATCTCCCGCGTCGCGCTGCCGCGCTACACCGATCACGGTGAGCTGCTGCGCTTCCTGCGCGCCGAGCACCTGCCGGGCCGATTCCCGTTCACCGCAGGGGTTTTCCCGTTCAAACGCGACAACGAGGACCCGGCCAGGATGTTCGCCGGCGAGGGCGACCCCGCCCGCACCAACCGGCGCTTCAAGGTGCTCAGCGCGCATGCCGAGGCGACCCGGCTCTCCACGGCGTTCGACTCGGTCACCCTCTACGGCCACGACCCCGCCGAACGTCCCGACATCTACGGCAAGGTCGGGACCTCGGGGGTCTCGGTGGCCACCATCGAGGACATGCGCACCCTGTTCGACGGCTTCGACCTGTGCGCGCCGACCACCTCGGTCTCGATGACCATCAACGGCCCGGCCCCCACGATCCTCGCGTTCTTCCTCAACACCGCCATCGACCAGGCGTTGGACCGCTTCACCGAGGACCACGGCCGCGAACCCACCGGCGCCGAGGCGGCCGGGATCAGGGCGCGCACGCTGTCGACGGTGCGCGGCACGGTGCAGGCCGACATCCTGAAGGAGGACCAGGGCCAGAACACCTGCCTGTTCTCCACCGAATTCAGTCTGCGGATGATGGCCGACATCCAGGAATGGTTCGTCCGCAACGACGTGCGCAATTTCTATTCGGTGTCCATTTCGGGCTATCACATCGCCGAGGCGGGTGCGAACCCGATCAGCCAGCTGGCCTTCACCCTGGCCAACGGATTCACCTACGTCGAAACCTATCTCGCTCGCGGACTCGCCATCGACGACTTCGCGCCGAACCTGTCGTTCTTCTTCTCCAACGGCATGGACCCGGAGTACACGGTGATCGGCCGGGTGGCCCGGCGGATCTGGGCGATCGCCCTGCGCGAGCGCTACGGCGCCGGGGAACGCGCGCAGAAACTGAAGTACCACGTGCAGACCTCCGGCCGTTCGCTGCACGCGCAGGAAATGCAGTTCAACGACATCCGCACCACGCTGCAAGCCCTGATCGCCGTCTACGACAATTGCAACAGCCTGCACACCAATGCCTTCGACGAGGCGGTGACCACCCCCACCGAGGATTCGGTACGCCGCGCGCTGGCGATCCAGCTCATCATCGCCAAGGAATGGGGCCTGGCGATGAACGAGAACCCGTTGCAGGGCAGTTTCGTCATCGACGAACTCACCGATCTGGTCGAAGAGGCCGTGCTGCTGGAATTCGAGCGGATCAGCGAACGCGGCGGGGTGCTCGGCGCGATGGAGACCGGCTATCAGCGCGGCCGCATCCAGGACGAATCCATGCGCTACGAGCAGCGCAAACACGACGGTTCGCTGCCGATCGTCGGGGTGAACACCTTCCGCGGCCACGGCGACGACGGTGCGCACGGACCGCTGGAACTGGCGCGCGGTACCGAGGCCGAACGCCGCTCACAGCTGGCGCGGCTGCGCGAGTTCACCGACGACAACGCCGAGCGGTCCCATCGCGCGCTGGCCAGGCTGGCCGAGGTGGCGCACACCGACGGCAATATTTTCGAGGTGCTGATGGACGCGGCCCGGGTGTGCAGTCTCCAGCAGGTCACCGACACTTTCTTCGCCGTCGGCGGCCAGTATCGACGAACCGTCTGAGGCGATAGCCGCGGCCGCGAATCCGTACACGCCCGGTGACGGCGTGTGACAATTGCCGCCAGCACACTGCCAGCGGCGGCGATGGGACGCACAGCAATGGACCTGACCGAGCTCGACATCATCGATGCGCACATTCACCAGTGGGACCCGCACACGACGCCACGGCTGTTCAGCCCGCACGCCAAGCTGCTGCGCTACCTCCCGATCTCGGTCGATATCGCGGCGAAATTCATGCCGCGCCGGGATCGCGAATTCGTCGGCGACCCGATCGCCTACATGGGCCCGTATCTGCCCGCGGATTACCGGTCCGACCAGGGCGGCACCGCCGTGCGCGGCATCGGGCACGTGGAGGCGGAGTGGTCGGCCTGGAAACCCGACGAGACGCGCTGGGTGGCCAGCCTGCCGTTCGGTGTCGATACCCCGGCGCTGGCCTCCGTCGTCGGCGGCGCCGATCCCGCCGCGGCCGACTTCGCCGCGGTCCTGGACGCGCACCAGTCCGCCTCCCCGCTGCTACGCGGAATCCGCTCGACGGTCGCCTACCACCCCGATCCGGCGGTGAAGTCGTTCGCCGCGCACGACGGCAGGCTCACCGATCCGGCCTTCCTCGACGGGTTCGGCGAGCTGGCCGAGCGCGGGCTGTCTTTCGACGCCTGGCTGTACTCGGGTCAGCTGCCCGAGGTGACGGCACTGGCCGAGCGGTTCCCCGAGGTGCCGATCGTGCTCGACCACCTGGCCACCCCGGCCGGCATCTTCGGTCCGGTGGGCAAGGACACCGGACACACGGTGGCGCAGCGCCAGGCGCTGTTCGACCGCTGGCAGCACGACCTGACCGATCTGGCCGCGCAGCCCAATGTGGTGGCCAAGGTCAGCGGTCTGATGATGCCCGTCCTCGGTCACCCGGTGCCCCGGCGCGGCGTGCCGACGCCGGTCCCCACCCTGGTCGACCGGGTGCGGCCACTGCTCGCGCACGCGCTGGCCGTCTTCGGGCCCGACCGGCTCGTCTGGGGTTCCAACTTCCCGGTCGACCGGCCGATCACCAGCCTCACCGGGGCGGTGCACACGGTGGCCACCGCGCTCACCGACGCGGGCGCGAGCGACGACGACCTGCGGAAGGTGTTCGGCGGCAACGCCGTCCGGGTCTACCGCATCGACCCGGCCGAGTGATCCGGCGCGGAGGCCCGGATCTGTCGGTGGCCCGGTCTAGCATCGCCGCATGAAGGCAACCGGCACATTCGAGCTCACCGCGTTCGACCCCACCGACCTGCAACCGCAGCCACCCATCGCCACCGCGCTGCCCGTCGGCGTCACCCTGATGACCAAGGAGTACGCGGGCGAGATCACCGGCCGCTCGGCCACCCTGTTCACGGCGGCCTTCGACATCGCCGGCGGCGCGGGCACCTATATCGCCATGGAGTCGTTCGAGGGCGCCCTGCACGGTAAGGCGGGCGCGTTCAATTTCGTCCACTCCGCCACCACCGCGGGCACCGATCGCACCGACGAGTTCTTCCACATCGTCCCCGCCAGCGGCACCGCCGACCTGGCAGGCATCACCGGCACCGGCGCGCTGTCCGTCGACGCCACCGGCACCCACCACATCTGGTTCGAGTACGAACTCCCCTGAGCTCAGCTCTCGAATTCCGGGTAGAGGGAACGTAATTCGCGTAGACCGAGGGCGGCGGCCTGCTCGTCCTCGGTCGTCATCCGCAGGGCGCGGCGGAGCGGGACGGGATCGAGGTCGTCGATGACGGGGTGGAACTCGACGCGGGGCAGCTCGGGCAGGACCAGGTCGTCGCCGTAGGGGTCGGCGGATTCGGTGGCGCGGGTGGACTTCTCGACGCCGCCGATGAGGGTGTCGAGGTCCAGGCCGCGCAGGGTGAGGATATCGCTGGGTTGCTCGTCGAGGCGCTCGGCCAGCAGGTAGCAGACGGCGGCGACGTGTTTGCACGGCCAGCCCATGTCGGGGCAGCTGCAGGAGAAGTCCAGCTCGGAGGCGGTGGTCGGCAGCAGGTGTGGGCCGAGCGCGGGCGGCAGTGCGCCGGAGGCGATCTCGGCGAGCATGCCGGGCGCCTCCCTGATCTCGGCGAGCAGCAGGTCGATCTCCTCCGCGCGCAGCGGGCGCAGGGTGAGCACCGAGGTGAAGGGGCTGGGCTGGCTGCCCTGCACCTCGGCGGTGACGGCGCCGCGCTCGATCCGGTAGTTCACCACCTGCCCGGCCCTGGCATAGGTGCGCCCGCGCGAGAGCCTGCCCGCGTCGGCGACTTTCTCCACCGCGTCGAGCAGCGCCTTGCCCCACCAGGTGCGGCCGAACCCGCCCCTGGCCGCCGCACCGCCGGTGACCGGCCTGCGCGGCCCGAACTGACTGAAATCGGCCATCTACTCCCCCACCGCCTCGGCGCCCAGGGTGAACAGGTCGCGCAGTTCGTCGGTGCTCAGCTCGGTGATCCAGTTCTCGCCCGCGCCGACGGCCAGGTCGGCCAGCTGCTTCTTGCCGCTGATCATCTCGTCGATCCGCTCCTCGATGGTGTCGACGCAGACCAGCTTGCGGACCTGCACCGCGCGCTGCTGGCCGATCCGGAACGCGCGGTCGGTGGCCTGGTTCTCCACCGCCGGATTCCACCAGCGATCCAGGTGGACAACATGATTGGCGGCGGTGAGATTGAGCCCGGTGCCGCCCGCCTTGAGCGAGAGCAGCATCAGCGGCGGGCCGTTCTCGGTCTGGAAGCCGGTGACCATCTCGTCGCGGCCCTTCTTGGACACCCCGCCGTGCAGGAACGGGATCGGGGTGCCGAACCGTTCGGTGAGATACGGCAGCACCAGCTCACCGAATTCGCGGAACTGGGTGAACAGCAGGGCCTTCTCGCCGTCGGCGACCACCGCGTCGAGCACGTCCTCGATCAGGGCCAGCTTGCCGGAGCGGTGGCTGCCGCGCCGCAGGATCGGGGAACCGTCGCCGAGGAAATGCGCCGGATGATTGCAGACCTGCTTGAGCCGGGTGAGCGCGCCGAGCACCGCGCCCTTGCGCGCCATGCCTTTCGCGTCCTTCAGCTTGGCCAGCATGTCGTCGACCACGGCCTGGTACAGCGCCGCCTGCTCGACGGTGAGGTTGGCCCGGACCGTCATCTCCAGCTTCTCCGGCAGATCGCTGATGACGGCCGGGTCGGTCTTGAGCCTGCGCAGCACGAACGGGTCGGTGATCAGCCGCAGCCGGTCGACGGCCTGCTGATCGCGTTCCCGCTCGATCGGCACGGCGAACTTGGCGCGGAACGACTGCGGGCTGCCGAGCAGTTTCGGCATGGCGAAGTCGAACAGCGCGCGCAGTTCCTCCAGCCGGTTCTCCACCGGGGTGCCGGTGAGCGCCAGCCGATGCCGGCCGGGCAGGGCGCGCGCGGCCCGGGACTGGCGGGTGGCGGCGTTCTTGATGTGCTGCGCCTCGTCGAGCACGATCCGCTCCCACCGCTGCTCGCTGAGCAGGGTCGCGTCGCGGGCGAGCAGGGCGTAGGTCGTCACGACCAGGTCCGAATCCGCCACCGCAGCGGCGAATTCCGCGCCGGTCAGGCGGCCCGCGCCGTGGTGGACGAGCACTCGCAGATCGGGGGTGAAGCGTTGCGCTTCGCGCTGCCAGTTGCCCACCACCGACATCGGGCACACCAGCAGGGTGGGGCCGACGGCGTCGCCGGCGGCCTCGCGTTCGTGCGCGAGCAGAGCCAGTACCTGCACCGTCTTGCCCAGGCCCATGTCGTCGGCCAGGATCGCACCGCAGTTCAGCTTGCTCATCGTGGCCAGCCAGCTCAGGCCGCGTTCCTGGTACGGGCGCAGCTCCGCCTTCAAGCCGATCGGCACCGGGACCGGCTCGGGTTCGCCCTCCCTGGCGAACAATTCGGCGGCCCAGCCGTCGGCGGTGACCTCGGTGACCGGCACATTGTCGACCCGTTCGGCGGCGAGCTCGCCGATCATGTCGGCCAGGGTGATCGGGGTGTCGTCGGCGTGCAGCGCGACGTAGCGGGCCGCCGCGGCGAGCGCGCGATGATCGGCCTGCACCCATTCCCCGCGCAGCTGGACCAGATTCGACTTGCTGCGGATCAGCCGTTCCATCTCGGCCTTGGTGAGCACCAGGTCGCCGAGTGCCAATTCCCAACGGTAGGACAGCAATCCGCTCAACCCGACGGTGGATTCGGCGGCCGCGGGACTGCTCACCCGCAGCCGCATGCTCGGCTCGACGATGTTCCAGGCGCGCGGCAGCAGTAGCCGGATACCGGCCTCCTGCAGCGCGTGCGCGCCGTGCGCGACCAGGTCGGCGACCACCTCGGTGGGCAGCAGCAGGTCGAGGCCGCGCGGGTCGACGGGCAGGTCGCGCAGTCGCGGATAGGCCTTGCGGGCCTGCCCGAGCTTCTCGGCGGCGGTACGCACCAGCACCGGATCATCATCGAGGGCAACGGGTTTGGGCGCGTCGTCGACCGGGCGCAGGCATACCTGCAACCGCCACAGCGCCACCGTTTCGTCGACGGCGCCGAACTCGCCGTCGGGCTCGCAGAGCCGCAGCACCAGTTCGGGCTCGTCGGCGGCGTACCCGGCCCGCCACTGCGACAGCGTCTCCGCCAGCCGGTAGGAGCCCACCTCGAGCGGGGTGTCGTCGACCAGCGATCGCAGCAGCGGATGGGTGAGGGTGCGGTGTGCCAGGAACTCGCGGGCGATCGGGTCGGTGAGCTCGGTGACCAGGTCGTCGAGCACCGCGGCGGGCGATCCGGCGACCCGCAGCGCCGCGGGCATGGCTGCGGCCAGTTCGGCCAGCCACGCGCGCTGCCGCTGTCCGCCGACCAGCCGCCAGCGCACCCACCACTGGCCGTCGCCGCGCTCCACCTGCGGCACCACCCGGCCGGCCCGCACCCAGCGTTCCACCCCGCGCGCGACGTGGCCGAGGAAGCGCAGGTCACCGGAGATGTGCTCGCGCGCCAGCCGGCTGCGCAGCACGACAGCCGCCGTAGGTGGCGCGAGCGCGTGCGCGCGCACCTCGGCGGTGTCGGTCTGCCCCGTGGCGTCGACGACGAGCACCTGGGCGCGGTGCCGGAAGCGGGCGCGCTCGAGCAGCTCGCCGAGCACCGACCCCACGGCGACCGGTTCGGCGTCGTGCCACAGCAGCAGGCCCGACCCGGGGGACCACAGACCGTGCAGCATGGCCACCATCCAAGCAGGTGGCACCGACATGACCGGCGTCCGGCCCGCACCCCCTGGATTTCTGGCCGATCCCGGAACATACTTGGGATATCCCCTGGTCACGGGCCGGACCACCCACCGGCGACAACTACATAACGACCCAGGCGAACCGGGCTCGCTCCGGCTCGGCCGATGAACCCCTTGTATTCGTGCGGAGGGCAGTGATGACGATTCTGCTCCAGGTTCTCGAGCAGAGCTATACCCCGACAACCCCGTGGGAACGGCGCAAATTCACGTTCATCGACGCAGGCAAGATCGTCGGCATGCGGCTCGACGGCCAGTCCGGCGTGTGGCTGGACCTGTCCAGGCCGGGCGAGTCCCAGCGCCTGGCCCACACCGCCGATCCGCGCGATTCGATCACCTTCCTGCTGACCGTCTTCGCCAAGATCGCCGAATGCGAGGATCGGGGCGGCTCGTGGCTGGTCGGCCACGACGGCAAGCACATCTCCTCGATCGCGGCGACGCGGTTTCCGCCGAATTCCAGCGAAGTCGCCGCCGACGACATTCTGGCCCGCGCCTGGCTGTAGCCCCGCCGCGATTGTTGTCGGTACCTCCGGCTACAACTCCCAGGTATGGCGAAGTCGGCGTGGCTGCTCGTGCTGGTGCTCGCGCTCGCGGGCTGTGGCGTCCTCGTCCCGGACGAGCCGGTTCTTCCGGCGCCCGGCAGTCCCACGCGCGCCGAGGTCACCGCGCTGCTCGACCGGGTGCGGGTGATCGACGCCAGGCCGCGCCCCGGCGGCTACGAACGCGGCTGCAAGGTCGGTCAGGCCTGCGTGTTCGGCACCGCCTGGTCCGACGACACCGACGCGCCGGGCGGCCACGACGGCTGCGACACCCGTAACAACGTCCTGGCCGCCCAGCTGCGGGCGGTGATCCTGCGCGGCCGGTGCGTGGTCGTGGAGGGCGTGCTCACCGACCCGTACACCGGCGGCGACATCGCGTTCCGCAAGTCCGACGGCGGCCGCGTCCAGATCGACCACGTGTACCCGCTGGCCGCCGCCTGGGACATGGGCGCCGCCACCTGGCCACCCGCCCGGCGCCTGCGTTTCGCCAACGACCTGTCGGTCAACCTGCTCGCCACCGGCGCGTCCACCAACCAGTCCAAGGGCGACGACACCCCCGCCGACTGGCTCCCACCCGCCCGCGCCAACCACTGCTTCTACGCCGCCAAATACCTCACCGTCGCCCTCGACTACGACCTCCCCATCACCGCCGCCGACAACGCCACCCTGCACACCATCGCCCGCGGCTGCCCGTGAACCAACCACCCGGCACCCGAGGACATCGGGCGCCGCGACCTTCTGCTCGGCGCCGCCGGAGCGCACGGCCACGAATACGCGATCGACGCGATGGTGAGCGCCACCGCGTTGGCGGCGCCGGGCCCGGCGGTGATCCTCACCTCCGACCCCGACGACATCGCGATGCTGTGTGGCCCGGGTGTGACCGTCTGGAAGGGGCCCGGGAGCTCAGGCGCCGGTGGCGACCCGGCGCTTGGGGTCGTTGGACCATTGGGACCAGGAGCCCGGGTAGAGGGCGGCGGGGATGCCTGCGACGGCGAGGGCCGCGATCTGGTGGGCGGCGGTGACACCGGAGCCGCAGTAGACGGCGACCGGGCCGTCGCCGTAGGCGGCGAAACGGGCGCGCAGGTCGTCCGGGGTGCGGAAGCGGCCGGTGGGGTCCAGGTTCTCGGTGGTCGGGGCGCTCACGGCGCCGGGGATGTGGCCGGCCTGGGGGTCGACGGGTTCCACTTCGCCGCGGTAGCGTTCGCCGGCCCTGGCGTCGAGAAGGACGCCCGACCAGCTGCCCGCCGCGTCGGCGTCGATCACCGGCAGCGCGCCGGGGCGCACCACGAGGTCGCCGGGTTCCGGGTCGGCCTCGGCGCCGGTGGCCGGCTCGCCGCCCGACGCGATCCAGGCGGGCAGGCCGCCGTCCAGGATGCGCACGTCCTCGACCCCGGCCCAGCGGAGCAGCCACCATGCCCTGGCGGCGGCCATGCCCCCGGTCGCGTCGTAGACGACCACCGGTTCACCCGCGCTCAGACCCCAACTGCGCGCGCACTTCTCGAAGGTCCCCGGATCGGGCAGCGGATGCCTGCCGCGCGCGGGCGAGGGCGCGGCGGCCAGTTCGGTCTCCAGGTCGACGAACACCGCGCCGGGAATATGCCCGTCCAGATAGTGCTGCGGCCCGTCCGGATCCCCCAGTGCCCACCGCACATCGAGCAGATGGATCTTCCTGTCCGCCAGTTCTTCCCGGAGCCCTTCCGGGGAGATCAACACCGCGCCCACGCCCACTCCTCATCGCCGTCGAAACCGCTGCCGCCACCCTACTGAGGACCGCCCGGTCGCGCGTCCGAACTCGCCTCTCCCCGGGGTCCGAACGGGCCCGCGTTCGCCTCGACGGGCTACACAGCCCTGGTATCGGCAACTGGCAGGCTTCGATCAGGCCACTTTCGCGGCACTGGCAGGCGACAGCCGGGGGCTCGGCGGGCATCATCGGCACAATGTCGCAGGTCACCACCACGTCACCCGATGAGGCCGCCGAGGCGCGGAGCGGGATCGGTCAGCCGCTCGGGGCGGGGGCGATCACCGCGCTGGTCGGGTTCACCAGTTCGTTCGCGGTGGTGCTCAGTGGACTGCGGGCGGTGGGCGCGAGCCCGGCGCAGGCGGCATCGGGCCTGATGATCCTGTGTTTCACCCAGGGCATCGGGATTCTGCTGCTGAGTTTCCGGTACCGGATCCCGATCACGCTGGCCTGGTCGACACCGGGGGCGGCACTGCTGGCGAGCACCGGGCTGGTGGCCGGTGGGTGGCCGGGCGCGGTCGCCGCGTTCGGGGTGACGGGCGTGCTGATCGTGATCACCGGGTTGTGGCAGCGACTCGGGTCGCTGGTCGCGGCGATCCCGGTGCCGATCGCGCAGGCGATGCTGGCCGGGGTCCTCGTGCCGCTGTGCCTGGCGCCGGTGCAGGCGCTGCGCACCTCGCCCGCCGTGGTGGTGCCGGTCATCCTGGTATGGCTGGTGCTGCAACGGTTCGCGCCGAAGTGGGCGGTGCTGGTCGCCTTCGCCACCGCGGCGATCGGGACGGGGATCTACATCGCGGTCGGCCATCGGCACCTGGAGCCGGCCGCCATGGTCCCGACGGTGGAATTGACCGTGCCGCAATGGCATTGGCAGGCGATCATCGGCATCGCCGTGCCGCTCTACATCGTGACGATGGCCTCGCAGAACATCCCGGGCGTTGCCGTGATGCGCTCGTTCGACTATCAGGTGCCGTGGCGGGCGTCGATGCTGGTCACCGGCGTCGGCACCATCGCGGGCGCCGCGGCGGGCGGGCACGCGATCAACCTCGCCGCGATCAGCGCGGCGCTGTCGGCGGCGCCGAGCGCGAGCCCGGACCCGAAGCGCCGCTGGATCGCCGCCGCCACCGCGGGCGGCAGCTATCTGATCCTCGGGCTCGCGTCCGCCGCCCTGGTCACCCTGATCGCCGCCGCCCCCGCGGGCACCCTCGAAACCGTGGCGGGCCTGGCGCTGCTGGCGACCCTCGCCGCCGCGCTCACCGGCGCGCTCAGCGACCCCGAGCACCGGATGGCCGGACTGGTCACCTTCCTGGTGGCCGCGTCCGGCACCACCCTGTTCGGCATCGGTGGCGCCTTCTGGGCGCTGGTCGCCGGACTCGTGGTCCGGCGGGTCCTGCCGTGACGCTCAGAACGCGGGCACGCTGCTGGTGCTGGCATTGCCGCCGATCGAGGGCTGCAGGGTGATCTCCCAGTCCGAGCCGGCGTCGAAGGGGTCGTCGAACTTCTGGAACTTGCGGTCCCGGGTGAACCCGAGCGTGGCCTGATCCCAGTCGGTTCCGGTCTTCAGATACACGTAGTAGGTGCCGTCGATGCCGCTGAGCGTGGCCTCGGAATTGCCCTGCACGTAGATGATCGCCTGCGGCGCGGCGGGATTGCCGTTGGTCACCACCACGGCGAAGTCGGCGCTGTTGCCGTTGTCGATCCGCAGGGTCCCCGCCCCCGACAACCCGTCCTGCTGCACGATCTCACCGTTGTCCGCGCGCCGGTTCAGCACCGGCGCGGGCGGCACGACGGGCGCCGCCGACGCCGACGTGGTCGACCTCGACGACGTGCCGGCCGAACTCGTCGACCCCCCACCCTCACACCCAGCGAGCACCACCGAGCCCACCACCGCGACCACCACGAACAACTGCCGTTTCATCATGCGTCCCACCTGATTCCAGGGCACGAAGCCACCGAATCGGCTCACGCGCAACCGCATAGCGTCGCACGGCCGCCCATACTGCGCAAGAGATCACGGCATGGCGTCATTCGACGATCGCTCTCGCCGGCAGACAGGATTGCAGGGCTATGGCGTCGAGCTGGGGTCGACGAGTGGGGGTGGGTTGTTGCGCGGCGGCCGCGGCCGCCTGATGCCGATCACGACATCCTTGCCGAGATGTTCTTTGATGAGCGGAACAAGCTGCTGGCCATCGATCAACTCCATGCGCCCGTGCTCACGCGCCTTCTTCGCGCATCCGCTGGTGAACCAGGACGTGGTTATCAGGATCCCCCACGCAGCCTTCTTCTCCTCGATCGTCCCCGCGAGCTCACGGAGGTGATTCACGCCGATGACGCGCTGATATTGCTTCGCTTGGACGATCGACAATCCACCGACCAGCGGCGTCCTTTTCGCGATCACCGCATCGACACCATCGTCGTTGGATTGCTGCGTCGTCCAACCCTCGGCACCCTGCGCTTGGAAAAGCTGCCGCACGAGGTGCTCGAACTCGGTGGGCGACATGGCCATGAGATCCGGGCGTGAGTCGAGTGTCGCGGCGGCATCGAACTCCTTGGCGAACCGATATCGGCCCCAATCGAAATCCAGGGTCGACGCGATGGGTTCGACCTCGTACGGGTGCGCAGAGATCAGCGTGTCGAAGCTGCGGAGGCACGCCTGAGGTTCGACATGACGCAAGTTCTCATCCGAGGGCATCTGTTCTCGTTCGACGGTGGTGCTGATGATCGTCGGGGCGTCGAGCGCGCCCGTCGCCGGGTCACGACGTTGCACATAGCCATCGAGATGGACGGACTGGACCGCCTGGTCCGCACCGAACAATGCGCGAATCGCGAGCAGCGCGGTCTGCGCGATGGTTTCCCGGTAGAGGTCGCTGAGCTGGGCCTTCGTACGCGCAACCGCGCGTTCCTCGTCTTTCGTAGCGATGTACCGGAATTCACGCTGCTCAGGGACGATCGTGTGTGGCGGGAGCTCGAACCGCACAACGAGCAGCTCCGCACGCGGATCGAAGGCAACCTCGACAGCCCGCGGGAACTGGGCGGGCAACGCCAACTGAGCCAGTGCCTCGCCGGCGAGCCAGATGACGTCATCGGGGTGGCGGTCGCCGATCCCCGCCGCCCGTGCGTCGACAGCCGCGTTCTCCGCCGCGACCTGACGTTCCCATTCCTCGAGCCGCACGTCGTGTTCTGCCGCTTCGCGCGCCGCCGCCGCTCGGCGGTCGGCCTCTCTGATCTGGTGGGCTCGCCTCTCGGCCTCGAATTGGGCGCGAGCTTCGTCCACTCGCGTTCGATGACGTTGAGCGCCACCGAACATCCGTGCCAGCTTGCTCGGGATCTCGGGCTCATCCCACTGCGGCGCGGGTTCAGCCCGGGCGTAGACGCCGAGGTCCAGCACGGGAGCGACCAACCGACTCCGGTGCCTGCCAAGGTCAACCTCTACCGGGTAATCGAGACCGCCTGTCAACAACGACGTGAGCGTCTCAACCCACTCCGCCAAGCTGCGATTGACTTTCTCGACATTGTGCTTGCGCGACTCGATGTAGTCGGCTCGAGCCTGCCTCTGGTACCCGGCGACAGCTCGCTCCGCTTGTTTGCGTTCCCGTTCCAACGCGCGCTGCTGCCGAGCCTCGGCCTGTTCGGCCAATCGCTGCCGGTGTTCCAGCTCTTGGAAAAAGCCCCGTTTCGACCCCACAACCGCCCCTCCAGATCGCACTCGATAGTAAAGCGCTACAGCGTGATTGCGCCTTCAACAGTACGACTGCACACCGACAGGTGCCGCCCATGGCCGGTATTCGCCCGACGGCCCCGATCGGCTGCCGCCCGACTCGGATCGCTACGCCACGCGCAACGGCTGAATGGCTGCCAAGGCGGCACCGATCGCGTCGCGCTCGATCTCGAGGTCGTAGCGATTCTGGAGGTTCAGCCAGAAGATGTCGCTGGTGCCGAAGTAGCGCCCGAGGCGCAGGGCCGTGTCCGCGGTGATGCGCCGCTTGCCGTGCACGATCTCGTTGATCCTGCGCGGGGGCACACCGATCGCCACCGCGACTCGATGCTGAGTGATGCCGAGCGGCTCGATGAAGTCTTCCTTCAGCACCTCACCGGGATGCACCGGAGCCAGTTTGCCCATGTCGCCACCTCCTTCAGTGGTAGTCCACGATCGCCACCTGTTCGGGTCCCGCATCGGTCCAGACGAAACAGATTCTCCACTGCTCGTTGATCCGAAGGCTGTATTGCCCTTTGCGATTCCCCTTCAACGCCTCCAGCCGGTTGCCCGGCGGAACACGAAGCTCGCCCAGCGACACCGCAGCGTCCAAAATCGCGAGCTTGCGCAACGCCACCCGGAGGATCCGGGAATCGAACGTCTTCACATGCTCGCGATGCCACAAACGCTCAGTGTCCCGGTCTCCGAATGACCTGATCACCTACCCAGGATAACGCATTGCGTTAATAACGCCACGCGTTAAGGATACTCACCCCGGGCCGGCCAGGCGGTCGAGGAGGGGGGCGGTGCGGGGGCCGACGAGTTCGCGCATGACCAGGGCCATGTTGGTGCGTTCGACGCCGGGGATCTTGAGGATCTGGCCCGCGATGCGGTAGAGGTCGTCGGCGTCGCGGGCGACGATGCGGACGGTGAGGTCGGTGGAGCCGGTCATGCCGCAGACCTCGGTGACCTCGGGGACGTCGGCCAGCTCGTCGACGACCGCGTCGAGCTGGTGCTGGTCGACGACCACCGCGACGAAGGCTGCCAGCGGATAGCCGAGGGCGCGCGGTTCCACCCGGCGCTCGAAGCTGCCGAGGACACCGCCGCTGTCCCAGCGCGCCAGCCGCGCCTGCACGGTGTTGCGCGACAAGCCGAGGCGCGCGGCCAGCTCCACCCCGGTGGCCCGGGGGTTGGCGATGAGTTCGCGCAGCAATCGGGCGTCGGTCGCGTCGAGGGTCACGTCGGGTTCGCGACTGGTCATACAACGCAGTATGACAGCGCTCGACGGGTCCAGACCGCGCATTCTGCGCACCGCCGTGTCGGTCGCTTGCGCAGACGGCTTTATCGTGGATGCTGAGTGATACACATCGCACTCAGCGATTGTCGTACTTGCACCAGCCCACAAGGCACGGTGGTGAGGAGGCGATCTCGATGCCGGAGAAGCAGACCTACCCGGTCCAGCTGGTTCAGCCGGACGGCAGACGCGTGTTCGATCGGGAACACGCCGCCCTGGTGGCCGATGTCGATGCCGAACGATTGCGGCAGCTCTATCAGGACATGGTCGTCACCCGCCGCATCGATCTCGAGGCCACCGCGCTGCAACGTCAGGGCCAGCTCGGTCTGTGGCCGCCGCTGCTCGGCCAGGAGGCCGCCCAGGTGGGCTCGGCGCACGCCCTGCACCCCGACGACTACGTGTTCTGCTCCTACCGCGAGACGGCGGTGGCCTACTGCCGGGGCGTCGCGCCCGAACAGCTCACCACCCTGTGGCGCGGCGTGGCCCACCACTGCTGGGACCCGGACTCGGTGAACATGACCAACGCCAACATCGTGGTCGGCTCGCAGGGTCTGCACGCCACCGGTTACGCCTACGCCGCGCATCTGGACGGCGCCGACATGGCCACCATCGCCTACTTCGGCGACGGCGCGACCAGCCAGGGCGACATCGCCGAGGCACTCGGGTTCGCGGCGGCCTGGAGCGCGCCGGTGGTGTTCTTCTGCCAGAACAACCAGTGGGCGATCAGCGAACCGGTCGCGGTGCAGAGTCACGTGCCGCTGGTCCGCCGGGCCGACGGCTACGGGATCCCGGGCGTACAGGTGGACGGCAACGACGTACTCGCGGTGCTCGCCGTCACCCGGCAGGCGGTGGAACGCGCCCGCACCGGCGGCGGCCCCACCTTCGTCGAGGCGATGACCTACCGGATGGGCCCGCACACCACCGCCGACGACCCGAGCCGCTACCGCACCGCCGCCGACACCGAGTACTGGGAACACCGCGACCCGACCGAACGCCTGCGCCTGCTGCTCGACCGCGAGGGCCTGCTCGACCCGGAGTTCCAACGCCGGGTCACCGAGACCGCCGACGACGTGGCCCGCCGCGTGCGCACCGCCACCACCGAGATGCCCGACCCGGATCCCCTGCGCATGTTCGACAACGTCTACGCCACCGAGCACCCCCTGCTGGCCGAGGAGGCCAGGCAGTTCGCGGCCCACCTCGCCGAAGGAGCGCAGTCATGATCACCACCTTCGCCGCCGCCCTCAACACCGGCCTGCGCCGCGCCATGGAAGACGACGCCAAGGTGGTGCTGCTCGGCGAGGACATCGGCAGGCTCGGCGGCGTGTTCCGGGTGACCGACACCTTGCAGAAGGACTTCGGCGACAACCGGGTGATCGACACCCCGCTGGCCGAATCCGGCATCGTGGGAACGGCATTCGGCATGGCGCTGCGCGGCTACCGCCCGGTGGTGGAGATCCAGTTCGACGGCTTCGTCTATCCGGCCTTCGACCAGATCGTGTCCCAGGTCGCCAAGATCCACTACCGCACCGGCGGCAAGGTGAAGGCGCCGTTGACGATTCGCATCCCGTTCGGCGGCGGCATCGGCGCGGTGGAGCATCACTCCGAATCGCCGGAGGTGTATTTCGCGCACACCGCGGGCCTGCGGGTGGTCTCGCCGAGCACCCCCGCCGACGCGTATTCGATGATCCGCCAAGCCATCGCGCTCGACGACCCGGTGGTGTTCTTCGAACCGAAACGCCGCTACTGGGACAAGGCCGACGTCGATTTCGACGGTGATCCGGACCTGCCGCTGCACCGCGCCCGGGTGTGCACCCGCGGCGCCGACGCGACCGTGGTGGCCTACGGCGGCACCGTCGCCACCGCGCTGACGGCGGCGAAGATCGCGGCCGAGGAGGGACATTCGCTGGAGGTGATCGATCTGCGCAGCCTCTCGCCGATCGACGTCGACACCATCGCGGAGTCGGTCGACAAGACCGGCAGGCTGGTGATCGTGCACGAGGCGCCGGTGTTCGCCGGGCTCGGCGCCGAGATCGCGGCTCGGATCACCGAACGCTGCTTCTATCACCTGGAGGCTCCCGTGCTGCGCGTCGGTGGCTACGACATCCCCTACCCCCCGGCTAAGCTCGAAAAGCACCACCTGCCCGACCCCGATCGCATTCTGGCGGCGGTCGACCGGACTCTCGCCGCGTGATGAAAGGTGCCCTCAGTGCCGGAACGAGCCGCCGACGACGGTCATGTTCTCGAATTCCGCCTGCCCGACCTGGGCGAGGGCCTCGCCGACGGTGACCTGGTCTCCTGGTCGGTCGCCGTGGGCGACACGGTGGAACTGAATCAGACCATCGCCGAGGTGGAGACCGCCAAGGCGGTGGTGGCGCTGCCGTCGCCGTTCTCCGGGGTGGTGGTGGAACTGCTGGCCCAGCCCGGCGACACGGTGCCGGTCGGGGCGCCGCTGATCCGGGTGCGCAACGATCTCGAGGTCACCGCGCCACCCACCGCCGACAGCGTCGCCCGCAACGACGTGCTGGTCGGCTACGGTCCCGAGGCCGAATCCACTTCGCGCAGGCGCAAATCCGCCCCGTCGGCGGCGATGGCGTCGAATACGCCGAGCACCCATCGCGCGGCGGCCACCCCGGCCGCGCGCAAGCTGGCCAAGGAACTCGGCATCGATCTGTGGTTCGTCGCGGGGTCGGGCCCGGAAGGCGCGGTGACCGTCGACGACGTGCGCTCGGCGGTCCCGGTGACGGCGCCGCGCACCCAGGCCCGGGCGGTCGCGCCCGCGCGGGCGAACGGCCACGCCGATCCCGACCGCGGGCTGATCGAACCGGCCGCGCGCGAGGAACGCACGCCGGTCGCCGGTATCCGCAAGCGCACGGCCGCGGCCATGCTGGCCAGCGCCCGCACCATCCCGCAGGCCAGCACCTTCGTCACGCTCGACTGCACGGCGTCGATGGAACTGCTCGACCACCTGCGCACCACCAAGTCGTTCGAGGGCCTCACCCTCACGCCGCTGGCGCTGGTGGCCAAGGCGGCGCTGGCCGCCATCGCGGAGTATCCCGGGATCAACGCCGCGTGGGACGAGCAGAACCAGGAGATCGTCACCAAGCACTATGTGAACCTGGGGATCGCGGTGGCCGCGGACCGCGGGCTGCTGGTGCCCAATCTCAAGGAGGCGCAGACGCTGAGCCTGCGCGAGCTGTGCCGGGAGATCAGCTGGTCGGCCGAGACCGCCCGCGCGGGCAACGCCACGCCGGCGGACCTGCGCGGCGGCACCTTCACCATCACCAATGTCGGCGTCTTCGGCGTCGACACCGGCGTCCCGCTGGTGAACCCCGGCGAGGCGGCGATCCTGTGCCTGGGCTCGATTCGCAAGCGCCCCTGGGTCTTCCGCGACGAACTCGCCGTGCGCTGGGTGACCACCCTCGGCCTCAGCTTCGACCACCGGCTGATCGACGGCGAACTCGGCGCCCGCTTCCTCGCCACCACCGCCGGCTTCCTGGAAGACCCGCTGACCCTGCTCAGCCGCGTCTGAAGCGGATATATCCGACCCGTCACACCGGCGAAACACCGCACCCATCGGCGGTAAAAATGGCGGGCTACAAACAGGGGGCATGAGCGAGACACACCCTGTCGACACCCGACTGCCGTTCGCGCGCCAGCTGGCATTCGGCGTCCAGCACGTCCTGATCATGTACACCGGTTGCATCACCGTGCCCCTGGTATTCGGCGCGGCCGCCGGTCTCGACCGCGCCACGATCGGCCTGCTGATCAGCGCGGATCTACTCGTCGCCGGCATCATCACGCTGGTCCAGAGTCTCGGGGTGGGCAAGCTGGCCGGCGCGCGGCTGCCGATCGTGTGCGGGGCGACCTTCGTCGGACTGAATCCGATGATCTTGATCGCCAAGGAGTACGGGCTCGACGCCGTGTACGGGTCGATGCTGATCGGCGGTGTGGTCGGGATCGCGCTGGCCTGGCCGTTCGCCCGGGTGGTCCGGTTCTTCCCACCGCTGGTCACCGGGACGGTGCTGACCGTGGTGGGAGTTTCGCTGATCGGGGTCGCCGGGGGCCTGATCATCGGTACCGACCCGAAGGCGCCGGGTTTCGCCGCGCCCTCGAACATCGGGCTGGCGGCGGTGGTCGTGCTGATCGCGGTCGGATTCGTGTGTCTCGGCCGCGGGGTGTGGTCGCAACTCGGTGTGCTGATCGCGCTGCTCGCGGGCATCGCGATCGCGGTGCCGATGGGCCTGGTGACCACCTCGGGCCTGGGCGAGGCGGACTGGCTCGGCGTTCCCCAGCCGTTCCATTTCGGGGCACCACAGTTCCCGGTGACCGCGGTGGTGGCGATGAGCATCGTGATGGCGGTGGTGTTCGCCGAGTCGACGGCCAGCATGCTGGCGATCAGCGAGATCACCGGCAAACCGATCGGCAGAGGCGAGCTGGCGCGTGGTCTGGTGGGCGACGGCCTTTCGGGTGTGCTGGGTGGGGTGTTCACCGCGTTCGTCGACACGATCTTCAACCAGAACGTGGGCGCGGTCGCGGCGACGCGCGTCTACAGCCGGTACGTGACCGCCGTCAGCGGCGCGATCCTGGTGGTGCTGGGGTTGGTGCCACGGATCGGCGACGTCGTCGCGGCCATTCCGAAGCCGGTGGTCGGCGGGGTCGGGCTGGTGCTGTTCGCGACGGTAGCGGTGGTCGGGATCGACACGCTGCGCCGGGCCGACCTGCTCGACCGGGTGAACGCCACGATCGCCGCCACCGCGATCGGTCTCGGGCTGCTGCCGGAACTGACCAGCGGCATGTTCAGCAGGTTCCCGGCCTCGGCGCAGATCCTGCTCGACAGCGGCGTCACGCTGGGCGCAGGCGCCGCCTTCCTGCTCAATCTGGTCTTCAATCACACTCGGCTCGGGACGGTGGCCCGCGCCGCGCTGCCGCCGGCACGGCCCACCACCGAACCGGCCGGGACCGTCACCGCCTGAGGGGGCGAATCGGTGTGAAACAGCCCGATCTCGGTGTACCGCAATCAGGTACCTACCGGTACGGAACATCGTTAGGGTGCGGGCATGGAGATTGCAGACAAGGTCGCCGTCGTCACCGGAGCGGGAGCGGGGATCGGGGCCGCGCTCGCCCATCGCCTGGTCGCGGGCGGCGCGCGGGTGGTGGTGGCCGACATCGACGCCGACACGGCGGCCAAGGTGGCCGGTGAGCTGGGCGAGAGCGCGGTCGCGGCCGGTGGCGACGTGGCCGACGAGCAGGTGATCGCGGAACTGATCGCGACCGCGGAGCGCAGCTTCGGGCCCGTCGATCTGTACTTCGCCAACGCAGGCATCGGCGGCGGCCCCGGGCTGGACAGCACCGAGGCGCAGTGGGCGGCCACCATCGACGTCAATGTGATGGCGCACGTGCGCGCGGCGAAGCTGCTGGTCCCGGGTTGGGTCGAGCGCGGCGGCGGCTACTTCGTGTCCACCGCGTCGGCGGCGGGCCTGCTGACCCAGATCGGCTCCGCGCCGTACTCGGTGACCAAGCACGCGGCCGTCGGCTTCGCCGAATGGCTCGCGGTGACCTACGGCGAGCAGGGCGTTCGGGTGAGCTGCCTGTGCCCGATGGGCGTCGACACCAGGCTGCTCAGCGGCGACCTGATCCCCGACGCCCCGGAAGCCGCCGCCCTGGCCATCAAGGCCGTGACGACGGCGGGCGCGGTGCTCTCGCCCGAATCGGTCGCCGACACGGTGATCGAGGCGATGGCCGCCGAGCAGTTCCTGATCCTGCCGCACCAGGAGGTGCTGCAGATGTACCGGGGCAAGGGCGCCGACTACGACCGCTGGATCACTGGCATGCAGCGCTTCCAGGGCATGCTGCGCGGCTGAGGGCTCAGCCGGTGACGAGCTCGGCGGCGGCCGCGCGCACGACGTCGGGAATCGGCACCGGCTTGCGGGTCTCGGTGTCGACGTAGACGTGCACGAAATCGCCGGTCGCGGCCAGTTCGAGCCCGGCCTCGGTCTCCTTGAAGATCGCCAGATCGTAGGTGATGCTCGAGGTGCCGAGGCGGGCGATGCGCAGTCCCACCCGCAGCTGGTCCGGGAAACTGACCGACCCGTGGAAGCGGCACGCGGTCTGGGCGACGACACCGAGCGCGGGCAGCGCGGTGATGTCGGTGCCGGTGGCCCGCATGAGCCAGGCGTTGACCGCGGTGTCGAAGTAGGAGTAGTAGGTCACGTTGTTCACGTGGCCGTACTGGTCGTTGTCGGCCCATCGGGTCGGCATCGGCCACAACACGGGGTAATCCATGGGTGTCATCATGCCGAAGTCGACAGCGCGCCCGCACTCCCCTGCCGGTGGTCGCGAGGGCTCACCCCGAAGTGCCGTTTGAACGCGGTGCTCAAGGCGAAGGCGCTGCCGTAGCCGACCTGACGGGCGACCGCCTCGACCGTGACATCGGACTCGGCCAGCAGATCGGCGGCCATCGACAGCCGCCACTCGGTCAGGAAGGTCATCGGCGGCTCGCCGACCAGTTCGGTGAACCGGCGGGCCAGCGCCGCCCTGGACATGCCGACCGCCTCGGCCAGCGCGACCACCGTCCACGGGTGCGCCGGATTGTGCTGGAGCAGGCGCAGGGCCTTGCCGACCAGCGGATCACTGTAGGCGTGGTACCAGGCCGGGGCGTCGTCGCGAGCGAACCAGGCGCGCAGTGCGGCGATGAGCAGCAGGTCGAGCAGGCGATCGAGCACCACGGTCTGCGCGGGCAGGTCCTTGGTGGCCTCGTCGACGAGCAGGTCGAGCAGCCGGGTGTCGAGCTCACCGCGCGGCAGCACCGCCACCTGCGGCAGCGCCCGCAGCAGCCGTCGGCTCACCGCGCCCGCGGATTCGTAGGTGCCGGTGACCATGAGCGTCTCGCCGTCGGCGTCGGTTCCCCACTGCCGGACACCGAGACTCAAAGTCTCACACAGGATCTCACCGTCCGGCGTGGTGGTGACCTGGCCCGGCTGGATGATGATCTGCGGCTCGGTCGCCGGATCGTCGGCCACCGTGTAGGGCCGCGGTCCGCGGAACACCGCCACGTCGCCCGCACCGAGCTGTCGCGGCGGCGTGGAATCGGTACTGATCCAAGCCTTTCCGCGAATCATCGCCAGCACCGTCAACGGCGCCTCGTCCTGGATTCGCAGCGACCACGGCGGATTCAGCAACGAACACATCAGGAAGGCACCGCGGGCGCGTGGCCCCTCGAGCAGACCGGCTAACGCATCCACGCCTCCACAGTAGACGACGGCGTATGTTCGCGAGCGGCACGACGATGTCGCTCGCAGCCCAGGGCCGATGTACTTGTCTCATGACAAACACCACCTCTCACCAGCACCTTTCCCTCGTCACCGGCGTGACGGGCAAGACCGGAAGCCGGGTCGCCGCCCTGCTCGCCGCGGCGGGTCACCCGGTCCGGCCCGGCTCGCGCACCGCGCCGATCCCGTTCGACTGGGCCGACCGCGCCACCTGGGCGCCCGCCCTGGCCGGGGTGGACTCGGTCTACCTCGCCTTCCAGCCCGACCTGGCGGTGCCGGGCGCCCCCGACACCATCCGCGCGTTCACCGCGGCCGCCGTGGCGGCGGGCGTGCGCTCGGTGGTGCTGCTGTCGGGCCGGGGCGAGCCCGAGGCACTGGAATGCGAGGAGATCGTGCGGGATTCGGGCCTGACCTGGACCGTCGTGCGGTGCAGCTTCTTCGCGCAGAACTTCAGCGAGGGCGCCTTCGTCGACGATGTGCTCGCGGGCGCCGTCGCCCTGCCCAACGGCGATGTGCCCGAGCCGTTCGTGCACGCCGACGACATCGCCGAGGTGGCGGCGGCCGCGCTCACCGACGCCCGGCACGCGGGCCAGGTCTACGAGCTCACCGGTCCGCGAGCGCTGACCTTCGCCGAGGCGGTCGGCGAGATCGCCGCGGCCACCGGCCGCGAGATCGCTTTCATCCCCGTCACCCGGCCGGAATTCGTTGCGGCACTGAGCGAATACCAGGTCCCCGGCGAGGTGATCAGTCTGCTGGACTACCTCTTCGGCACGGTCCTCGACGGCCGCAATTCCGCCCCCGCCGACGGTGTGCGGCGCGCCCTGGGCCGTGCGCCCCGCGATTTCACCGACTACGCGAAGGAGGTCGCGGCCACCGGCGCCTGGGCGCCTCGGGCATGAAACCTTGATCACCGCGCTCCCACGGCCATCCGGGGTGGACCCGGGGCCGTTGGAGCGTGGCGCGATCGAGACGTGCGGCCCGGGCGAGTCCGCGACGATCCCCGTACCGTCGAATCGGTGACCCCAGCGACGATCGACCGCAAGTTGCGCGCGGCCAGGGCCGCGGTGTTCGGCACGTTCACGCTGAACGGATTCCTGCTGGCCATGTGGGTCGTGCACATCCCGGCGATCACCGACCGCACGGGGGTATCGGCCTCACTGCTCGGCATGTTCGTATTGCTGCTGGCGAGCGCGGCGATCGTCGGGATGCGGCTGGCGGGACCGGCCGCCGACCGGTTCGGCAGCCGCACCCTGGTGGCGCTGGCCGCCACCGGCATCTCGGTGACCGTGCTCGGACCCGCACTGGCCACCGGCCCGGTCACGCTGGCCGTCGCGCTGGCCTGTTTCGGGCTCGGCAACGGCGCGCTCGACGTGTCGATGAACACCCAGGCGGTGCACGTCGAGCGGGCCTACCACCGGCCGATCATGTCGGCGTTCCACGCCATGTTCTCCGGTGGCGGATTCGCCGGCGCGCTCGTCGGCGCGGCCACGCTGCGGATGGGCTGGTCACCGCAGCTCACGCTGGCCTGCGCGAGTGTCGCCGGACTCGCGGTCACCGCACTGGTCGTCCCACGGCTGCTGCCCAGCGGTGAACCCGAAACAGGCTCGCGTGCGGAGCGTTACGACACCACCGCCGACCCGGACGAGACGTCGACCGGCCGCGTGCGGGATCAGGACGACACCGCGAAACCGACGCACACACCCACCGGCGACACCCGGCAGGCCCGCGACCGGCACCGGCGCACCACCCAGGTCGTCGCGCTCGGCACCATCGCCTTCGTCCTGCTCTTAGCCGAGGGGGTCGCCGCGGACTGGAGCGCGCTGCAGGCCCGCGAGCACCTCGACGTCTCCGAATCCGACGCCGCGCTGGCGTTCGGCGCGTTCTCGGCCACCATGACGCTGGGCCGCTTCCTGGCCGACCGGGTGAGCGGGGCGTTCGGGCCGGTCGCGATCGTGCGGTACGGCAGCCTGCTCGCGGCGGCCGGGTTCGCGGTGGTCATCGCGTCGCCGTGGCTGCCGGTGACCCTGATCGGCTGGGCGATGTGCGGATTCGGGCTGGCCGGCGGCGTGCCCCAGATCTTCACCGCCGCGGGCAATCTCGGTGGGTCCACGGCCGCCACCGACATGTCCCGGGTCTTCACCATCGGCTATCTCGGGCTGCTCGCGGGACCGGCCGTGATCGGCTGGCTGACCGCGCTCGTCCCGCTCACCGCGGCGCTGGCCGTGCCCTTGGTGCTGACCCTGGCCTGCGCCGCGCGCGCCGAGGTGGTCAGTCGGTGAAGGTGATCCGCACCGAGACCGGGGTGCTCTGCAGGGCGCGGAAGGTCGCGGCGGTGAGTCCGGCGAGCACGGGATTCGGCGCGAAACTGCGGGCCCGGGCGACGACATCGTCGGCGGGCCGCAACTCGGCGGTGCCGGTGCGCCACCGATCACCCTGCCGCACCCGGACTTTCGGCTCGGCGACGATATTGACCGCCCAGCCCGACCTGGTCCCGTGCTGGCTGATCACCCATGCGCCGGTGTCGTCGAAGGACACCGACACCGGGACGACCCGGGGCTGGCCGGACTTGCGGCCGGTGGTCTCCAGTTCGGTCGCGAACGAGGTGCGGATGCCGACCCGGCTCAGCGCCCGCACCGCCGGGTTGGCGACATAGCGCCCGAAGGCCCGTTCGATCTCGAACTTGCGCCGCATCGGGTCTTTGGCCTGCTGGTTCACCGGTGTGCTCCTTCTGCTCCGGAATGCGTCCACGCCATGGTGTTTCAGCATGGCGGCGGCGGTCAGCCACGGGGTGCGGCCGGGATCGGGGTCGGCGCCGGACCCGATCAGGTGCAGCTGATCGGTATGCCACTGCAGGTCGAGGGCACCTTCGAGACTCTTGACATTGGCCAGCGTCGACACGCGGGCGGGCAGGCCGAGCGTGATCCGCGGGGAATGCAGCCGCGCGGTGCGCTCGTGCAGGATGTCGCCCGCGGCGCCGGGCGTGACCGCGCTGGGCCGCCCGAGCCCGACGACATCGCACTCCCCCGACTCGACCGCGTCGACCATGGCCACCCGGGACCGGAATCCGCCGGTGACCGCCAGCGGCACCGCGCCTGCGGCGTGGCGCACCGATCGCGCGTAGTCGAGGAAGTACGCCTCGCGCGCGGCCGTGCTCGCCGACTGCGCCACCGGCCTGCCCATCATCGCGGGTGATTCGTAACTGCCACCGCTGATCTCGATCAGGTCGAGCCGTTCGGCGGCCAGGCGGCGTACCACCGCGCGGGACTCGTCCTCGGTGAAGCCGCCGCGCTGGAAGTCGGCGGAGTTGAGCTTGATGGCGACGGCGAACCCCGGCGACACCTCGGCCCGGATGGCCCGGACCACCTCCAGGACGAAGCGCGACCGGCGCTCCGGATCGCCGCCCCAGCGGTCGTCGCGCTGGTTGGCCAGCGGCGAGAGGAACTGGGAGACCAGGTACCCGTGCGCGCCGTGGATCTGCACGCCGTCGAAGCCGGCCCGCTCGGCGATCCGCGCGGTGGTGGCGAAGCGTCCCACGATGTCGACGACCTCGTCGTCGGTGAGCGCGCGCGGCGCGGGGATACCGGGCAGGCCGAGGCCGATCGCCGACGGCGCCACCGGCTGCGTCCGCGTGGCGAGCGGATTCGCCTGGCGGCCGGGGTGATTGATCTGCATCCAGAGCTTGGCGCCGCCGGTCTTGGCGGTGCGCGCCCAGCGGGTCAGGTCGTCGAGGTGACGCTCGTCGTCGATGACGACATTGCCCGGTTCGCCGAGATGGTCGCGGTGGACCATCACATTGCCGGTGACCACCAGGCCGAATCCGCCCGCGCTCCAGCGCCGGTAGAGCCGGTCGAGCCGCTCGTCGGGCGCGCCCTCGCTGGTGCCGAGGCCCTCGCTCAGCGCGGCTTTCATCAGGCGGTTGGGCAGCACTTGGCCGCACGGCAGGGCGAGCGGTTCGCTCAGGGCTGTCATGGTCGGCTCCTCCGCGGGTCACCTCGACTACACCGATCGGTGTACTTGCCCGAACGGTAGTACACCGATCGGTATACTTCAACAAGACCGACCGAAAGGACGCCGATGGCCGCACGCGACGGACTCGTGCAGAGCGCGATCGACCTGGTCCGCCGCAACGGTGTGACCGGGACCGGAGTCGCGCAACTGCTCGACCACAGCGGGCTCTCCCGCCGCACGATCTACCTGAACTTCCCCGGCGGCAAATCCGAGCTGATCACCGAGGCCACCCGGGTCGCGGGGCGGGCGATGACGACGCTGATCGAGACGTTCAGCCAGGGCGCCGAGCCGGAGGCGACCATCTGTTCCTTCACCGACGCCTGGAAACAGGTCGTCGAATCGAGCGACTTCCTCGACGGCTGCCCGATCGTCGCGGCCGCGCTCGGCCGCTCGGAGGCACCGGCCGCCGCCGACGCCGCGGGCGAGGCGTTCGACGACTGGGAACGGGCCCTGGAAACGCGATTGCGCGCGGAGAACGTCGCGCCCGAGACCGCGCGCTCGCTGGCGACGACGGTCATCGCCACCATCGAGGGCGCGGTGGTGATGTCGCTGGCCAAGCACAGCACCGAGCCGCTGGACCGGGTGGGCCGTCACCTCACCGAGCTGGTCAGGGCACACGTTCCCGGCTGAGCGCGGTCACAGATACATGCCGACCTCGGCCGGTTCCCTGGTCACCGACTGGATCAGGATCTCGCCGTCGCGCCGCGCGACCAGCTCGGCCAGCGTCGCCCCGCCCTGCTCGACCGGTTCACCGGGCGGGCAGTCCTGCCGGGCCAGCCAGTCCCGCGCCTCGGCGGGCGAGAGCCTGCCGACCTCGAGCTGGGCCAGGCAGCGGCCGGGCCGGACCACCGCCGGATGCAGCCGGGACAGGTCCTCGTTGGTGGTCACCGCGATCAGTACGTTGCGGCCCTGCCCGAGCATGCCGTCGGTGAGATTGAGCAGCCGCGAGAGTTTCTGCCCCGCGGCCTCTTTCGCCTCGCCGCGGATGAGCTCGTCGCAGTCCTCCAGCACCAGCAGGCGCCAGCGGCTGCCGTCGTCGCCGTCGGCGCCCGCGGCCACCTCCATCAGGTAGCCGGGATTGCTGAACAGTTCCTCGGGGTCGACCACGCAGTCCACCTGACACCACGACGACCAGGCCCGGGCGAGCGCGCGCAGCGCGGTGGTCTTGCCGGTGCCCGGCTCGCCGTGCAGCAGCACCAGCCTGCCCCTGATGTCGGCGACCTGCAGCGCCATCAGCCGATCCATGCTCGCCGACACCGCGGCGGCGTAGTTGCCGCGGATCTCCGACCAGGCCGGGGCCGCGATCTGGCGGCGCCTGCGCAGCGGCCGCCGCACGTCCATGTGCCAGAAGCCCATCTCCACCGTGGCGTCGGCGCCCGGCGGCAGCACCGCCTCGGCGGTCGCCTGGGCCAGCACGTCGACGGCGAGTTCGTCGCTCACTGCGGTCACCTCGACGGTGGCCGAGCCGCCCGCCCAGCGCACGGCCCGCAACGACCAGCCCTCCCCCGCGACGAGCGTCGCGCTGCTGTCGTCGTCGGCCACCGAGCGCACCACCCGCGAATCGGCGGGCCGCAGCGAGGCCTCGGGGCGCACCCGGTCCAGGTGGGCCTGCCGGGCGAAGGACTGATCGCCACGCAGGAACGGGGCCAGTGCCAGCGCGTCGATCGCGTCGCGGGTGGAATAGGTGGAGTCGATGGCCGCCGACCACGGAAACCGCTCGCCCGGATCCTCCGGCTGCCGCTGCGGATCGACGAGCCTGAGCTGTTCGTTTCGTGTGGACACCGCGCCCATCCTGACGGGATCGCCCCACCCTGTCCACCGACTTCCCGGCGCGCGGGCCGGAAAAACCCGTGGCACGCGCCCATGAACCGTCGGTAACGTCGAGGTCGTGACTTCCACCGAGAGTGCGCGGACCGCCGTCGAACCGACCGGAACGGCCGGCCTCAAAGAGTGGATCGGGCTGGCGGTGCTCGCCCTGCCCACGCTGCTGATCTCGATGGATCTGAGCGTGCTCTACCTGGCCATCCCCAAAATCAGCGAGGCGCTGGAACCGAGCAGCTCGCAGCTGCTGTGGATCCTGGACATCTACGGCTTCCTGGTCGCGGGCTTCCTCATCACCATGGGCACGGTCGGCGACCGGATCGGCAGGCGCAAGCTGCTGATGATCGGCGCGCTGGCCTTCGGTATCGCCTCGGTGGTCGCGGCGTACTCGACCAGCGCGAGCATGCTCATCGGCACGCGCGCGCTGCTCGGTATCGCGGGCGCGACGCTGATGCCCTCCACCCTGGCGCTGATCCGCAACATGTTCCACGACGACCGCCAGCGCACCACCGCGATCAGCGTGTGGATGACCAGCTTCATGATCGGCATGGTCATCGGGCCGCTGGTCGGCGGCGCGATGCTGGAGAACTTCTGGTGGGGTTCGGTGTTCCTGGTCGCGGTGCCCGCCATGGTGCTGCTGCTGGTGACCGGGCCGATCCTGCTGCCCGAGTACAAGGACCCGAATCTGGGCAAGCTGGATCTGCTCAGCGCGCTGTTGTCGCTGCTGGCGGTGATGGGTGTCATCTACGGCATCAAGGAACTGGCCAAGGACGGATTGTCGGTCGAGGCGGTCGGGGTACTGGTCGCCGGTCTCGCCCTCGGTGTGGTGTTCGTTCTGCGCCAACGGCGGCTGACCGATCCCCTCATCGATCTGAACCTGTTCGGCAATGTCCGGTTCAGCGGTTCGCTGGCCGCGCTGATGGTCGCGATGCTCGCGATGGGCGGGCTGTTCCTGCTGCTGGCCCAGTATCTGCAGCTGGTCCTCGGGCTCTCGGCGTTCGAAGCCGGACTGTGGACGGTGCCGCAGGCGGCCGCCATGGTGGTGGCCGCGGGTGTGGTGAGCGCGCTCGCCCCGCGGGTACGACCCGCCTACCTGATGGCGGGCGGGCTGGTGCTCGCGATGGCCGGGTACGCGCTGTTCACCCAGCTCGCGGGCACCGACGATCTGGCACTGATCGTCACCGGCATGGTGGTGTTCTCACTCGGTCTCAGCCCGATGTTCGTCCTCGGCCTCGACCTGATCGTCGGCGCGGTCGATCCGGCGAGGGCGGGCGCGGCCTCGGCGATCTCGGAGACCGGGCAGGAACTCTCGGCCGCCCTCGGCGTCGCGGTGATCGGCAGCATCGGCACCGCGGTCTATCGCGGGCAGATGGCCGACACCCTGCCCGCAGGTCTGCCCGCCGAGGCCGCGCGGGCCGCCGAGGACACCCTCGCCGGCGCGCTGCACGTGGCGGCGATGCTGCCCGAAGCGCTGTCCGCCGAGCTCAGCACCGTCGCCCGGCAGGCCTATACCCAGGCGCTCCAGGTCAATTCACTCGTCGGCATCGGACTCACCGGGATCGCCGCCGTCCTGGTCATGACCCTGCTGCGGCACATCCCGGCGCCGGACGAGAAGGCCGCCGACGCCGAATCACACTGAGACAGACCGAGATCCCGCCCGATCGTGATCGGGCGGGATCTCTCCTCGTCGAGTTGTCCCCCTCCACGAGTGTTCCGGTGGCGGCCTACTTGGCGGGCGCCGGGTTGTTCGGCATCGGCGAGTTGATGGTGGTGAAGTACTGCACCGCGGCCATGATCGCGACGGGGGCGGTGATGAAGATCTGGCCGGCCAGGGTGCCCAGCGCGCCGATGGCCATGATGCCCGCGACGCAGCCGACGGCCGCGGCCGGAATGAACGGGCCGAACATGCCGACGATGGTGGCCGAGGCGATGGTGGCGCCCGCGATGCCGCCGAGCACGCAGCCCACCGCGCCGCCGCCGAGGCCGCCGACCAGGGTCGCGATGCTGGCGCCGAGGGAGATGGTGCTGCCCAGGCGGCTCCACGCCGCCTGCTCACGGTCGTACTCGTTCTTCCACGGCGCCTTGTCCTCGTACGGCAGCGCGACTGGCTTGTAGGTGGCGTGCGCGAGGTCGAACTGCGGGGTCAGGGTGGCGGTGCGGCCGGCGATGTCGGCGGCGATCGGGAACACGAAATCGTCGACGCGGAAGGACAGTTCGCTGCCCGCGACAGTGGTGCCGTCGACGGCCTTGATCTTGAAGACCCCGTCCTCGACCACGAGCGAGCCGGAGTCGGTCCCGATCACGGTGTTGGTCTCGGTGGTGGTGGCGGTGTAGTTGATCGGCGCGCTCGGGTCCGCGGCGGGCGCCGCGTGACTGGTGCCTGCCGCGATGCCGAGGGCAACGCTGACGGTCGAGGCCAGCAGGGCGAACTTGGTGATTTTCACGGGGGTGAACCTTTCGTGTTCCTCGTGGTGAACTGCGCGGCGCAGAGGCTGCGGACCGAACGAACCGGAACCATAGCTAGGTAAGGCTCACCTATCAAGACCTTGCCTTGTCTAAGCTCTTTGTGCATTAGTCAGGCAAGGCTCACCTATCTAAAGGTTTCTTAGGCTAACCTCCCAAGAGACTTGGTTCTACGTGAAAGAGATTCCCCTAATGAGAAGTCCGCGCTGGTGCGGCTGGTTGCTGACGGCCGCGTTGCTGATCGCGGCCTGTTTGCTGAGCCTGCTGGTCGGCACGAAATCGATCCCGGTCGGCGAGGTCTTCCAAGCGCTGACCGGCCCGGTCAGCACCCCCGACCATGTCACCGTCACCGAGTACCGGCTGCCGCGAACGATTCTCGGGCTGCTGTGCGGATTGGCGCTCGGCGTCGCGGGCTGCCTGATGCAGGCCCTGACCCGCAATCCGCTCGCCGATCCCGGTTTGCTGGGCGTGAACGCGGGCGCGGCCTTCGCGATCACGATCGCGGTGGGGTTGCTCGGCGTGAGTGAGATCACCTCCTACGTGTGGTTCGGGTTCGCCGGAGCCGCGCTGGTCTCGGTGGTGGTGTACCGGCTCGGTACCGCGGGCCACACCGGCACCGACCCGATCCGGCTGACCCTGGCCGGCGTCGCCGCCACCGCGGTGCTCGGCGGTCTCACCCGCGGCCTGATCCTGATCGACCCCAAGGCCTTCGACGAGATGCGGCGCTGGGACGCCGGTTCGCTCACCGGTCGCGGGTTCGACATCATCACCGGCGCCGCGCCGTTCATCGTGGCCGGGCTGGTGATCGCCGCGATCTGCGCGCGTTCACTCAACGCCGTCGCCCTCGGCGACGAGCTGGCCCGGTCACTGGGAGTGCATGTCACCCGGACGCGGCTGCTCACCGCGCTGGCCCTGGTGCTGTTGTGCGGCACCGCGACCGCGGCGGTCGGTCCGATCGCCTTCGTCGGGCTCGCCGTGCCGCACATCGCCCGCTGGCTGGTCGGTCCCGATCAGCGCTGGATCTTCGGGTACTCGCTGGTGCTCGCGCCGCTGCTGGTGCTCACCGCGGACGTCCTGGGCCGCATCATCATCCGTCCCGACGAGGTACCCGCGGGCTTGGTGACGGCGTTCCTCGGTGCGCCGATGCTGATCTGGCTGGCGCGACGTTCGCGAGTGGGAGCCACGGCATGATCGACTTCGGACGCACCATGCTCGTGCTGCGCGTACCGCGCCTCGGTCTCACCACCAGGATCGGCGTGCGCACCGTGGTGGTGTGCGCGATCCTGCTCGCGATCGCGCTCGCCACCGCCGTATTCGCGCTGGGTACCGGCGATTTCCAGATTCCCGCGCCGCGCGTGCTGCGCGCGCTGTTCGTGGGCGACGAGCGCTTCGACCGGCTGGTGGTGTGGGACTGGCGGCTGCCGCGCATCCTGATGGCCTTGGCTCTCGGCGCCGCGCTCGGCGTCAGCGGCGCGATCCTTCAATCGGTCACCCGCAACCCGCTGGGCAGCCCGGACATCATCGGGTTCAGCACCGGCGCCTACACCGGCGCCCTGCTGGTGATCCTGATCCTCGGTGGCGGCAGCTTCCAGACCGCGGCGGGCGCGATGATCGGTGGCCTCGGCGCCGCCCTGGTGATCCACCTGCTGGCCTTCCGGCACAACGTGACCGGCTTCCGGCTCATCATCGTCGGCATCGGCGTTAGCGCCATGCTCGCCTCGGTCAACACCTGGCTGATCATGCGGGCCGACCTGGACGCGGCGATGTCGGCGGCGGCCTGGGGCGCGGGCTCGCTCAATGGGCTGTCGTGGCCGCAGGTCGCGCCGACGATGATCATCCTGGCCGTGCTCGCGCTGGCGCTGATACCGGCAGCGTCCCGGCTGCAGATCCTCGAGCTCGGCGACGACACCGCGCGGGCCCTCGGCCTGGACGCGAGCAAGGCGACCGGCTGGCTGATCGCGCTCAGCGTCGGTTTCACCTCGCTGGCGACGGCGGTGGCCGGGCCCATCGCCTTCGTCGCGCTGGCCGCGCCGCACCTGGCGCGCAAGCTCACCCGCACACCGTCGATCGCGCTGGTTCCGGCCGCAGCGATGGGCGCGGCCTTGCTGATCACCTGCGATTGGATCGCCCAGCACGCCTTCGCGCCGACCACCATCCCGGTCGGCATCGTCACCGGCTCGGTCGGCGGCCTGTACCTGGCGTATCTGCTCGTCGCCGAGGCGCGACGGAAATAGGGAAAGCGATATGAACGACTCTCACGCCGCGCGGTTGCGCGCCGACCAGGTCCGGCTCGGCTACAAGGGCCGCACGATCAGTGATCAGCTCTCTGTGGATATCCCGGACGGCAAGTTCACCGTGATCATCGGCCCGAACGCCTGCGGCAAGTCCACGCTGCTGCGCGCGCTGGCCCGGCTGCTGGCCCCCGAGTCCGGCACGGTCCTGCTCGACGACAAACCGGTGACCGACTATCCGGCCAAGGAACTGGCCCGCCAGGTCGGCCTGCTGCCGCAGACCTCGACCGCGCCGGACGGCATCCGGGTCGCGGATCTCGTGGCGCGCGGGCGCTATCCGCATCAGAGTTTGCTGCGCCAGTGGTCGCGCGCCGACGAGGAGGCCGTCGCGGCGGCGATGGCCGCCACCGGCGTCGCCGAGTTGTCGGCGCGGCCGGTCGAGGAACTGTCGGGTGGTCAGCGGCAACGCGTGTGGATCTCGATGGTGCTGGCCCAGCAGACGCCCATCATCCTGCTCGACGAGCCGACCACCTATCTCGACATCGCCTACCAGATCCAGCTGCTCGACCTGTGCCGCTCGCTCCAGCGCGAGTCGGGCCGCACCGTCGTCGCGGTCCTGCACGACCTCAACCACGCCTTCCGCTACGCCGACCACCTGATCGCCATGCGCGACGGGCGGGTCGTCGCCTCCGGGCTACCGGCCGAGATCGTCACCGCCGACCTGGTCCACGAGGTGTTCTCGCTGCGGTGCCGGATCGTCGACGACCCGGAAACCGGTACCCCACTGGTCATCCCATTGGCGGAGAACGCCGCCCAGGTGCACTGAGGCGGCATCGCGCCGCCATCGTCAGAAATGAGGAATTCCCCGTCCATGTTCACCAACCGATCGTCGGGCCGCCTCCGGGCCGCCCTCGCCCTCCTGGTTCTCGCGCTGGTCGCGGTGCTCACCGCGTGCGGCAACTCGTCCTCCGACACCGGCGAGACCGGCCCGCGCGAGGTCCCGTCGGCGAAGGGCCCGGTCAAGGTGCCCGCCGACCCGCAGCGCATCGTGGTGCTCAACGGCAACCTGGCCGGCTACCTCTACGACCTCGAGGCCACCGTCGTCGCGGCGGATCCGCGCCTGCTCGGGGTGCCCAACAAGCCGGGCGAGTTCCCGGCCGGCTGGGCCGAGGACGCGAAACGTCAAGGCACCCAGGCCGTGCCGTCGGGTGAGAACATCAATCTCGAGTTCATCGCCGCCCAGCGTCCCGACCTGATCATCGGCGGCGGCCAGGGTTACCCCGGCCAGCAGTCGGTGAACGCCTACGACCAGCTCAGCGCCATCGCGCCGACCGTACTGCTGCCGACCGAGACCACCTACTGGCAGGACCAGCTGCGCTTCATCGCCGCGACGGTGAACAAGCCGGCCAAGGTCGACGCGCTGATCGCCAACTACCAGGCCAAGCTGGCCGAGGCCAAGAGCAAGATCAAGCCGCCGGCCGGGGCGACCGCGGTCATGCAGTCGATCAAGAGCCAGAAGCCGACCCTGTTCGTGCCGAGCGCCGCGCTGCCCACCCTGCTCTCCGAGGTCGGATTCACCCTCGACACCGCGGTGGAGGCCAAGGCGGGCAACCCCGCCAAGGAGCAGAGCGCCGACTTCATCAGCTTCAGCCCCGAACTGCTCGCCACCGTGATCGACGCGCCCGTGCTGTTCACCATTCCGCTCAGCGGCGGCCGCTCGCTCGACGAGCTGCGCGCCGACCCGATGTACGCGGCGCTGCCCGCGTTCGCCGGGAACAAGGTCTTCGAACTGCCCGCCACCAGCTCGCGGCCCGACTACCGCACCGTCATGGCCACCCTCGATCTGCTCGTGGAACGCTTCAAGTGACCGCCCCAGGGGGACTGCTGCTCGACCTCAGCCCACTGCGGGCCTCGCGCCCGTTCCGGTGCGCGTTCGCGGCGCGGCTGGTGTCGGTGCTCGGCATCGGCCTGCTCATGGTGGCGTTGCCGCTACAGGTCTACGAGCTGACCGGTTCGAGCGTGCAGGTCGCCGGAGTCGCCACCACCACCGCGGCGGCCCTGTTCTTCGGCAGCCTGGCCGGCGGTGTCGTCGCCGACCGCTACGACCGCCGCACGGTGATCCAATGGTCGCGCAGCGCGGCGGGTCTCGGGTTCCTGGTGCTCGGCGTGAACGCCGTGCTGCCGGACCCGATGCTGCCCGCGATCTACCTCGCCGCCGTCATCGACGGCCTCGCGGGCGGGGTCAGCGGTTCGGCGCTGATGGCCATGGTCCCGGTACTGGTCGGGCGGGAGAAGGTCGCGGCCGCGGGCGCGCTGGTCTCGCTGACCACCGACCTCGGCACGATGCTCACCCCCGCCGTCGCCGGTCTGCTGGTCGCGAAGACCGGAGTGGCCACGGCCTATTTCCTCTGTGCCCTGGCGACCACCGCCACCGTCGGGCTGATCACCGCGATCGGGCCGTCGCCGCCGCCGCAACGCGATCTGGAGAACCCGATTCGCGAGCTGGCGGCGGGCATCGGTTTCGCGGTGCGCCACGAATCCATCCGGCTCATCCTGCTGACCGGCCTGATCGGGATGCTCGTCAGCGGCCCGCTGGTGCTGCTGCCCGCCTTCGCGGATGTCGAACTCGGCGCGGGCGCGGGCACGCTCGGGCTGCTCTACGCGGCGCCCGGCGCCGGTGCCGTGCTCGGCACGCTCACCAGCGGCTGGATGAGCCGCGTGCACACCGGCCGGGCGCTGCTGCTCACGCTGGCCTTGATGCCGATCGGCGTGATCGCGGCCGGGCTGTGGTCGCACGCGGCGCTGGTGTTCCTCGGGCTGGCCGGGTTCGGCCTGGCCAGAGCGGTGAACATGGTGCTGCGCTACGCGATGCTCCAGCAGGCCACGCCCGATCACATGCGCGGGCGCATGTCGGGCCTGCTGATGGTGCAGTCGGTCGCCGGTACCGCGGTCGGCTCCATGGTGGCCGGTGTGGTCGGCCAGCTGTTCGATCCCGGACGCGCGCTGGTGCTCTACGGCGTCGCCGTCCTGATTCTCACCGGCCTGATGGCGCTGGGCGCCGGGCCGCTGCACAGAAAGGAACAACGATGAAGGATCGCACCGCCTATCGCGAGAACATCGCCGAGGTGCTCGCCGGCGACCACTACGCCAAGGTGCCGTACCCGATCGGCTTGCAGGAGGTGGAGGTGTTGCGGGTCGCGCCCGTCGGCGCGGCGCTGCTGCGGATCACCTTCGGCGGCCCGGACATCGCGAAGTTCCACAGCTATGTGCCGGACGAGCATGTGCGCCTGATCTTTCCGGGCGAGGACGGCGTGCTGCGGCTGCCCAAGCTCGAGGGCACGATGCTGGATTGGGGCAACCCGCGACCGGTCTCGCGCGAGTACACCGTGCGCCGCCACAGCGTCGAGGACGGCGAACTCGACATCGATTTCGTCATCCACCCTGGTGGACTGGCCTCGGATTGGGCCGCCTCGGTCACCCCGGGCACCAAGGTGCACATCGCCGGTCCCCCCGGCGGCGTCGCCATCCCGGAGACCTACGACGACTACCTGCTCGCCGGTGACATCACCGCCGTACCCGCCATCGCCCGCTGGCTCGAGCGCATGCCGCGCACCACCACCGGCTGGGTGTTCATCGAGGTGGCCGGGCCCGCCGAGGAGATCCCGCTCGATCAGCCCGCCGGGATGCGGGTGCGCTGGCTGCACCGCGGCGAGCTGGAACCGGGCACCAGCGACGTGCTCGAGCAGGCCGTGCGCGAGGTGGAAGTGCCTGCCGGACACCGCGTTTACGCGTGGGTGGCGGGTGAGGCGGGCTGCCTGCGCGGGGTCCGCAAGATCATCCGCAACGACCTGGGCATCGGGCCCAAGGACTCGCTCATCGCCGGCTACTGGAAGCGCGGCGTCGCCGATTTCGATCGAGAGGAATGACAGATGACCGACGAACAGGTGATCGGCGACGTGGCCACCGCGCTGGGCGTGGAGCCCGGCGAACTGACCGCCCAGACCGATCTGCTCGACGCCGGACTCGATTCGGTGCGCATCATGTCCCTTGTCGAGAAATGGCGGTCGGCCGGTCATGCGGACATCGACTTCCCCACGCTCGCGGGCGATCCCGTCCTCGGGTCCTGGATCGAGCTGCTGGCCTGAGCCACGGGGTGGCGTGCCCGGCACGCCACCCCGGGCACGTTCAGTTCTGGTGCGCGCTGTCGGCCAGCAACCGCCGCAGTTCCTTGCGGCTGGTCTTGCCGACGCCGGTCTCGGGGAACTCGTCGACCACGACCACCGCGTCGGGCATCTTCCACGCCGCGACCCCGCGCCCGCGCACGAACGAGCGCACCGCGGTCAGGGTGGGCCGCCGGACCGGGTCGACCGGTTGGACGAACGCGCAGATACGCTGGCCGAGAACAGGATCGGGGGTGCCGACGATCACCGCGTCGCGCACGTCCGGATGTTCGAGCAGGTGCGCCTCGAGCTCCTCGGCCGAGACCTTCTCGCCGCCGCGGTTGACCCAGTCGCCCGCGCGGCCCGCGACCACCAGATTGCCGTCGGGCCGCACCGCGACGATGTCGCCGGTGCGGTACCAGCCGTCGGCGGTGAAACTGCGGGCATCGGCCTCGGGATTGTCGTAGTAGCCGCGAATCGTGTACGGGCCCTGGGTGATCAGGTTGCCTTGCGTTCCCGGCGCCACCTCGGCGCCGTTGTCGTCGACGACCGCGATCTGGTCGAACATCGACATCGGCCGCCCCTGCGTGCTCACCACCACGTCGATCGGATCGTCGAGTCGGGTGTAGCACACCAGTCCCTCGGCCATCCCGAACACCTGCTGCAGGGTGACACCCAGCGCCGGGCCGATCCGGCGGGCCAGCTCGTCCTGGCAGCGGGCGCCACCCACCTGGAGCACCCGCAGGCTGGACAGGTCAGGAGTCGGGCCCGCTTCGGCCCGCTCGGTCCACAGCCGCGCCAGCGGTGGCACCAGGCCGGTGATGGTGACGCCGAAGCGCTCGATGAGCGGGAAGGCCGTCGCCGGCGTGGGATCGGGCGTCATCGCCACCGCGCCACCGGCCCACAGCGCGCCGAGAATGCCCGGCGAGCTCATCGGGAAGTTGTGCGCGACCGGCAGGGTCGCGAGATAGACCGTGTCGCTGTCGAGTTCGCAGATCTCGGCGCTGCGGCGCACGCTGTAGAGGTAGTCGTCGTGGGTGCGGGCGATGAGCTTCGGGATGCCGGTGCTGCCGCCGGACAGCTGCAGGAAGGCGACGTCGGCGGCGTGCGGGCCCGGCAGTTCCGCGGGCTCGTCGCGGAATTCGGCGATGTCGCGGGCGCCCTCCGGCGCGGCCTGCCCCTCGTCGAGCACCAGCAGCACGTGCCGCAGGCCGGGCACCTCGGCGCGCACCGATTCCGCCAGCGCGGCGTAGTCGAAGCGCTGGTGGGTGCCGCTGGTGATCATCGCGGTGGCGTCGGCGGCCCGCGCGATCGGCACCAGTTCGGCGGCGCGGTGCGCGGGCAGGCAGAACACCGGCAGCGCGCCGAGTTCGAACAGCGCGAAGATCACTTCCACGAATTCGGCGCGGTTGGGCAGCTGGACCAGGACCCGGTCGCCGCGCGCGATGCCGAGGCGGGCCAGGCCGGTGGCCAGGGAACGCGCCCGGTGGTGGAGTTCGGCGTAGGTCCAGCGGTTCGCGGTGTCGAGGACCGCGAACCGGTCCGGGTTCGCCGCGGCGCGCGCGGCGAGTACCGCACCGAATGTCTCACCCGCCCAGAGGTTCTGGTCTCGGTAGCGTCGCGCCAGGTCAGCGGGCCACGGGGTGAAGCCGGGGAGTACGGGTTCGGGCAAGTCGAGCACCTCTTTCCAGCGGGCGGATCCGGTGTTGCGACCGAAGGTCTTGAGGGAAGCTAACCATTCGGCGGCATATTCAGGTTAGGCTAACCTCATGTCTAATGGTGTTCCCCGTGGGCGGATCGTCGTCGTCACCGGCGCGGCCGGGGGTATCGGAGCCGCGATCGCCGCGCGTTTCGCGACCGAGGACCGCGTGGTCGCGCTCTGGGACCTCGATCCCGCGGTGCACGCGACCGCCGCGGCGCTCACGAAGGCCGCGCAGGACCGCCTTGGAAGCGGAAGTGTAAGTGACACAACGGCTTTCGTACAGAGCGACGTCGTCGACATCACCGATCCCGCCGCCGTGGCCGCCGCGTTCGACCGGCTCACCGCCGAGCACGGCACCGTCGAGGTGCTGGTGCACGCCGCGGGCGTCATGGTCGGCGGCAGCCCGCTCGAGCTAGGTCCGGCGGACTGGACGCGCTGTCTCACCGTGAACGCCACCGGCACCATGCTGGTCACCCAGCGCGCCGCGACCGACATGGTCGCGGCGGGCCACGGCGCGATCGTGGTGGTCTCCTCCAATGCCGCCGCCACACCCCGGGTCGGGATGGCGGCCTACGGCGCCGCCAAGGCCGCGGCCACCGCGTTCACCCGCTCGCTCGCCCTCCAGGTGGCCCCGCTCGGCGTGCGCGTCAACCTGGTGTCGCCCGGCTCCACCGACACCGCGATGCTGCGCGACATGTTCGGCGGCAGCCCCCTCGACGATGCGGCCGAGACCGCGCTGCTGGACGGCGATCCCGCCGTCTACCGGCTCGGCATCCCGTTGCGCCGCATCGCGGCTCCCGCCGACATCGCCTCGGCCGTCCACTTCCTGGCGTCCGACGGCGCCCGCCACATCACCATGCATGACCTGCGGGTCGACGGTGGCGCAACGCTAGATATGTGACCGAAAGGGTGATCACCATCAGTACCGACAGTTCAGACCCCGCTTTCGTGCTGTCCCGTCCGCAGCGGACCGTGTCCGCGAGCGCGGGCGGGACGATCTTCCGATCGGCACACGAGGCGGTGACCGCGCTGCGCAGCGGTCGCATCAGCCACATCGTCGGCGCACTACCCTTCACCCCCGGCGCGCCGACGGCACTGTGGGCGCCCGATTCGATCACCGTCACCGAAGCGCCGCACCTGCCTCGCTCTGGGGTCGCGGTGCCGCGCTTCGAACTCGACGAAGCGGTGCCCGCCCCGGCCGAGCACCTGCGCCGCGTCGCCACCGCCGTCGAACTGCTCGACAACCCCACCCATCCGGTGCGGAAGGTGGTGCTCGCCAGGGCACTGCGCGCGGTGTCGGCCACGCCGGTGCGGGCACTGGACATCCTCGACCTGATGGTCGCCTCCGACCCGCTGTCCAACGGCTTCCTGGTCGACCTGGCCGCGGCGGGCGGGCGATATCCCGGGCGACATCTCGTCGGCTCGAGCCCGGAGATCCTGGTGCGCCGCACCGGCAACGAAGTCCTGAGTCACCCGCTGGCGGGTTCGGCCCGCCGCGTCCTCGACGACCCCGCGGCGGACCGTCTGGCCGCCGACACGCTGCTCACCTCGGCCAAGGATCACGCCGAACACCGCTATGTGGTGGACCAGGTGACCGCCGTCCTCAGCGACCGGTGCGCCGAAGTCGACACCCCCGCACCGGAACTCACCGCGACGCCGGCCATGTGGCACCTCGGCACCCCCATCTCGGCGACCGTGCCACTGGCGGGCCCGTCCGCACTGGAACTCGCCATCGCCCTGCACCCGACGCCCGCGATCTGCGGCACCCCCACCGGCGCCGCGGCTCGCCTGATCGCCGAGCTCGAGGGCGAGCGCGGCTTCTACGCGGGCGCGGTCGGCTGGTGTGACGCCGACGGCAACGGCGAGTGGATGGTGAGCATCCGCTGCGCCGAACTGTCCGCGAACGGCACCGCCCTGCTCGCGCACGCGGGCGGCGGCATCGTCGCCGCGTCCGATCCCGCCGCCGAACTGGCCGAGACCACCGGCAAATTCCAGCGCATCCTCGGTCCGCTCGGTATCGCGGACCTGCCCGTCACCGTCGGCTGACGCCGACTTTCCACCGGAACGAGAGATCGTCATGCCTATCCCCCCGATCGCGCCCTATCCGATGCCCGGCGCCGACGAGTTCACCGCCGACCAGGTCGGCTGGACCGCCGAACCCGGGCGCTGCGCGCTGCTGATCCACGACATGCAGCAGTACTTCCTCGACGCCTACGACCAGCACCGCGATCCCGCCCGCACCCTGATCGCCAACATCGCCCTGCTGCGCGACCGCTGCCACGAGCTCGACATCCCGGTGATCTACACCATGCAGCCCGGCAACCAGCACCCGTCGCGGCGCGGCATTCTGGCCGACTTCTGGGGCAGCGGGATGTCGGAGGGCGCCGATACGAAGGTCGTCAACGCCATCGCCCCGGAGCCGCAGGACATCCAGGTGACCAAGTGGCGCTACTCGGCGTTCCAGCGCACCGACCTGCGTGAGCTGCTCGGCTACTACCAGCGCGATCAGCTGCTGGTCACCGGCGTCTACACGCACATGGGCTGCATGCTCAGCGCCGCCGAGGCGTTCATGGGCGATGTGCGCCCGTTCCTCGTGCACGACGCGACCGCGGACTTCAGCCGCGAGGAGCACGTGATGGCGCTGAACTACGTCGCCCGGCGCTGTGGCGCGGTCACCGGTACCGCCGATCTGCTGCGTCAGCTGACTCCGGCCCGGATCGAAGCCGACGCCTGACCCGACCCGCGTCACCGGTACCGCGCGGCGGAATCCGGTGACGCGGGCCGCTTTACCACGAACCAACGTTGATGAAGGAGTTGCTGTGAGCTCGGTGGAACGGGACGACGTGAGCGCCGGCCATCCCGGATTACCGCTCACCGGAGCGCAACTGGGCATCTGGAACGCCCAGCGCCTTGACCCCGACTCGCTCAGCTACATGGTCGGCGAGGTGCTCGAGATCTCCGGCCCGGAGCCCATCGACGTGGCTCTGCTGGACACCGCGATCCGGCGCACCATCGCCGAGACCGACACCATGCGGTTGCGTTTCACCGACTCCGCCGACGGGCCGCGTCAGCGGATCACCGACCACGAACCCGACCTGCGCCCGCTGGTCGACCTGCGCGGCGAGGCCGACCCGGTCGCCGCGGCGCACCGGCTGGTCGCGGCCGAGCGGGAACGTTCGGCCACGTTCTGCCGCGCGATGGTCGACCGGCAGCTCTACACCTACACGCTGCTGCGCCTTACCGACAGCGACGTGTGGTGCATCCAGCTCTACCACCACCTGATCATCGACGGCTACAGCGCCGCCATGGTCTCGCGCCGGGTGGCCGCCCACTACACCGCGCTGCGCCGCGGCGGGGACGTACCGCGCCTGCGCTGGGGCTCGATCCAGACGCTGGTGACCGAGGACCTGGAATACCGTGCGAGCCAGGCACATCAGCACGATCGCGACTACTGGCGCGACCGCCTCACTCCGCTGCCGCCGCTGGACGGGCGCGGCAAGGCACCCGAGGGTGTAGTGGAGCGGACCCACGAGGTCCGCGCGGTACTCGACGCCGAGCAGGTGGCCCGGATCAAGGAGGCGGCCACGGCGGCCGGGATCACCTGGGCCGATGTGCTGGTCGCCGGGTATGTGGGCTTCGTGCACCGGCTGCTCGGCGAGACCGATGTGGTCATCGCGCTGCCGGTGATGGCGCGCGTGGGCAAGACCGCGCTCACCACCCCGTCCATGGCGGTCAACGTGCTGCCGCTGCGGGTTCCGGTCTCCAGCCAGGATCGCCTGGGCGACCTGGGCAAGCGGGTGGCCGACGCGCTGCGGGAGATGCGCGCCCACCAGCGATTCCGCGGTGAGGACCTGGCCCGCGAATTCGGCGGCGCCCAGACCGGAGCGCTGCTGCACGGCATCGGCATCAATCTCAAGGCCTTCGACTTCGCGCTCGATTTCGACGGCGCCACCGGCACGCTCCGCAATGTCGCCGGCGGGCCACCGGAAGACCTGGGCCTGACCGTGACGCCACTGGCGGAGGACCGGATCCAGCTCGGCTTCGAGGTCGACGCCCGCTCGCTGGACGCCGCCACGGTGCGGCGGCGGATGTCGGCGCTGGTCGCGCTGATCACCGACCTGGTCGACAAGGCCGATCGGCCGATCGGCGCGATCACTCTGTATCCCAGCGAGATCGGCGCCGATCGCGCCGCTGCCGCCCTGCCCGGCGCGCCCGAGGACGCGGTCGAGGTCTTCGACCGCATGGTCACCGCCCGACCGGACGACATCGTGCTCGTCGACGGCGCCCACCGCCTCACCGCCGCCGAACTCGGCGCCCGCGTGCACCGCCTGGCCCGCTACCTGCGCGGCCGCGGCGCGGGCCCCGAGGACATCGTCGGCATCGCCCTGCCGCGCACCGTGGACCTGGTCGTCGCCCTGCTCGCCGTCCGCCACGCGGGCGCCGCCTACCTGATCCTCGACATCAACCACCCGGCCCAGCGCTTGGCCGACATCGTCGACGACGCCGCACCGGTACTGATCTTCACCGACGATGCCGTGGCCGACGCGGTGTTCGCCGATCACGCGCAGCGGTCGACCCCGGACACCGACCGGGCCGCGGACACAGTGTCGGCAGACCGGTCGCTGACCAGCGGTTCATCGACGGACCGCACGCCGCGTACTGCGTCGGCCGACCAGGCGTCAACTGCCGGTCCGGCGGACGCGCCCGTGTTGATCCGGCTGTCCGACAATGCCGTTCGCGCGGAGATCACGGGGCTCGCGGATGGTCCGCTGACCACCGCCGACCTCGCGGCGCCGCGTTCGGTCGAGCATCTGGCCTATGTCGTCTACACCTCCGGATCCACCGGGAAGCCGAAGGGCGTGCAGATCTCCTGCGGGGCGATGGCCCAGCTGCTGCACCACCACCGGTCGACCGTGTACGCCGAGACCGCCGAGCGGGTGGGTGGGCGGCAGCTGCATGTCGCGCACACCTACTCGTTCGCCTTCGACGCGGCGCTGGATCAGCTGCTGTGGTTGTGGTGCGGGCATCGAGTCCACCTGTACGACACCGACATCCAGAAGGACGCGGCCGCGCAGATCGCCGCGCTGATCGCCGATCGCATCGATGTCGTCGACACCACCCCGTCGATGGCGACCGCGCTGATCGACAACGGCCTGCTCGGCGACGCGCACCGGCCGGAGCTGCTGCTGCTCGGCGGCGAGGCGACCCCGCCCGCGCTGTGGTCGCTCATCGTCGGTTCGGGGGTGGCCGCGCGCAATATGTACGGCCCGACCGAGGCCACCGTCGACGCGCTCAGCGCGCCGGTGACCGGGGCGCTTCCGCACGTCGGCGGTCCCCTCGACGGCACCCGCGCGTACCTCCTCGACGGCGCGCTGCAACTGGTGCCCGACGGCGAGATCGGCGAACTCTACTTGGCCGGGCCGCAATTGGCGCGCGGCTATCTCGGCCGCGTCGCGGTGACGGCGGACCGGTTCGTCGCCGACCCGTTCGCGGCGGGCGAGCGCATGTACCGCACCGGCGACCGGGCCCGCTGGCTACCCGGCCGAGGCTACGACTACCTGGGCCGCGCCGATCAGCAGATCAAGGTGCGCGGCTACCGCGTGGAACTCGGCGAGGTCGAGGCCGCCCTCGGCGCGCTCCCCGGCGTGACCGCCGCCGCCGCGACCATCCGCAAGTCCGGCGACAGCACCCGCCTGGTCGGCTACCTGGTCCCCGAGGCGGGCCGCGCCCTCGACGCCGACCAACTGCGGCAGCGCCTGACCACCCTGGTCCCCGACCACCTGGTGCCCTCGGCACTGGTGATCCTCGACGCCTTGCCGACCACCGTGAACGGCAAGCTCGACCGCGCCGCCCTCCCCGCACCCCAGTTCACCTCCACCGGGCGGGCGCCCCGCACCGAGCAGGAACGGGCGCTGTGCGGCGTGGTCGCCGACGTCCTGGGTGTGGCTCAGGTCAGCGCCACCGACGACTTCTTCGGCCTCGGCGGCGACAGCATCACCGCCATCGGCGTGAGCAGCCGTCTGCGCGCCCTCGGCTGGGAGGTCCAGCCGAAAACCCTGCTGGCCCAGCGTGACCTGGCCACCATCGCCGCCGCCGCCCAACCGGCCGACCAGCAGGTGGGCACCCCCGCACCGGACGAGGCGACCGGCCCCGTCCCCACCCCACCCATGGTCGCCGCCCTCCTCGCCGCGAACCCGGACCGCACGGCAGTCGCCGGCTACGCCCAATGGACCGCCCTCACTCTGCACGAGAACCTCACCCTCGACCACCTCACCACCGGCCTGCAAACCCTCCTCGACCGCCACGACGCCCTGCGCCTGATCCTCGACGATGCGAACCGCCTCGAAGTCGCGGGCATCGGCACGGTTCGTGCCACCGACCTGGTACGCGAGATCGGTCGCGCCGAGCTCGATGCGAGCCACGCCGTCCCCTCCGCATCGGCCACGCACGACCGGCCCGGCGCACGACCGGCCGGCGCCGGCACCGGCAGCGGCGCAACAGACTCGCTGGACGCAGCACAGGAACCGACCGGACTCGCCGCGGCATCGCGAGGCACGGACGGCGACCCGACACCGCTGCGCACGGACGCGCCGCATCCCGAATCGGCACCGGCATCCGGCGAGTCGGTCGACGGCCTGATCGGATCGCTGGCCACCGCACTCGCGGCCGAGCTGGACCCCGCCGCCGGTGTCCAGATCCGCGCGGCCCTGGTGCGCACCGGTCCCGGACTGCCCGATCTGCTGGTGCTGGTGGCCAATCACCTGGTGGTGGACGGTGTTTCGTGGCGCATCCTGGTGCCCGAGCTGTATGAGGCGTGCGTGGCGGCGCGGGAGGACCGCCCGGTGCGGCTGTCCGCCAAGGGGAGTTCGTGGCGGCGGTATGCCTCGCTGCTCGCCGAGGCGGGCACGGCGGGTGACCATCGCGCGGAACTGGCGCACTGGGAGCGCGCGCTCGGTGACGGCACTGTCGCTCCTCTCGGCGGCCGGCCCCTCGACCACGCGGTCGATCTGGTCGAGAGTGCCGAGCAGACACGGACTTACGCGGCCCCGGAGATCTCCGACGCGCTGCTGACCACGCTGCCCGCCGCCTATCGGGCCAAGACCGACGACGTCCTGCTCGCGGCGCTGATGCTGGCGCTCAATGCCTGGCGGCACGAGAACGGCGAGACCCTGGAAACAGGCAGACCCGTCACCGTCGAAGGACATGGGCGCGAAGCACTGCGCGCCGACACCGATTTCGCGGGCACCATCGGCTGGTTCACCAGCGAATTCCCCGTGTGGACCCCCGCGACCGGCATCGACGACCCGGACGGGCTCGCCGAGGCGCTGGCCGGTGGCGCCGCGGCCGGGCGTCTGTTGCGGGCGGTCAAGGAAGCCAAGCGGGCGGTGCCCGGCAACGGTGTGGGCTACGGCGTGCTGCGCAGGCTCGATCCGGAGACCGCGCCGCGCTTCGCCGACCGCCGCGCCCCCGAGGTGCTGCTCAACTACCTCGGCCGCTTCGGCGGTGGAAGCGCCGGAGCCTGGAGCCTGCCGGAGCACGACGCGTTCGCGGTGACCGAGCCGCCGCACAAGGCACTCACCGAAGTACTCGCGCTCAACGTCTTCGTGCACGAATCCACCGCACAGGCGCCCCGGCTCGCCGTCGAGTGGACCGCCGCGAGCCGGATCCTCGGCGCGCACCAGGTCGCGCGGATCCAGTGGCACTTCGCGTGCGCGCTCGAGGCGTTCGCCGCGCACGCGCGCCTGTTCCCCGGTGGGCTAACCCCGTCGGACTGTGCCGGGCTGCCCGTCACCCAGGAGACGGTCGACGCATTGGAGGCCGTGCACGGCCCGTTGGCCGAACTGCTTCCGCTGTCGCCCCTGCAAGAAGGCCTGCTGTTCCACGCCATTCGCGACGGCGTCGAGGATGTCTACGCGCTGAGCGCCCGCGTCGACCTGCACGGACCGCTCGACGGCCCCCGCCTGTCGGCCGCCTTCGACACCGTCGTCGGCAGGCACCCCACCATGGCCGCGGCCTTCCACCACGAGGGCCTGGACCAGCCGGTGCAGGCGATTCCGCGCGCGGTCGGGATGCCGTGGCGGGAGGTCGACCTGTCCGGGCTGCCGTCGCGCATCGCCGAGGCCGCCGCCGACCGGCTGGAAGCCGACGCGACCAGGCACCGCTTCCCGGTCGACCGCTCACCGATGCTGCGCGCCACCCTTCTCCGCATGCCCGGTGACGCACACCGGCTGGTGCTCAACACCCACCACCTGGTGATCGACGGCTGGTCCACTCCCATCGTGCTGCGCGAGGTGCTGGCCACCTACCACGGCGACGACCTGCCCGCCCCCGCGTCCTACCGCGACTACCTGGCCTGGCTCGGCACCCGCGACCGCGCGGCCGTCCGTGCGGCCTGGTCGCGGCGACTGGCCGGGTTCGCCGAGCCGACACTGGTGCGCACTGATACTTTCCGCGAGCGCGAGTTCCGGCAGTGGGAGGTGCCGCTGCCCGCAGAGCTGTCCACCGCGCTGACCGACCTCGGCCGCCGCCGGGGTCTGACCCCGAACACCCTGGTACAGGGCACCTGGGCGCTGGTGCTGGCCGCGCTCACCGGTCGCACCGATGTCGTCTTCGGCGCCACCGTCTCCGGCCGCCCCGCCGAACTGCCCGGTGTGGCGGGCATGGTCGGCCTGTTCGCCAACACCGTGCCCGCGCGCTGCGACTTCGACCCCACCCGCCCATTGCTCGAGCAGCTGGCCGAACTCCAGGAACACCAGTTCGCCATGCAGGAGTTCGACTACGCCGGACTCGCGGAGATCGAACGCATCGTGGGCCTCGGCACCCTCTTCGACACCCTGGTGGCCTTCGAGAACTTCCCGAATGCCGGTGCCGGGCAACCGGACTCGCACACACTGCGCCGCGGCGCATTCCACAACCACGGCAACACGCACTACCCACTGACCCTCATCGCCCCGCCGGGCGACCGGCTCACCCTGGTGATCTGGTACGACCGCGCGGCCGTCCACGACACCACCCTGGCCCGGATCTCCGACCGGATCACCGCGATCCTGCACGCCCTCACCACCACCGAGAACCCCTCTCCCGCACCATTCCTGGAACCCCTCACGTCCGCCACCACTGCCGCCGCATCAGCTGCCGCGACCGGGCCCGGCGCACAATCGCCCGCCAGCACCGGCGCGGCATCCCCGGGCGACGGCAGTGAACAACTTCCGCAGGGCGACACCCTCGCCGACTGGGGTGCCCCCGTCGATCCGGCTTCCCCCGCCATCACGGCAGAACGCGTCACCATCGACTTCGGGGAATTCGACTCCCGCGCGAATCGCCTTGCCCGCTGGCTCATCTCGCACGGTGTCGGCCCCGAAACCGTGGTGGCCGTGGCCATGCCGAGGACCATCGACTCGGTCGTCGCGGCACACGCCATCTGCCGGGCCGGCGGCGCCTACCTGCCGATCGACCCGGAACAGCCCGCGCAGCGCGTGGCCCAGATCCTCGACACGGCGGCCCCGGCGCTGGTCCTGCGCTCGCTAGACGAGGCCGACACCAGCGGCTTCGCCGACACGGTGCTCACCGACGCCGACCGCCTGGCTCCGCTGCGCCCGGCCAATACCGCCTGCCTGCTGTTCACCTCGGGCTCGACCGGCGTGCCCAAGGGCGTGAGCCTGTCGCACGCCGCGATCGTCGCCACCTTCACCTGGCTGCACCGCGAGGTCCGGTTCGGTCCCGGCGACACCATGCTCTACCGCACCCCGCCGATCTTCGACGCCTCGCTCATGGAGATGTTCCTGCCCTTGCAGGTCGGCGCGCGGATCGTGCTGACCCGGCCCGGCGGCCACCGCGACCCCTACTACCAGGCACAACTCATGAGCGCCGAGCGGGTGACGGCGATGTGGATGACCACCTCCATGCTCACCGTGCTCGCCGAGGAGGCCGACCTGTCCGGCTGCGCGGATCTGCGCTGCGTCCTCACCGGCGGCGAGGTCCTGCCGCCCGCCACCGCGCACCGCGTGCGCGCGCTCACCGGGACGGCGGTCTACAACTTCTACGGCCCCACCGAGGCCGCGATCGGCTTCACCTTCCACGAGACCGTCGACGCCGACACCACGTCGGTGCCGGTCGGCGCCCCCGCCGATCCGGTCCGCATCCTCGACGACCAGCTGCGCCCGGTGCCCGACGGCACCATCGGCGAGCTGTACATGACCGGCGTCCGGCTGGCGCGCGGCTATCTGGCCCGTCCCGGCCAGAGCTCAGCCGCCTTCGTCGCCGACCCGGAGGGCACGGGCGCACGCATGTACCGCACCGGCGATCTGGTGAAGCGGAACCCCCGGGGCGAGCTCGACTACGTCGGCCGCACCGACAGCCAGGTGAAATTGCGCGGCCAGCGGATCGAACTGGGCGATATCGAATCGGCACTGCGCACCTGTGCCGGCGTGGCCCAGGCGGTGGTGTTGCTGCGCGAGGACACCCCGGGTGACCAGCGCCTGGTCGCCTACCTCATCGCCCGCTCCGGCATCGCGCTCGACACCGACTCGGTGCGCGAACAGCTCCGGAAGGCACTGCCCGCGTACATGATTCCGTCGGCGTTCCTGGTGCTGGATCACATTCCGCGCACCGCGACCGAGAAGATCGCCCGCCAGGAGCTGCCCGCACCGGAAACGGCTCCGTCCGTGTCGATTCCCGGCTCCGCCCTGGAACCTGCGGGCTCGATCGAGGATCCGGTCCGGGCTTCCGGTCTGCTCGACCTAATCCGCCAGGCCATGGCGGCGGTACTGTCGATCGACACCATCGGCACCGACGACGACTTCTTCGCCCAGGGCGGACACTCACTGCTCGCGGTGCGCCTGGTCGGCCGCCTCACCCGGGCGGAGCTACCGGTCGTCCTCGACGATGTCTTCTCCGCTCCCACCCCGCGCGCGCTGGCCGCCCGGATCGGCGCGGTCGACCCCGACGCGCACCGGCCGACCGACGGCCTGGCGAGTTTGGGCCGCCGCCTCGATCCGGTGCTGGAACTGCGCGCCGAGGGCTCGGCGCCCCCGCTGTTCTGTGTCCACCAGATCGGCGGCACCGCATGGAAATACGCGCCCCTGGCCCGCCTGCTGCGCGCCGAACGACCGATCATCGGCCTGCAGATGCCGCAGCTCACCGAGCCGGACCGGCAGACCGCCACCCTCGACGACCTGGCCCGGTTCTACCTCGACGCCGTGCGCCGCATCCAGCCGCACGGCCCCTACCACCTGCTCGGCTACTCCCTCGGCGGCAATATCGCCCACGCGATGGCCACCATCCTGGAAGCCGAGGGCGAGCAGGTGGCCTATGTGGGCCTGCTCGACTCGCATCCGCTGTCGAACCTGACCGAGCGGGCCGCCGCGACCCTGGCCGATCCCTCCGGCATGGAAACACTCGTGCCCGAAATCGGCGAGTACCCAGCCGAATTGGCGGCCGTGGTGGTCCATGCCGCGACCGAGCTGCTGCGCATGGTCACCATGTCCGAGTCACCGCGCTACAGCGGCCCGATGGCCCTGTACTGCGCGGACAACGGCCTGGAACCCGAGCGCGTGCGCGCGCAGCTCACCGGCTGGCAGGCCGCGGGCGCGCAACTGGTGGTCCGGCGACTTCCCTACACCCACAACGAGATCGCGATGCCGACCGGCTGGATCGAGGTCGCCGCACTCATCGACGCGGACCCCGCGATCCGCGCCTGAGCTTTCCACCTGGATAGAAAGAAGGAAACAACTCCCATGTCAGCGCACCGAATGACGGCACGCATGCGTGCCGCCGTCGCACTCCTGATCGTCGCGGTGACCGCGACGGCGGCGGGCTGCGGCAACTCCGCCTCCGAAGCCGCCGACGGCGGAACCCGCCAGGTGGACACCCCCAAGGGCCAGGTCACCGTCCCCGCCGACCCGCAGCGCATCGTGGTCCTCAACGGCGCCCTCGCCGGATACCTCTACGACCTCGACGCCAAGGTGACCGCCGCCGATCCGCGCATCCTGGGCGTGACGCTGAAGGCGGGCGAGTTCCCGGCCGCCTGGGCCGCGGACGCCAAGGAGCAGGGCACCGTGGCCGTGCCCTCCGGTGACGACCTGAACCTGGAGTTCATCGCCGCCCAGAAGCCCGACCTGATCATCGGTGGCGGGCCCGGCTGGCCCGGTCAGCAGACCATCAAGAACTACGACAAGCTGGCCGCCGTCGCCCCCACCGCCCTGGTGCCGTCGGACCTGGCCAACTGGCAGGACCAGCTGAAGACCGTGGCCAACTATGTCAACCGGCCCGACAAGGTCGACGGCATGATCACCACCTACACCGACAAGGTGGCCGAGGTGAAAGCCGCGCTGAAGCTACCCCAGGGCCCGGCCGCGGTCTACCAGTCGCAGGCCGACGGCAAGCCCATTCTGCTCGCCCCGAAGACCCCGCTGGCCAACCTGCTCACCGACGTCGGCATCACCATCGACGACAAGATCGAGGCCAAGGCGGGCAACCCGGAACGCGCCCAGGCCGGTGACTGGGTCACCTTCAGCCCCGAGCTGCTGAGCACCGTCGTCGACGCCCCCGCGCTGTTCGTCATCAAGCTCGACGGCGGCCGCGACATCGCCCAGCTGAAGCAGGACCCGGCCCTGGCCATGCTCCCCGCCTTCCAGAAGGGCCAGCTCTACGAGCTCCCCGCCACCGCCAAGCGTCCGGACTACCGCGAAGCCATGGCAACACTCGACCTGCTGGCGCAGCGCTTCAAGTGACGTCCTTCGGCGGGTGATCCGAACCCGTCCCGCACCCCGTTCGCCGGAGCCTCGGCGGGCGGGGTGATCGCGTTTCGGAGGCGGTTGTCGTGTGGATCTTCCAGGTGTGGCACAGTCGGTTTCGCGACAGTCGCAGCGGAGTGGGGGTCAGCGATGCGCAAGATCGTCGGAATCGAGCCGTTTCTCGCCGAGCGCGCGGGTCTGCTCACGGAGGGCAACCGACTCGCAGCGGAGTACAAGAGGCTGGGTGCCACCGAAGAGGGCTTCGCCGCCTATCGGGGCTTCTCGGCACTGCACGCCCGCTACCAGGAACTGCTGCCCGACATCGTGGTCTCGCGCTGCCCGTTCACCGCGCAGCTGGTGTACTGGCCGCTCGACACGGTCGATGTCGACGGGTGGTTCTGGAACGCGCGCAACCCGGTGCGCCGCACCGACCCGGTGCCGCACACCTGGTTGTTGATGGGCGGTGCGATGCGGCTCGACGGTCCGCCCGCGCCCGCGCCGTTCGACCGCTGGGTGGGGCCCGATGTGCCCTATGTCTATGCCGAGGCCCTCGATCATCCCGAGATGCGGGCCGTGATCAGCGAGGTGCGCGTCGGTCCACACACCGGGTGGCCGATCACCTACCACTGCTCGGTCCATCGACCGCGCGGCCTCGCACTCGAACCGGTATGGGGCAGTGAGCATTACGACGTGGCCGCCGCCCCGCGCCGGTATGCCGCCTGGGACGACAACTGGCACATGAACACCCCCGACTTCGACCTGCGACCGTGGCTCGACAGCGGCAAACTCCTGTGGATCGCCCCCGGCGACACCACCGCAACCCTGCGCACCGGCTCCACCGACTGCCCCTACCTGGACCTGCCCGGCACCCGCAAATACAACCCACAATTCTGAGCCGATGAGCTCGGCGCGGGGCGTTGCCGACCACCCGCACCGCCGCGCCCCCCTGCCCGCCGACATCGAGCACGAGCCGGACGACGTCGACGGCGACGAAGCCGCCGCCGCAAAGCAGCGGGCCCCGCTGTTCTTCGAGAACAGCGGGGCCCGCGTGCGTGACCGCCTGACTTACAGCGCCTTCAGTTCCTCGGTGACCGCACCGACGGACTTCTTGGCGTCGCCGAACAGCATGGAGGTGTGGTCGGCGTAGAACAGCGGGTTGTCGATGCCGGCGAAGCCGGAGTTCATCGAGCGCTTGAGCACGATGACGCTCTTGGCCTGGTCGACATTGAGGACCGGCATGCCGTAGATCGGGCTCGACTTGTCCTCGCGCGCCGCCGGGTTGGTGACGTCGTTGGCGCCGATCACCAGGACCACATCGGTGCGGTTGAACTCACCGTTGATGTCGTCCATTTCCTTCATGGCGTCGTAGGAGACCTCGGCCTCGGCCAGCAGCACGTTCATGTGACCGGGCATACGACCGGCGACCGGGTGGATCGCGTACTTGACCTCGACACCCTTGCCCTCGAGCAGGGAGGCCATCTCCTTGACCGCGTGCTGGGCCTGGGCGACGGCCATACCGTAGCCGGGCACCACGATGACCTGGTTGGCGTAGGCCATCTGGATCGCGGCGTCGGCGGCCGAGGTGGCCTTGGCCGACTTGGCTTCGCCACCACCGCTCGCGGCCGCACCGCCGCCGCCACCGAAACCACCGGCGACGATGGCCGGGATGGACCGGTTCATGGCCTTGGCCATGAGGTTGGTGAGGATGGTGCCGGACGCGCCGACGATCATGCCCGCGACGATCATCGCGGTGTTGTTCAGCGCCAGACCGGCGGCCGCGGCCGAAAGACCGGTCAGCGCGTTGAGCAGCGAGATGACGACGGGCATGTCCGCGCCGCCGATCGGCAGCACGACCATCAGGCCGAGGATGCCCGCGAGCACCAGCAGCGCGATCATCCACAGCTGCGAGACACCGCCGTTGTCGGCGCCGAGACCGATCACCACGGCGCAGACCACCGCGCCGACGAGCAGCAGCAGGTTCAGCGGCTGCTGCAGCTTGCCGATGCCGATCGGCTTGCCGGACAGGATCTCCTGCAGCTTGGCGAAGGCGATGATCGAGCCCCAGAAGGAGACCGAACCGATCACCGCGGCGAACAGCGAGCCGATGATGATGTGGATGTTGGGCTCGTCGTGCAGCGCGGAGAAGCCCGAGCTGTCGATGAACTCGGCCCACGCGATGAGCGCGACCGTGCCACCACCGACACCGTTGAACGCGGCGACCAGCTGCGGCATCTCGGTCATCTTGGTGCGCACGGCGGGCGGAACACCCAGTGCCACACCGACGACCAGGCCGCCGGCGATCAGGATCCAGTTCAGCAGCTCGGTGTGCCGGATCGAGATCAGCGTCGCGATGACCGCGATGGCCATACCGACCGCGGCGATCTGGTTACCGCGCACCGCGGTCTTCGGGCCGGTCAGGCCCATCAGACCGTAGATGAACATGGAGAAGGCCACGATGTAGAGGCCGTTGACCAGGTAGGTCATGTTGTCGACTGCGTGCATCACTCGGCCGCCTTCTTCTTACCCTTGAACATGCCGAGCATGCGGTCGGTGACCACGAAGCCACCGATGACGTTCAGCGTTCCGAACACCACGGCGACGAACAGGATGATCTGGACCAGCAGCGACGGGTCCTTCACGTTGCCCAGCGTCACCAGCGCGCCCAGCACGACGATGCCGTGGATGGCGTTGGTGCCCGACATCAGCGGGGTGTGCAGGGTGTTGGGGACCTTGGAGATGACGGCGAATCCGACGAACCCGGACAGGACCAGGATCGCGATATTGGCGAGAAGTTCGGTGTACATCAGGCTTCCACCTCACGAGTGACACAGGAGTCCGCGAGCACCTGATCGTCGAAATCGGGCGCGAGCTTGCCGTCGACCAGCATCAGTTCCAGCAGCGCCGCGATGTTCTTGGAGTACAGCTCGCTGGCGTGCTCGGGCATGGTGGCGGGCAGGTTCAGCGGCGAGGCGATGGTCACCTCGTGCTTGACCACGATCTCGCCGGGCTCGGTGAGTTCGCAGTTGCCGCCGGTCTCCCCGGCCAGGTCGACGATCACGCTGCCGGGCTTCATGCCCTCGACGGCGGCGGCGGTGACCAGGCGCGGCGCGGGACGGCCCGGCACCAGCGCGGTGGTGATGACCACGTCGAAGCCCTTGATGGCGTCTTCGAGGGCCTTCTGCTGCTGGGCCTTCTCGTCGTCGGTGAGTTCGCGGGCATAGCCGCCTTCACCGGCGGCGTCGATGCCGAGGTCGAGCCACTGGGCACCGACCGAGCGCACCTGGTCGGCGACCTCGGGTCGCACGTCGTAACCGGTGGTGCGACCGCCCAGACGCTTGGCCGTGGCCAGCGCCTGCAGACCGGCGACACCCACACCGAGCACCAGCACGGTGGCCGGCTTCACGGTGCCCGCCGCGGTGGTCAGCATCGGGAAGAAGCGGGTCGACTCCGACGCCGCGAGCAGCACGGCCTTGTATCCGGCGACATTGGCCTGCGAGGACAGCGCGTCCATCACCTGCGCGCGCGAGATACGCGGGATCGCCTCGACGGCGAAGGCCTGCACACCGGCGGACTTCAGCGCGCCGATCTGGTTGTCGGCGTTGCGGGGCGCGAGGAACCCGATCAGGGTCTGCCCGGAGGACAGCTTGCCCACCTCGGCGTCGCTGGGCGGGGCCACCTTGACCACGATCTCGGCCGACCACGGATCACCGATGGTCGCGCCCGCCTCGACAAAGGCATCGTCGGGGATGAGCGCACCGAGGCCGGCACCGGCCTCGACGACCACCTCGACGCCCTGCTTGGTCAGGGCGGGGATGATCTTGGGCACCAAGGCGACCCGCCGCTCTCCCGCGCCGGACTCGCGAACGACTCCGACACGCGCGCCGCGCGGCGAACCCTCGCCCACGTTTTGCGTTGTCTCCACTAGTCAGACTTCCTTCTCATGCTGGCTTCGAGCCGGGAACCACGGGGTCAGCCGATATTACTTACGAGTAGGTTCGGCGTAAATCCTCGCAACTGTACTCGGCTCGCGGTGAGCCTAGCGGAGATGCCGATCACACCGGACTGCTGGACCACGCATCCCCAAACCGGACAGAGCCGACTCGTTTCGCCAAGTTGCCGACCGTTCGATCCCGTGAGCGCCGTCCCGGCGCTCGCGTTCACCTTCGTCGCCGCAGGTAGAAACGAACAAGACCGCACCGGTGGGTACGTAACCCACCTCGACGTCCGGATCCTGGTCAGCCGACCGGCTCCCCCGCCGGAAGTGACGCGCGTCATGTCGGCGGCCGCGGCGGACTGTTGCGCGACCCACACCACACCGTAGGGTCGACGCTGTGAACGACTGCGTCTTCTGTCGGATCGTGGCGGGTGCCGCACCGGCGACCAAGGTCTACGAGGACGACGCGGTCTGCGCGTTCCTCGACATCCGGCCGATCACCCGTGGCCACACGCTGATCATCCCCAAGCGGCACGCCACCGAGCTCGACGACCTCGATCCGGACCTCGGCGCGACGCTGTTCCGCACCGGTCACCGCCTCGCCCGCGCCCTGCGCCGCAGTGGCCTGGCCGCCGACGGCGCCAATCTCATTCTCAACGACGGCACCGCCGCCTTCCAGACGGTCGGGCACGTGCATCTGCACGTGGTCCCCCGCAAGCACGGCGACAAGCTCAGCTTCGCCAAGGGCTTCCTGCTGCGCCGTCCGCACGAACCGACGTCGACCGCGGCGGCGATCCGCGCCGGTCTCACCGCGCTGGACAACAGCGAAGCAGAAGGAGCACAGGGATGACCGACCGCACGCCCGACCGCGAGCAGCTCACCGATCTGCTCGCCGAGCAGTGGGAGGCCATCGGCACGCTGGTCGCCGATCTGGACGAGAAGGCCTGGCGCCTGCCGTCCCCGCTGCCCGGCTGGACCCTGTTCGACGTGGTCGCGCATGTGATCGGCACCGAGTCGTGGCTGCTCGGCGAGACCCCGCCGCCGCACGACCCGCTGCGGCCCAAGACCGATGTCCGCACGCTGCCGCATGTGCGCAACGAGGTCGCGGTGCTCAACGAGATCTGGGTGGACCGGCTACGCCCCCTCTCGGGCAAGCGGCTGCTCGCGCTGTTCGACGAGGTCACCGACCGCAGGCGCGCGGCACTGGTCGCCCTGGATCAGCAGGCGTGGCAGGCACCGACCGTCTCCCCGGTCGGTCAGGTGCCCTACGGCCGGTTCATGCGCGTGCGCCTGTTCGACTGCTGGATGCACGAACTCGACCTCGCCGACGGGATCGGCCGCACGGTGTCGGAGGGCGGCGCGCGCGCCGAGACCGCCTTCGCCGAGCTCACCATCGGGCTGGGTCGCGCGGTGGTGAAGGGCGCCAAGGCGCCGGACGGCGCGCGGCTCACCCTCGACCTCACCGGCCCGGTCACCCGGCAGATCCAGCTCGCGGTGGTGGACGGCCGCGGCGCGGTGCTCGACGCGCCCGACCGCGAAGCCGATGCCGTGGTGACGCTCGATTCCGGGCTGTTCGCCCGGCTGCGCGGCGGCCGGACCAGCGTCGACAAGCACCGCGACGAGATCACCCTCGCCGGCGACACCGCCCTCGGCGACCGGCTGGTGCGGAACCTGGCCTTCACCATCTGATGCGGCTGTTCCTGGCGTCCTACCGGTTCGGCGCCTTCGCCGACCGGCTCGCCGAGCTGGCCGGCGCGCCCGGCGGCCGGGTCGCGGTGATCCCCAACGCCTGCGACGCGTGGCCCGCGTCCTGGTCGTCGGCGGTGACCAGCGACCTGCTGCCGCTGCGACAGCACGGCTACGCGCCGGAGGTGGTCGACCTGCGCGATTACGCCGGGCAGCCCGGACAGCTGGAACGACGGCTGCGCGAGTTCGCGATGGTCTGGGTACGCGGCGGGAACACCTTCGTGCTGCGCGCCCAATTCGCCCGCAGCGGAGCCGATTCCGTGCTGCCTGCCCTCCTGCGCGAGGACGCGCTGGTCTACGCGGGCTACAGCGCGGGCGCCTGCCTGCTCGGTCCCGATCTGCACGGGCTGGAGACCATGGACGACCCGGCCGAGGTGCGGCCCGCCACCGGCGTCGACGTGCGCTGGGACGGCCTGGGCCTGGTGGACCGGCACCTCGTGGTGCACCTGGACTCCCCCACCGATCCGGACGGCGAGTCGGTGAAACTGCTGGCGCGCTACCGATCCGACGGCACCGCGCACTGGGCGCTCACCGACGACGACGTCGTCCTGGTGGACGGCGACCGCACCGAGGTGCTGCGCGGGCGGTCAGGACCCGACGGCGACCGGCTCGGCTGAACGCTTGCGCCGGAACACGATCCAGCGCATGGCCGAATACATGTACACCGCCTCGCAGGCCCCCGCGACCAGGCGCGCGAGGTGGTATTCCACGCCGAGCGCCACCAGCCCGGAACCGACGCCGAGGATGAAGGCCAGATAGTTCACCAGCACGACCACCGCGTACACCACGGCCTGCCTGCCCATCGGCGCGTGCGAGTGGAAGTTGAAGGTGCGATTGAGCACGAAGGCCAGGCCGAACGCGACGACGTAGGCCAGCGAGATCGACACCGGCACCGCCACGCCGAACCCGGTGTGCAGCACGGTGAGCAACAGCAGGTCGACGCCGAAGGTGAAGCTGTTGATCAGGCCGAAGCCGAGCAGCGTCGCCGGGACGATCCGGTCCAGCCCGAACGGCAGCCGGGCGACGACGGCCTCGCACCAGCGGGTGAACCGGTCGGCGATCGAGTCGGTGACACCCGCGTGCTGCTCCACGCCGTCAGCCTGCCAGCGTGAGGTGACGCCCAGATGAGCAGTCGGCAAACGGCCGCTCAGTGCGGCAGCGCGACGACCTGGGCCGGTGCGGCGACGGCCGGGCGGCGATCGAGCTCCGACCAGGTGGTCAGGCAGCGGCGGCGGGTGAACTCGTCGGCCTCGGTGAGCAGCGCGTCGCGCAGCAGGCGCGGGTCGGCGGCCCATTCGGCGGCGATCTCGGCCAGTGCCCTGACCCCGAACATGCCGGTCGACTCGAGCGCCGACAGCCACTCCTCGTGCGCGCCCGAGTGCACCCGGCGCATGGCGTCCGGATCGATCCCGGCGTCGGCGAACTCGGCGGCCAGCAGCGCGCCGACCAGTTCTGCGCGGTCCTGCGGTTCCTTCATCTCCCGGCCCCTCCCGGCGAAGTACGGTGCGTCGATGTGCGATGCGCGGGCGCACCGTAGAGCGAAATGCGAAACACGCCGGGCGAGCGGTGACGAACACCGCGAAAACCCGTTGGAGGCATTGTGACGGGTTGGACGCCGTATACACCAACCGGGCGCGCGGGATCACAATCATGCACATATTCACTTGGTTCGCAGCACATCGCCGCCGGACCCGATCAGGTCGCGTGACCATCAGGTATCCGGCGGGCCCGAGTGCCCACGCGGGGCGGGTCGCGCGGGTTAGCGTGGACGGGTGGACGAGAGCAGGATCGACCTCGGTGCACTGATTTCCGTGGTGTCCGACGGTGCGGTGGTCACCGATCCGGATCTGCTGGCGGGGTACCGGCACGACTGGGCGCGCGATCCCGACGCGGGCACCCCGGTGGCGGTGGTGCGGGCGCGCGGCACCGCCGATGTGGCGGCCACGCTCGCCTGGGCGCACGCGCGGGGAGTACCGGTGGTGCCGCGCGGCGCCGGTACGGGACTGTCCGGCGGGGCGACCGCGGTGGACGGCGGGATCGTGCTCAGCACCGAACTCATGCGTGAGATCAGCGTGCACGCGATGACCCGCACCGCCGTCGTCCAGCCGGGTCTGCTCAACGCCGAGGTGAAGCGGGCCGTCGCCGCCGAGGGACTGTGGTACCCGCCGGACCCGTCCTCGTTCGAGATGTGCTCGATCGGCGGCAACGCGGCGACCAACGCGGGCGGGCTGTGCTGCGTGAAATACGGCGTCACCACCGATTACGTGCTCGGCATGGAGGTGGTGCTGGCCGACGGCACCGTGGTGCGCCTGGGCGGACCGCGCCTGAAGGACTCGGCCGGACTGTCGCTGACCAAGCTGTTCGTCGGCAGCGAGGGCACCCTGGGCGTGATCACCGAACTCACCCTGCGGCTGCTGCCCGCGCAGCCGCCGCAGGCCACGGTGGTGGCGAGCTTCGGCACGCTCACCGCGGCCACCGACGCGATCCTGGCCATCACCTCGACGCTGCGTCCGGCCATGCTCGAGTTCATGGACACGGTCGCGATCAACGCCGTGGAGGACGAGATGCGAATGGGGCTGGACCGCACCGCCGCCGCGCTGCTCGTCGCCCGGTCCGACGCGCCGGGCGAGTTCGCCGCGCACGAGGCGCAGCTGATGCTGTCGCTGTGCGAAAAGGCGGGCGCCACCGAGGTTTTCGACACCCAGGACCCCGACGAGGGCGAAGCCTTCACCGCCGCACGGCGATTCGCCATCCCGGCGGTGGAGCGGATCGGGCCGCTGCTGCTCGAGGACGTCGGGGTGCCGCTGCCCCGGCTCGGTGAGCTGATCACCGGGGTCGCCGCCATCGCCGAACGCAACGACGTGCTGATCTCGGTGATCGCGCACGCGGGCGACGGCAATACCCACCCGCTGATCGTGCACGACCCCACCGACCCCGACAACACCGCCCGCGCCCACCGCGCCTTCGGCGAGATCATGGACCTGGCGATCGAGCTCGGCGGCACCATCACCGGCGAGCACGGCGTCGGCCGCCTGAAGAAGGGCTGGCTACCCGACCAGGTGGGCCCCGAGGTGATGGCACTGACCCGCCGCATCAAGGACGCCCTCGACCCGACCGGCATCCTCAACCCCGGCGCGGTGCTCTAGCGCGGAACAAACCGTTCGGATGTCCGGGTTAACATCCGGTATGACCACCAGGCTCGAGCACAACGTCGCCGATACCCGATTCGAGATCTACCACGACGACGTCCTCGCGGGCTACGCCGACTACGCCGAACGCGAAGATCTCAAGGTCCGCGACTTCCACCACACCATGACCTTTCCCGAGTACCGGGGCCGCGGGGTGGCCGCCGACGTGGTGAAGTTCGGCCTCGACGACTCCCGCGCCAACGGCTACCAGGTCGTCCCCACCTGCTGGTACGTGGAGAAGTACATCACCGAGCACCGCGAGTACGCCGACCTGGTGGCCTAGCCGTCCGCATCCGTTCGGACACTCACGACGCCGAACGGTTCACCGAAACGAGTTCGCGGTCGGTGCCCCTGACCAACCACGGACGGTCCGAAGGCCGCCGCACCCTGTGCTGACCACCTTCGCCGGCGCCGATCCCGGCCTCGAGCCATGTCCTGAGACGACTCCAGGTCAGCACCAGGTCGTGGCTCAGATACAGCTCGTTCAGATCCACAGTGACCAGCCGTGCGTCTATCAGTTCACGGAGGACCACGGCGTGCACGCCGCGTCGATCCCGCAGTCGCGCGGCGTCCCCATGGTGGAGGCGACGACGCACGTACCCGAGATCGGTATGTACGGAAACCAGTCCCAGCAGAATCTGCTCGGCCTCGGCACGTTGTTCAGACGACAACCTGTTCCAGAGGTTGTCGGCGACGACCTGCACGATACCTTCGGCCCCACCGTTCCTCCGGTAGATGTCGACGTGCCGACACGCCATGTGCCGGCCTTCGGCCATCGACCGCAGGATGCCGGTCAGGATTGGGAGCTCAGCCGGTTCACGACCTCGGAATCCGGTATCTCCGCGGAACCCACAGAGCGTAGCGATCAGGGCTTCCTCCAGCCCGGGATCAGCGTCACCGCCGGGACGATGTAGGCCGGTCCGGATCACCGAGCGGAGTTCGGCGGTGTTCATGGGTTCGAGTACGTAGTGACGACTGTCGAGGGCCTCCGCGAGCAGAGGGAACTCGTAGCAGTCGGGGATGTGATCGCTGCGAACGCAGACAATGACCACGGCGACCTCGGTCAGCAGCCCGAGCTGTGCGACGATGCACTCTCGGCTGTCCGCAGGCACCGGGTCACCGAACATCATCTCCACCTGGTCGACGACCACCACATGAGCAACTCCCTCCTCCAGCTCACCCACCCTTCCCATTCCTCGACCGTCCTCCCGTGCTCGACGTAGCTCCTCCGATATCGAGGCCAGCGTTTGCGCTGTACTCCCACCGAGAACGATCGTCCGGACCGTGAGCTGCTGTGGCTTCGTCTCTTTCAGCCGAGCCGTCAACCCCACGTTCAGCAGCGTGCTCTTGCCGACTCCACTGGCACCGGTTACCGCGATGATGCGACCATCCGGCGCCCCGACCGCAGTGTCGACCAAGTCTGCCAGCGCGCGTGTGGCGACTTCCCTTCCGGTGAAGCACCCACCCGCCATATCGGCAGACGATGCCCACCCTGCCGTGTGCGCCGACACTGCGCGGATTGCCTGGGCTCTGTTCCACAGTTGGCGCCAAGCTGGAACGCTCAGAACAACGCCCACCTTGGCATCACGGCGGCGAGCCGACTCGATGAGTACCAGCAGCACGGGGTGCAGCACGTCGAATCGGGCGGGTACGTTTCGGCCGGCCTTCCAGTCACTGATCCGCTGTGCCGATACCGCGCACCCCTGCACCGGTCCGCCCTTGGACTTGCGCTTCGCGGAATCCGCCAATGACCGTAGCGAGCGACAACCTGAGGCCACGTACAAGGCGTTGAACTCCTCCGCGAACTCCTCGCGCGCCGACCCTGCGCTCTGCACCGCCGACCGAATCGGACCGCCACTTGCCATTCGAGACCCCTCCGAACCGCTGTTTCCGTCCAGGCCCGTCGGACGCACCCGACCCCTGCAACGTGCCTACATCGATTTGGACGCGCCGCGAGTACGTCAGGTTCCGTTGATGGACAAGGTTTCTCGCAGATCTCGACTCGTCGGCAGCACTGGCATGCGCGGCCTCCCGGCCGCGTAGGCACCACCGCTGCGGCCGAGCTCCGCTGCACCGGCTTCGAGCAGCGGGTGGCAGTCGCGCGAGTGTCCGGACCGGACAGAAGTTTCCAGCGGCTGATCTGCTGTTAGCCGTCCCGGGCCGACCGGGTTCGTTGATGGCACCGCGGCCCGCTGTTACGTTTCAGAACATACGGAATGCGAATCTGCGCCATTCGAGGGGTGGCCGAGGGGGGATTCTTCATCGCTAACTCACTTATGTCCGATGCCGGCGGAAATCGCGAGATCGACAAACTGCAACGGTGCGCAGATGCCGTCGCCTCGAGGGGTTTCGGAATCAAACGGCAGATGCTGCCGCCCGAAATGGTCGCAACATTGTCGGCCGAGCTGGATATCGCCGAATACTCCGGAACGGGAGTTCAGACCATCCGGGCCGGCCACGTCCGCAGCGTGCGGAAAATTAAGGATCTTGCCAGGAACTCGGAGCTCATCGCTGCTCTCGCGGCCGACGGTGCCCCAGCGGAGCTGGCTGCCCGCTGCCTCGCCACCGACGTCCGCCTCGTGGCGGTGACCGCCTGGATGAAGCCAGCGACAACCGGCACGCCGAAGCCTCCTCATCAGGATGCCGCCCATTGGCTGCACATGACTCCGCTGGAGTTCGTCACCGTATGGATTTCGATCGACCGCGCTGGAATCGACAACGGCTGTCTCTATTTCGTCCCCGACAGCCATAGGTCCGGCGTCCATCGCCACGTCAGATCGACTCGCGACGACGCAGCCGGCCTGATCATCCCCGAATGGAGCGGCGCAGGCACCCCGGTCGAACTGGAACCGGGCGACGCGAGCGCGCATCTGGGAACGACGGTCCACTGGTCCGGCCGCAACAGCAGTGCCGAGCCCCGCCGCGGCATCGGATTCTCCTATTGCCGCGCCGACGTGCGTAGCAGCCTTCCAGAACTCGACATCCGCAGTTTGCGGCTATGTCGCACAGCTTCACCCACAACCCACGAAAGGAGGTGAACAACATGGAGACGACTGCCGAGCTCACCGAGCAGGCCGGGGATGTGACCCAGCCTGCCGAGCTGACCTTCGACGAGGTCGACGCGAGCTACCTGGTGGTGGCATCGCCCACCTGTCAGATCAGCTGATGCAACCTTCGGGGTGCCCGTGCCGAAAGCGCGGGCACCCCGAAGCACCGACGACAAGGCCGAAAATGACTGCAACACATTCAGAGATATTCCATGCAGAACCGTCCGAATCTCGTGCAGAAATTCTGCGACGGCGCATAAATGATATGGCCAAGACTGATCTGATCGCCTACTGCCACTCCGCCGGAAGGGTATTCGGCAAGCATGCCGAAAACGCGGCAAACGAAATCGAGCAGTTGGATACCTCGCGCCAGTTCAACCCACTTCTCTATACCCTGCATTGGAAGCTCCACACCGGGATAGCAGCGAAGAACTTCGGGCGAGTCTCGTCCGCGCTGGGCGAGATACAGTCCGCCGCAGACCGCGGACTGTTGTACAACAAGAGTTTCGCGATATCGAATCTTCAGTGGGATACTCTGGACTCCGAAGTCTACGATTTCCTGGCCGGACCCGAAGGGCCTCGGCAAGCCAACGGCGGACTGCCGATCACTCGACGGCTCGACGCGGAGCATTACGCGACGGCGAAGCGGTGGGTCGAGGAGTCACTGCCGGTTCTGCGGCAGGTCGACCCTGGTATGTTCGCCGAATTCGACCAGCTCGTCGCCGGGGTGAGGCTGTTCGACGGAATCGCTGCCAGAGGGATCACCAGCGTGCGCTGCTGGGGCATGATCCTGCTCCGTGTGCCCAACAGCGGCTTGGAGACCGAGGAGTCGACGCTGTACTTCCTCGATCACATCACCCATGAAACGTCGCACACGGTGTTGCACAGCATCATGACGTTCGATCCGCTGATCACGAACGGGCACGGAGCCAGGTTCACAGCCCCGATCCGGCCCGATCCTCGGCCGTTGTACGGGATCTTCCATGCGATGTTCGTCCTGAGCCGAATCGCCAAAGTCCTCGACGGTTACGCGCGCGTCGAGGGTCGCGCGAGCGTCGAGCAGTGGCGCGACGGCTCGATCACCCGTTTCTACAAGGGTTATCAGACGATTCGCCAACACGCCGAGCTGACCGAAGCAGGAGAGGCAATACTGCGGACCTGCAAGGAATCCGTGGATGCTCTCTGACGCCGAGCAGCTGTTCGCGCTGCCGTTCCGCACGATCGCGCACACCGCTGCGTCCGATCCCCGAGTGTGGATCGCCTCGACCGGCATCAGCTGGCGTTCGGGATCGAACACCGAGGCTCGGTACGCCCTCGGTCATGCCGCATCGGGTCGGCGGGACGACAGCGAGAACGTCTCCCGGTGGGAGTGTTTCGAACGCCTCCTGATGAATGCCGAGGTGACCGCCAGCCGAGGCAGGCTGGTGCACGGCACTTTTCGCGACGGCAGACAGGCAACCAGCCGAACCTTCGAGACCGTTGTGCCCCGACCCTGGCACGTTGGCGGACAGCGACTCTTCCCCACGGGCGCAACGGGCCTAGCTATCCACACCTGTGCCGACACCGCGCGAAACAACGCTGTCGCCGAAGTCCTGGAGCGGCACGTATCGGAGTCGCTGTGGTACGGAAATCTGCAGGAGCCGGCGAACCTACTCCACTCCGACGACTCGTCCACCTCCGTGTGGTGGCCGCTCGGCGACGGCTCCGTGCTCGCGTGGCACGTGGCCGAACGGCTGGACGAACAGGTGTTCGTCGTGGGGAGTGCCGTGCGCTCCGAGATCGCCGAAGCAGTTCGGCACGCGCAGGAGGAAGCGACGATGCTCTTGGATGCCGTGCTGTCGCACCGTCGGCCGACCTATTCTTCGGAAGCGAAGACCCACCGCTACGCCAGTCTGCGAGGTTCGGCTTCGGGCGCACGGCGAGGGCATTTCCAGCGGTTGATCGCTGGTTCCGGACGAGCCGGAGCCGTGGCGGAATTCGCTGAGATGGTGTCGAAGCACATTGTCGTGTACGCGTTGATCGAGTGGCCGGAGCTTGTTTTGGTACGCGGCGTACCGATCGGCATCGGCGCACCTCAGCCGCAGCGCGACGGCATCCCGGATCATCCCTTCAGCTAGGAACCACGTGACGCAATCTCGTTTCCTGTCAGAACAGCTCGCCGACTACCGGACGATCCTGGCCGACTCGAAGGTCAGGACGATTCTGTCGGCATCGGTCCTCAACACATTCGGAACCGGTTTGTACAGCGCGACTTTCGTGCTGTGGGTGCTACGCGGGGGCGTCACGGTCTCGACGCTGACGCTGGTGCTGAGCTCAGGGGCCTTCCTCGCGCTGTTCCTGGCGCCGGTCGGCGCGGTCGTGGCCGAGCGGTGGGGCGCGCGAAATGTGTCCGTCGCGCTGAGCGCGGCCCGCGGCGCCCTCAACGTCGTTCTCGCGCTCGTGCTGCCGCCGAGCGTGCTGGCGGGAGTCCTGCTAGGCGTGCTGGTGCTGGACCGTCTCGCGTTTCCCGCGAGTCAAGCCGTCGTCCAGCGAGTCAGCGCCGGGGCGATGCAGTCCTCGGTGCTCGCCGCGCGTCAGCTGACGCAGACGTTCGGGCTCGCCGCAGGCGCGTTGGTCGCAGCGATTTTCCAGCTGGCGGTGCCGGAGTCATGGTTCGGGTGGCTGATCGTGTTGAACGGTGTCTCCTTCTTCGTGAACGCTCTGCTGTTCGCCCGACTGCCCGCCGACGCCGCGCTGCGACCGCAGAAGCTGCCCTGGACAGACGGGTGGCCGCGCGGACGTATCGCGCTCTTCCTCGCGGCACTCGCGATCGTCGACATCGCGGGCTCGGCTACCGGGCTCGGCCTGCCGATCTACCTTTCGATCCACCACAACTCGATGATCGGCTGGGTCGGGGTGGCGGTCGCAGTCACTACATGGATCGGTACCGGGATGACCTTCTTCGCCGGCCGACTCTTCGCGCCACCTGGAGCCAGTCGCCGCTATCTGGTCCTCGGAACACTGCTGGTCGGTGCGGCGTGCGTGCTGATAGGAGTGGCTCCAGTCTCCGGGAACGCAGGGGTCGTGACGATTCTGCTGTTCGCCGCGGCGATCGGTGCCGGCGCGGCCTTGGCGTCCTTCGCGGGCTACTACCGGGTCATGGAGATCGCGGAGGAGGGCTACCGCGAACGGGTGCTGGCCAGCTACGGGCTCTCCGGGTCGTTGCAGCGCCTGATCGCACCCGTGGTCCTGAGCGCATGCATCGCCATCGGAGACCTCGGCTGGCTGGTATTCGGTGCCGTCGCGATGGCGGGCGGCGCCCTGGCAAGTTTCGCACTGGGCACACAACGATCGGAAAACGATGGATAGCGAACAATTCTCACTGTCGGTAATGGCACACCCGTCACGCGAACGTCAGGCCGCCGAACTGTGCGCTCGGCTGTCGCTGCCCGAAGACGCCATCGCCTTCGACCCTTTCCCCGACGAACCGACATCGGCACTACCGACCGCGGTGGCCGCGTGGAGCCGTGCCGATCCCAGCAGGCGTCCGTGGCATGTGGTCTTGATGGACGACGCACAGGTGTGCCATGACTTCGCAGCCAAGGTCGACGAGCTCGTCGCGACGCTCGACGGGCCGGTCTCCCTCTACGCGGAATGGGGTTCGCGAACCGGTGCGATCGCGCGTGCCGCGCACCTGATGGATCGCCACCTGGTGCCTGTCGGTGACCCTTACGTGCCCACCTTGGGAATGGCTTTGCCCTCCGAGATCGCACTGCGTTTCGCGGAGACCTACCGCGGCAGGCAGTACATCACCGAAGACGTCGCCTTGGGCAGATTCCTTGCGGCTGAGCGCATCGTGGCGCATTCGGTGGTACCAACCCTGGTCGAACACGACCTCTCCCCCAGCCTGATCGGCAACGACACTCGTGGGCTACGCCGATCGGTGCTGTTCCGTGACGACACCGCCGTGCCCATGACCACGCGACCGTGGCCGGATTCCGTTGCCGAAGTCCCCTACATTCGCTATCAGGATCTGGCACTGCACGTGTTGGAACGTGTCGATGGCATCTGGTGGAAACGGGGGTTCGCGGCCTGGCTGCATATGCGTCCTCACCATTTCCCGCTGATCGATCGCGCGGTCCGCTCGGCCGTACCGCAGTTGCAGGGCGTACTGGCGGCGAGGGACCCGGCGTTCACGGAACCATCGTGCACATGCTCCCTCCTGATCGCTCGCTATCTCACGATTCTGAGCATGTCCGTGGACCCGTCGATGCGCGTCCCCGCCAACAGCGCCGCGGCTCTGGGGACACTTGTTCCCGGCACGCTCCGACTGTTCCATGACCCCCATCGGCTGAACGGGCTGGGCGCGGACCTGTCCGACGTGTTGTCCGAGATCGACCGCGAAATCGGCCGGTGCGACTAGTCATCATCAGCGGGGACGGCGGCCCCGGCGGCGCCTGGCTGAGTCGTATCCTCTCAGCCAACGGATTCGAGATTCCCTACCCGAGTACGGCAGGACACCCGCGAGCACCCGACGGCTTCTTCGAGTCACAAGCGGTGGTGGATATCAATCGGCAGGCGCTGGCGGATGTCGGTGGGCGCGGGCCTGATCTGCCCGCCTTCGCGATTCTCGCGGCGCTGGCCTTCGATCGGTCGGCGCGCGAACGCTGCACCAGATTCCTGGCGGAATTGCCACACGGGCGGTCGATCGTCCTGTACGACGCGCGTATGCCGTGGTTGCTACGGTCGTGGATGACCGCTGCCATCGAGCTCGGCCTACATCCCGAACTTGTGGTCACCTGCGACCCCGCTGACGCTGTCGTTGCCTACAAAGAGGCATTGTTCGGGCCGAATCGAGATGAGCGAACGCGTCAATTGCAATGGGCTTCAGCGGTTCTGGAAGGGCTCGAGTGTGCTCGTGAATTCGACGGGATCGCGGTGACCGGAATGCTCACCGCCGGAATCGTGAACTCGTCAGCGCAGTCGGCCCTGCTCCGTTTGCTCGGTGATCGCAGCCGACATTCCCTCCCGCCCTGTCCGGTGACCGATCTGAGCACACCCGTGACGTCACCGGACTCGGTCGACAGCTGGTACGGGCGCCTCTACGAACACGTCGCCCGTGGCGACGATGCCGAAACAGTGTGGTCGGAGTTCTGGCCCCACCTGCTGACCGCGGCGGATTACGTCTGACGCTCCAGGACGAGACCTGCGCGTACCGGTGCGTTCCGCCTAGCCGCGGAGGTGGCTGGCCAGGATGGGGCCGATCACCGCGAGGGCGTCGGCGCTGGTGAGGTGGTTGTGTTCGTGGCCGGTCTGGGTGTCGTGGATGGCGCCGCTGACGTAGGGGCGCCAGGTGTCGGCGTTGGGTTCGTAGCCGGGGCGGGCGCTGGTGCTGCTGAAGAACAGCAGGTCACCGGTGAACACGCCGGGGCGGTAGTCGGCGGCCTCGCGCACCACCTGCTGGTAGTCGGCGTAGAGGCGGCGCAGGTCGGCGCCGGTGAGGCCGCCGAGGAAGTTGTCGTTGCCGGCGTCGACCTCGTTGTCGGCGCCGGGCAGCGGTGCGGCGGCCGGGTGGTCCGCCGCGGAATCGGCCGGCAACTCCGACGGCGCGATTCGTTCGGGTACGGCGGTCTCGCGCAGCAGCCGGGCGGCGCGGTCGGCGTCGTCGGCCAGGGCCGGGTCGAGGCCGCCGAATTCGGCGAGCAGGGCTTCCGGCGGCGGCATCTCGGTGGCGCTGGCCGGGTCGACATCGGCGCGGCCGTCGAGAATGGCCAGCACGTCGACGGTGGCGCCGCGATGCTGGAGTTCCACGGCGACGGCGTGCGCGATCGGTCCGCCCGCCGAGTAGCCGAGCAGGCGGTAGGGGCCGTCGGGCTGGGTCGCCTGGATCTCGTCGGCGTAGCGGGCCACGCGGTCGCGCAGCGGGCGATCGGGTTGTTCGGCCGCGATGCCGGGTGATTGCAGGCCGTAGACCGGGAAGCCGGGGTCGAGGTGGCCGGGCAGGCCCGCGTAGCACCAGGCGACACCGATCGCGGGGTGCACGCAGAACAGGGCGGGTCCGGTGCCGCCCGCGCGCAGCGGGAGCAGGGTGCGCAGGGCCGGGTCGACGGCGGTGTCGCCGCTGTCGGTGAGGCGCTGGGCGAGCGCGGCGGGCGTGGGATCACCGAACATCCACTGCACCGGCATGGCGACGCCGAGCCGGTCCCGCAGCTGGGACACCAGCCGGATGGCGACCATGGACGTGCCGCCGAGCTCGAAGAAGTTGTCGTCCAAGCCGACCCGCTCGACATCGAGCACCGTTTCGAACGCGGCGACGACGGCCTGTTCGGTCGACGTGACCGGCGGCCGGTACGGCAGGTCGACGCGATGCGCGGGCACGCGCACCACCGGATGCACGACGGTCCCGGGCGGCGCGGTGACGTCGAGTTCGCCGAGCACCTGGTTCGGATCGGCGGTGAGCGCGTCGAGCACGTCGACGAACCGGTCGGCCAGGGTGCGCGCGGTGCTCTCCTCGAACAGGTCGCGGGCGAAGGTGAGGGTGCCCGAGATGCCGGTGGGCGCGCCGTCGGCATCGATGTTCTCCGCCAGCATCCACTCCAGGTCGAATTTCGCGCCCACCGGCGGCATCTCGACCGGGTCGACCCGCAGGCCGGGCAGTTCCACCGGTTCCCGGTCGAAGTTCTGGAACACCAGCAGCACCTGGAACAGCGGATGGTGCGCGGTGGACCGGGCCGGTGCCATCACCTCGACGAGCCGTTCGAAGGGCACGTCGGCATTGCCGAACGCGTCCAGGTCGCCGTCCTTGGTGGCGGCGAGCAGGGTGTCGAAGGTGGTCTCCGGGTGCACGCGGCTGCGCAGCACCAGGGTGTTGACGAACATGCCGACCAGGTCGTCGAGTTCGCCGTCGCCGCGGCCCGCGATGACCGAACCGATGGCCACTTCGCTGGTGTCGGACAGCCGCGCGAGCAGCACCGCCAGCGCGGCGTGGGCGACCATGAACACGCTGACACCGTGCCAGCGCGCCAGTTCCCTGACCCGCCGCTGGATCGCGACGTCGATGTCGAACTCCACCAGGCCCGCGCGGTGGCTGAGCACGGTGGGCCGCGGGTGGTCGCTGGGCAGTGCCGAGACCTCGGGCAGGCCGTCGAGCGTGGCGCGCCAGAACTCGAGTTGCCGGTGCGACACGCTGGTGGGGTCGTCCTCGGCGCCGAGCAGTTCGTGCTGCCACAGCGCGTAGTCGGCGTATTGCAGCGGCAGCGGCGACCAGGTGGGTGGGGTGCAGGCCAGGCGGGCCGCGTAGGCCACCAGCATGTCGCGGGTCAGCGGGCCCAGCGACCAGCCGTCGGAGGCGATGTGGTGCATTGTCACCGCCAGCACCCAGCGCCGGTGACCGACGCGGAACAGGCTGACCCGCAGGGGAAGTTCGGTGGTGAGGTCGAACCCGTGCGCGATCTCGGCGGCCACCTGGTCACGGATCCGGTCGGGTGCGCAGTCGGCCACCGTGACCGGGACCCGCGCGGCGGCCGGCGGGCGAATCTCCTGGTACGGCTCACCGTCGGCGTCGACCGGGTAGACCGTGCGCAGCGATTCGTGCCGGGCCACCAGGTCCGTCAGGGCGGCCCGCATGGCGTCGAACTCGAGATCGCCGTCGAGTTCCAGTGCGATGGGCACGTTGTGGGCGGGCGAGGTGGGGTCGTACCGGTTGAGGAACCACATGCGCCGCTGCGCCGCCGAGAGGGGGACCCGGTCGGGCCTGCGGCGAGGTCCCGGGCGCGGGCCGGGCGCCGCGGCCGCGGTGCGCACGGCGGCGGCGAGCTCGGCCACGGTCGGCGCGTCGAAGACCATCCGCACGGGGACGCGGGTGTCGAGGGCGGCGCCGAGGCGGGCCGCGATCCTGGTGGCGATGAGCGAGTTGCCGCCGAGGGCGAAGAAGTTGTCGTCCAGGCCGACCCGGGGGACGCCGAGCAGCTCGGCGAAGGTGTCGGCCACCGTCCGCTCGGTGGGGGTGACCGGCGCACGGAACCGGCCGGACCTGAGGTCGGGGGCCGGTAGGGCGCGGCGGTCGAGTTTGCCGTTGCCGGTGCGCGGCAGCGCGTCGAGGACGACGAACGCCGACGGCACCATGTACGAGGGAAGCCGCTGCGCCAGTGCCTCTTTCACCGTGTCCACGGCGAAGTCCGCCGCCCGCTCCGGCACCAGGTAGCCGACCAGCAGCTCACCGAGCGCGGCATCGGCGTGCACGGTGACCACGGCCTGATGCACGGCGGGATCGGTGGTGAGGGCCGCTTCGATCTCGCCGGGTTCGATCCGCAGGCCACGCAGTTTCACCTGGAGATCGGATCGGCCGAGGTATTCCAGGACGTGCGCGCGCCTGCGCACGAGGTCGCCGGTGCGGTACATCCGCTCGCCCGGCGCGCCGTGCGGGTCGGCGACGAAGCGGGCCGCGGTGAGGTCGGGGCGGCCGTGGTAGCCGCGCGCCAGCGCCGGGCCGGCCAGGTAGAGCTCACCCGCGATGCCGTCGGGGACGGGGTGCAGCCGGTCGTCCAGGACCAGGGTGGCGATGCCGGGAACCGCGGTGCCGATGGTGATCTCGCAGCCGGGCAGCAGCGGTCCGGTGCCCGTGGCCCAGATGGTGGCCTCGGTCGGGCCGTAGTCGTTGAAGTGCATGCGGCCCGGCGCCGCCCAGCGCTGCACGAGTTCCGGCGGGCAGGGTTCGCCGCCGGTGATGATGCCGCGCAGGTGTTCGTGGTCGACGGTGTCGACCGAGCCCAGCGCCGACGGGGTGAGCGCGATATGGGTGACCCGTTCGCGCGCGAGCAGTTCGCCGAGTTCCGCGCCGCCGTAGGCGGTCGGCCCGGCGACCACCAGGGTGGCGGCGGCGCCGGCGGCGAGCAGCAGTTCGAGCACCGCGGCGTCGAAACTGGGCGAGGCCACGTGCAGCACCCGCGATTCCGTCGACGTGTCGAGGCGGGCATGTTGCGCGGCAACCAGATTAGCCAGGCCGGCGTGGGTGACGACCACGCCCTTCGGTCGGCCGGTGGAGCCGGAGGTGAAGATGACGTACGCGGGGTTGGCGAGTTGCGGCACTGCGCGGAGTTCGCCGGGGTGGATGGTCTTGTCCGACACGGCGGCGCACTCCGTGGCGAAGGCCGGGTCGTCGAGCAGCAACCAGCGCACGGACTGCGCGTCTGCCCGGGAGATCGGCTCGACCACGCACTGATCGGCGGTCCCGTTCGCGCCCAGGTCGTCCGACGCCCCGGATGACGCTCCCGCGGTGGCCGCGCCAGCGATCCACGGCCGGATCGATTCGGCACCTGTCGAGGTGATGCCCAGGGTCGCACCGGAGTCGGTGAGGATCTGGGCGATGCGTTCGGCGGGATAGGCGGGGTCGATGGGGACGAACGCGGCGCCGGTCTTGGCCACCGCCCACACGGCGAGGACCGAATCGGCGCTGCGGCGGACGGCGATGACCACCAGCGACTCTGGACCAGCTCCGGACTGGATCAGTGTGCGGGCCAAACGATTCGAGCGCTCGTCGAGTTCGCGGTAGGTGAGCCGGTCGGGGCCGTCCACGATCGCGATTCCGTCCGGGTTGGTGGTGACGGCGGCGGCGAGCAGGTCGGGCAGCACGGCGGGAGCGGTCACCGGCGGGAGCGCGGCGCCGGGCAGGATCGCCCGCTCGCGACCGTCGAGGAGATCGATGTCGCCTACCGGCACAGCGGGATTCACGACGATCCGGCGCAGCACCCGCAACCAGCGGTCGGTGAACTTGGCGGCGGTGCTCGCGTCGAAGAGGTCGGTGGCGTAGCCGAGCCGGACCGACAGTCCGTCCGCGCCGTCGTCGCCGACGGTGAGGCTGAGGTCGAAGCGCAGGCTGCGTTGATCCAGGTCGACGGTCTCGATCCGCAGGTCGGGCAGCGCGAGTTCGGTGCCGCCCAGGTTCTGGAACACCAGCATCGCCTGGACCAGCGGGTGCCGGGCCGCCGACCGCGCGGGATCGAGCAGGTCGACGAGCTGTTCGAACGGGACCTCCGCGTGGGCGAAGGCGTCGAGGTCGGTGCGGCGGACGTCGTCGAGCAGGTCGGTGAACGGTGTCGCGGCGCCCACCCGGGTCCGCAATACGACCGTGTTGACGAACATGCCGACGACCTCGTCGAGTTCGGCGAGGCCGCGCCCGGCGACGGGGGTGCCGACGGCCACGTCGTCGGTACCGCCGAGCCGGGCGAACAGCACGGCGAGCGCGCTGTGCAGCACCATGAACAGCGAGCACCGCCTGCTCGCGGCGAGTTCCTCCAGCGCGGTGCGCAACTCCGGGTCCACTGTCCGCAGGACGGTGCCGGCGCGCAGGGACGCGACGGGCGGGCGCGGGCGATCGGCGGGCAGTTCCAGCCGGTCCGGCAGTCCGGCCAGGGTTTCGGTCCAGTAGGCGAGCTGCTTGCCCGCGGCGGACTCGGGGTCGTCCGTGCTGCCGAGCCGGTCGCGCTGCCACAGGGTGTAATCCGCGAATTGCACCGCCTCGCGAGGCCACTGCGGCGGCGTGCCGGCGAGGCGGGCGGTGTAGGCGGTCATGACGTCGCGGGCCAGCAGTCCCATGGAGTAGCCGTCGGCGCTGATGTGGTGCACCACCACCGCCAGCACGTGCCGGTCGGCGGTGAGGCGGAACAGCCGGACCCGCAGCGGAACCGCGGCGGCGACGTCGAAACCCTCGGTGACACAGGCGAAGACGGCGGCATCCAGTTCGGCGGGGGTGACCGGAATCGGCTCGAGGTGGTCGGCGATCTCCTCCGGGGCCACGATCACCTGATAGCCGATGCCGTCGTGGTCGGGGTACATCGTGCGCAGCGCCTCGTGCCTGCCGACGACGTCGGTCAGCGCGGCCCGCAGGGCGGCGACATCGAGACGCCCCGTCAGCCGCAGCACGACCGGGATGTTGTAGGCGCCGGAGCCGGGGTCGTACTGGTTGACGAACCACATGCGCCGTTGCGCGGGGGCCAGGGGAATCCGGTCCGGTCGCGGTCCGGCGCTCGGCCCGCCGAGGGCCCCGGCGCGCAGGACGGTGTCACCGCCGAGCCGGGCCGCCAAACCGTGCACGGTCGGTGCCTCGAACAGCAGGCGGACCGGCACCTCCACCCCGAGTTCGGCGCCGAGCCGGGCGCTCACCCGGGTGGCCGAGAGCGAGTCGCCGCCGAGGGCGAAGAAGTCGTCGTCGGCGCCGACCTCGGGCCGGTCCAGCACGGTCGCGTAGACCTGCGCCACCAGGCGTTCGGCGCCGACGGGCGCGACGTAAGGGGCGCTGGTGTGCCGCGGTTCGGGCAGCGCGCGCACGTCGACCTTGCCGTTGCCGGTGACCGGCAGCGCGTCCAGTACGGTGACCGTGGCGGGCACCAGATGCCGGGGCAGCCTGCGCACCAGGAACTCCCGCAGCGCGGTGGGTGTCGGTTCCGCACCGGCGACGGGTGCGACATAGGACGCCAGGGTCTGCTCGCCGTGCGGTCCGGGCCGGGGCACGGTGACCGACAGCGCGACGCCGGGCGCGCCGAGCAGGGCCGCGTCGACCTCACCGGGCTCCACCCGGATGCCGTGCAGTTTCACCTGGGAGTCGTTGCGCCCCACATAGCTCAGCCGGTGCGCCGAGACCCGTCGCACCAGGTCGCCGGTGCGGTACATGCGCTCCCCCGGCGCGCCGAACGGGTCGGCCACGAACCGTTCCGCCGTGCGCGCGGCCGCCCCGACATAGCCGCGCGCGACGCCGGGTCCCATCAGATACAGCTCACCGACCGCGCCGGGCGGCACCGGCCGCAACCAGCTGTCCAGGACCGCGAGACCACAACCGGGCAGCGGCGCGCCCAGATCGGCGGCGTCGTCGCGGCTCAACGGGGCGCTCAGCGTGGCCGCCACGGTGGCTTCGGCCGGACCGTAGGAGTTGAACATCGCGCGACCCGCGCCCAGGCGCGCGACCAGTTCGGGCGGGCAGGATTCGCCGCCGGTCACGATGGCACGCACCCGGGCGACGGCGGCCGTGGGCAGGGTGGTGAGGACGGCGGGCGGGGCGACGAGGTGCGTCACCTCGGCGCCGGTGACGGTCGCGGCCAGCGCGTCACCGGCGGCGACGTCCCGCGCGGCGACCACCAGGGTCGCGCCGGTGTGACAGGCGGTGAGCCACACCAGGATCGCGGCGTCGAAGGCCGGGTTCATGCACAGCAGCAACCGGTCGCCCGGCCCGGGACGCAGGCGGGCGGCCACACCGGCGACCAGCCCGCTGAGCCCGGCGTGCGACACCATGACGCCCTTGGGCACGCCGGTGGAGCCGGAGGTGTAGATCAGATAGGCGGGGTGTCCGGCGTGCAGGGGGCGCACGCGGTCGGCGTCGGTCAGCGGCCCGGTGGCGTACATGCCGACCGCATCCACGGTGGCGGGGTCGTCGACCACCAGCCAGGAGACGTTGGCGGGCAGGCTGTTTCGATGTTCGGCGAGAGTGATGCCGAGGCGGGCGCCGCAGTCACCGGCCACGGTGGCGATGCGTTCGGCGGGATGGTCGACGTCGACCGGGACGAAGGCAGCGCCGGACTTGGCGATCGCCCACGCCGCGAGCAGCCAGTCCGCCGACCGCGGCACCGCGAGCAGCACCGCGTCCTCCGGGCCCGCGCCCGCCGCGACGATGGCGCGTGCCAGCCGGTTCGACCGTTCGTCGAGTTCGGGGTAGCCGAGCGTGGTCGTGCCGTCGGTCACCGCGATCCGGCCCGTGCGCACACCCGCGGTGAGCAGGTCGGGCAGCAACCGCACCGGGCGCGGCCGGGCGCGGAGGATCTCGGCGCCGTTCACCCCGCGCACCGCCGACACCGGCAGGGCGGGGTCGGTGAGCAGAGCCACGATCCGGGCCAGCCGGTGGGCCAGCGCGCCGGCCTCGGTGTCGTCGAAGTACCGGTCCGAGCAGGTGAGCTGGAGACGCAACTCGGCGTGGGCGAAGGCGGCCAGGCACAGCGGATAGTGGGTGCCGTCGCGGCCGTGGAAGTCGCGGACCCGCAAGCGCGCCTGCGCCGAGGCCGCGCGCAGCGCGTCGACATCCATGGGATACGACTCGAAGACCATGCTGGTGTCGAACAGCGGTCCCAGCCCGGCCAGCGACTGGATCTCGGTGAGTCCCAGGATGTTCCGGTCCACCAGCGCGCCTTGTTCGCGCTGCACCCTGGCCAGCAGGTCGCCGACGGGCTCGTCGGGGGTGAGCGCGATCCGCACCGGGACGGTGTTGACCAGCATCCCCACGATCCGTTCCGCCCCGGGCAGGTCCGGCGGCCTGCCGGACACCGTCGTGCCGAAGACCAGGTCGGTGTGCCCGGTCAGCTCGGCCAGCAGGAGTGCCCACGCGGTCTGCACCACGGTGTTGAGTGTGACGCCGCGCTCGCTGCGATGCCGGGCCAGCGCGGCGGCGGTGCCGGGATCCAGCGGCACGTCCCGGCGCAGCTCGCCGGGTTCGCTGTCGTGGGTGAGCGGGGCGCGGACCGCGGTGACCAGGGTCGGGCCCGCCAGGCCGGCCAGTGCCGCCGACCAGGCGGTGCGCGCGGCGGCCCAGTCCTGGCGGCCGAGCCAGGACAGGTACCGCTCGTAGGAGACCGGCTCGTCGAGGGTGGCGCCGCCGGTGTCGTAGAGCGCGAGGAGTTCACCCAGCAGCAGCGGCATCGACCAGCCGTCGAGGACGAGGTGGTGGTTGGTGACGATCAGCCGGACCTCGCGCGGTCCGCATCGCACGGCCAGGAAGCGCAGCAGCGGCGGCTGGGCGGGGTCGAACGGGCGGGCGAGCTCGATGGCGGCGATCCGCTCGCACTCGGTCTCGTCCGCGTCGATCGCTTGCCACGGCACCGTCACCTGGTCCAGTACCAGCTGGGCGGGCGCGTCGGAGGTCGTCACGAAGGCGGTGCGCAGGGCGGGGTGCCGGTGGACGAGGGCGGTAGCGGCGGCTTCCAGACGGGTCAGGTCCACGTCGCCGTCGAGGGTGAACACGGCCTGCACCGCGTACTTGTCGGCGTGACCGGCGGTGAGCCGGGTGTGGAACAGCAGACCCTGCTGGAGTGGCGAGAGGGGCCAGACGTCGGTGATGGCGGGATAGCGGCGCTGCCAGTCGGCGAGCTGGGTTCCGGTCACCGGCATCAGAGCGATGTCCGACGGTGTCAGCCTGCCCGCGCCGGGTTCGGCGACGGCCTCGGCGATCGCGGCCAGGGTCTCGGTCCAGCGCCCGGCGATCCGCGCCACCTCGTCGCGGGCGATGACGGCGGACGGAAACCGCCAGATCGCATGGACTTTCGGCCCGTCAGGGGTCTCGATGGTCACCGCATCCAGGGCGAGGACCGCCGACGCGGGCAGCTCGGCATCGCCGGCACCACCGAGCCGGTCCGCGACACCGACCGGTAGCCAGGGCATTCCGGCGTCGGTGCCCGCGATCTGGCCCAGGTAGTTGAATCCGATCTGCGGCGCGTCCGCTTCGGCGAGCCGTGCCGCGGAGTCCGGCCGCAGGTGCCGCAGCAACCCGAAACCGAAGCCGCCGTGCGGTACCGCGCGCAGCTGTTCCTTGACCGCTGCGACCATGGCCACCGGGTCCGGGTCGGCGCCGAGATCGAGCGCGATCGGGAACTGGCTGGTGAACCAGCCGACGGTGCGCGAGAGGTCGGCGCCGGGGACCGCCGTCTCGTCGCGTCCATGGCGTTCCAGCATGAGCAGAGTGGTGCCGTTCTCCAGTGCCGACACCAGGGCGGCGAGCAGTGCTTCCTCCACCCCGCAGCGCAGGGCGGTCGGCAGGTACCGGACCAGCTGATCGCTGGTTTCGGCCGGAAGGGTGATCTCCAGCCGGTCCATGCCCGCGCCCACATCACGCGTGGGATCGAGCGCGCGTTCACCCAGCTGGGGCTGCGGGGTATCGAGCACCTCGCTCCAGTAGTCCAGCTCGTCCGCCCACTCCGGCGCATCCGCCGCGGTGTCGAGGGCATGTGCCCAGGTACGCATGGAGGTGCCGACCGGCGGCAGCTGCGGCGCGACGCCCGCTTCGACAGCGGTCCAGGCGGCCATGAGGTCGGCGACCAGGATCCGCCAGGAGACGGCGTCCACCGCCAGATGATGCACAGCCACCACCAGCCGCCCACCGGAGCCGTCCCGCTCGAGCAGCCGGTCACGGTCGCCTTCGCCACTCGCCGCAGCACGACGATCGGCGTCACCGCGGACGCCGAAGCCCGGCCGAATCCCGGCCGACACCCCGTCGGCCAGGTCGGTCACCAGGCGGTCGGCCGCGGTACCGAGGTCGAGTCTCCGTTGGCCATTGCCCGATGTGTCACGGCCCGCGCGAGTCAGGTGGCTGTCGGTTGGGGCGGGATCGGGGCGGTAGTCACCATCGCGTAGTTCCTCAGCCGCGGGTCGATCCATGTCGAGCCAGGTGGCGGTGACGGAGACACCTGCCTCAGGGTCGAGGCGGTTCACGGCGGCAGTCATCACCGCGTCGAGGAGGGAGGTGTCGAGGTGGGCGCAGGGGTGGTGGTGGAGGACGGTGGTGGCGTCGATGGTGGCCGGGGCGGGAACCTCGAGGTGGTTGTCGTCGGTGACGCGGACGCGCAGCATGTCGTGGTGGTCCAGGACCGCTTGCAGGGTGCGGACCAGCTCGGCGCGGTCGATGCCGGGTGGCAGGGCCAGCACCATGGTCTGGGCGAAGTGCCGCCAGCCCGGGCGGGTCAGCAGCCAGTCGACGATCGGCGTGCGCGGTACGGAACCGACACCGCCACCGGGCAATTCGCGCAGTGCCGCCCGCTCCCCCGGCGCCGCAACGACGGCGGCGAGACCGGCCGGGGTCGGGTGCTCGAACACATCGCGGGCCGAGAAGACCAGGTCGGCGGCGCGGCCCAGCGACACCAGCTGGATGGACAGGATCGAATCGCCGCCGAGCGCGAAGAACGACGACTCGGCCGACACCTCCGGCACGCCGAGCACCTGCGCGAACAGGGCACACAGCGCCCGCTCGATCGCGTCACCGCCCGCGCGCGGCGCGGCCGGTGCGATCTCGGGCTCGGGCAGCGCCCGCCGATCGACCTTGCCGTTGCCGGTCAGCGGCAGGGCATCCAGCACCGTGACGGTGGCAGGCACGAGGTGCGCGGGCAGCCGGTCCAGGCAGAAGTCCCGCAGCGTCGGGCCGTCGAGGGCGGGCGCGTCCGGCGCGTGGACCGGAACCACATACGACGCCAGCATCGGCCGCCCCGACGCACCGGTGCGCACCACGGTCACGGCGAATTCCACACCGGGGCAGGTGGCCAGCATCGCATCGACTTCGCCCGGCTCCACCCGCATGCCACGCAACTTCACCTGGAAGTCGCTGCGGCCCAGGTATTCCAGCACGAACCGTGTCGCGGAACCCGACGCACCGTCCGGCGCGACCCCACGCCAGCGCACCAGGTCGCCCGTGCGGTACATGCGCTCCCCGGGTGCGCCGAACGGGTTCGCGATCATCCGCTGCGCGGAAACACCGGGTTGCCCGGCATATCCCCGGGCCACACCGGGCCCGGCGATGTACAGCTCACCGGCGGTTCCGGCGGGCACCGGACGGAGCCGGCGATCGAGGACGTGCAGGACGACACCGGGGACGGGTGTTCCGATCCCGGCGCGCAGGCCCGGAGCCAGTGGCTCGGTGAAGGTGGCGGCCACTGTGGTCTCCGAAGGGCCGTACGAATTCACCAGCGCGCGACGGGATCCGAAGCGCGCCACCACCTCCGGCGGACAGATCTCACCGCCGGTCGACACCGCGCGCACCCCGTCGAGCGCGTCCGGCGGCAGTGTGGTGAGCACCGCGGGCGTGGAACACAGCTGGGTGATCGAGGATTCGCGGACGATCGCGGCGAGCCCGGCACCGGCGACCGAGTCGGCGTCCGCGATCACCAAGGTGGCGCCCACACTGAAGGCGATGAGCAGTTCGAGCAGCGAGGCGTCGAAACTCGGATTCAGGCAGTGCAGGACACGCGAATCACTGTCGGCGCCGTAGGTTTCGCGCACCGCGGAGGCGAGCGAGGCGACGCCGGAATGGGTGACGACGACACCCTTGGGCGTGCCCGTGGAGCCGGAGGTGAACACGATGTACGCGGGATTGCCGAGTCTGGGACGCGGCAGCGCGGCGGTGTGGGACGGGCTCCCGTCCAGCTCGTCCAGCACGATCCAGGTCACCGTGTCGGGCAGGTCCGCGCGGTATCGCGAGCTCGTGACACCCAGTCGCGCACCGCATTCCGCCGCCATCGCCGCCAGCCGAGGCGCCGGATTCCCCACACCCACCGGCACATAGGCCGCCCCGGAACGCACGACGCCCCAGAACGCCACCACCGATTCCGTCGATCGGGGCAGCGCGACCAGCACCGCGGACTCCGGGCCGGCCCCCGAGCCGGCGATCTCGTGCGCGAGCCGGTCCGAAAGACGCTCCAGCGCAACGTAGGTCAGTTCAGTGGGTCCCGAGACTACGGCGGTCGCCTCGGGGCCAGCGGCCCGCGCCCCCGCCGCGAGCACATCGCCCAGCAGGCACGGGGCGGGCGCGGCGACACCGCGCAGCCCGGCGCGCAGCGGGCGCTCGTCGGGGAGGAAGTAGTCGAGTTCGCGCACCACGGTCCCGGGGTCGGCGTCGATCATCGCCTCGAACAGGGCCAGGAACCGGCGGTGATGGCGGGCCAGGGTCTCGTCGCCGTAGAGGTCGGGGTTGGCGGTGAAGTCCACGTGGACGGGGCTGTTCGCGCCGTGCTGATAGAAGTTGACGAACAGGTCCTCGATGGGCCCGGAGGTGAGCACGTGCAGGCTCGTGCTGACATCGGTGAAGTCGACTTCGGTCGGGAACATCATGATGTTGACCACCGGGCCGACGAAACCGCGCCCACCGGTGTCGCCCTCGCCCTGCCGGATCTCCTCGTGCCGGAACTGCTGATGGCGCAGCGCGCCGGAGACCTCCACCCGGATCGCGTCGACGAGTTCGGCGACGGTGCTGTCCGCCCGGACCGGCACCCGCAGCGGCACCACATTGGCCAGCATGCCGCCGGAGCGGCGCAGCGTGGCGGTGGTGCGGCCGGAGACCGGCAGGCTCAGCACCACGTCCTCGGTGCCGGTGGCCTGCGCGTAGTAGACGGCCAGCGCCGCCATCGTGAGACCGGCGGTGCCGACTCCGAAGCGCGCGGCGGCCGCGTCGAGCCGGGCCTTCGTCGCCGCGGACAACTCGGCCCGATGCTGGCGGCCGAGCGCGTGCGCCGGCGCGGTGGCCTCGGCGAGGCTGCATTCCCGCGGCATGTCCACGATCCGCTGCGCCCAGTACTCGGCGTCGGCGGCGTAGCGGGTGCTGCTCCGGTAGCGGGTCTCGGCCTCGTGCACGGTGCGCAGGCTCGCTGCCGTTCCCGCCGGGGCGGTGCGTCCGGCCAGTGCCGCGTTGTAGAGCTCGGCGACTCGATACAGCGCTGTGGCGGAGGCGAATCCGTCGATCACGATGTGGTGGGCGCGCGAATACCAGAGCACCCTGTCGGGGGCGATGCGGATCAGCGCGGTGAGTACCAGCCGATCTCCGAGCAGGTCGATCGGCGCCGCGACATCGGCGCGCATCCAGCGCATCGCCTCGGCTTCGGGATCGGCGGCGGCGCTGAAATCCAGGATGGACATCGTGAGCTCGATCCGCCGGTCGACCACCTGGTGCGGCCCGTCGGGGGTGTCGACCAGCCGCAACAGGCCGGACTCGAACTCCCGGCTCACCCGCTGCGACACCGCGATCAGGAGGTCGAGGTCGAGCGGGCCGCGCATGTCGATGTACTGCGCCTCGTAGAGCGGGACGGCGGGGTCGAGCTGCTGGGCGTACCACATGCCCAGCTGCGCGGGTGAGAGCGGAAACTCCTCGACCGCGGCCTGCTCGGTGGCGGGCGCGGTGGTCACTTCGCGGGTCATCGCTGTCGTCTCCCCGCGCCGACCTGCTGTAGCGCGTGTTCCTCCTCGTAGGCGGGCACCTCGGTGTTCGCACTCGCGATCAGCCTGCCGACCACGATGCGCCGGACGTGTTCGGGCACACCCGGCGCGAACTTCTTGACGTAGGCCGACATCCATTCGGGGCGCGGGAGCAGGAACGGGAAGTCGGTGGCCATCATCGTGCGCACCACCAGCATCGGGATCGGCGCGTCGAGCGGGTGGTAGTCCTTGTTCCACAGGCCCGGTTCGGTACAGCCGGGGTAGAACTGGCCGAGCATCAGGCCGCGTTCCACGAATCGGGTCTTGAGCGCGGCGTGCAGGTCGTCGATCAGCCCGTAGTCGGGCAGGTCCGGCATGGCCGTCACCAGGCAGCGCAGGACCGCGGAGCCGCCGGTCTCGGGCGGCAGCTTCGAGAACAGCTCGAGCGCGTCCTCGATCACCAGCCGGACGTACGGTGGCCACGGGCGCGCGCCGGAGACCCGGCCGACCCAGATCAGATCGCGGCGCATCGCGGGCCCGACGTAGGGGCAGACCGGGCCGTCACGGCCGATTTCGCCCAGCGGTTGGGTGAGATGTTCCAGTGCCCAGGCTCGAACCCCGTCCAGTGTCGCCTGGGTACACCGGGATCCTTCGTCGGCGGTCGACAACGGATACCAGTTCATACCGGAACGGGTTCCAGAAATTACGTCGCTCATAATTCACCTCGCCACATCACGAGGTCGAGCATTCCCCGGCAGCACCGCCGGGCACGCGCGTAGTAGACCACTCGAAATATCGGAGCGGCCCCGCCTGCACAAGGTTTCAGCGCTATGCAACATGTTGTCGACTCCTGCTATAGACGGCCAAAGGGCCAGCTCACAGCCCTTTTCTAGTCAGGAGGATTCGACATCTGCCACTTTTTCAACCCCGACGGCTCAGTTGGATCCCACCTGTCCTGGTATATGGCACGCACAGCGCGAAACGATTCGCTCCAGAGCTACGAATAAATAACCCTCCGATATCGGAATAATTTCCCGATACATCTTCCACTTAATAAACGGCCACATTTCGATCATCAAACCCGCCACTAGCTGGGGCGATCGAGATAACGCCGCGCAACCTGCGTCAGCGGCAGCGGTTCGGGTCGAGCACCGCACAGCGCGCGGTCGAGGTCAACATGCGGCGGCCCCCCGGCGGATTCGCCGAGGGGCCGTGAGAAGCGCTGGGGTGCTGAGGATCAGCGCAGGATCTGGCGGGACATGACCAGGCGCTGGATCTGGTTGGTGCCCTCGTAGATCTGGGTGATCTTGGCGTCGCGCATCATGCGCTCGACCGGGAAGTCGGTGGTGTAGCCGGCGCCACCGAACAGCTGGACGGCGTTGGTGGTGACCTCCATGGCCACGTCGGAGGCGAAGCACTTGGCGGCGGCGGAGATGAAGCCGAGGTTCTTCTCACCACGCTCGGCGCGGGCCGCGGAGGTGTAGACCATGAGGCGGGCGGCCTCGACCTTCATCGCCATGTCGGCCAGCATGAACTGGGTGTTCTGGAAGTCGGCGATGGCCTTGCCGAACTGCTTGCGGTCCTTGGTGTAGGCGATCGCGGCGTCCAGGGCACCCTGTGCCAGGCCCACGGCCTGCGCGCCGATGGTCGGGCGGGTGTGGTCCAGGGTCTGCAGCGCGGTCTTGAAACCGGTGCCGGGCTCGCCGACGATGCGGTCACCGGGGACGCGGCAGTTCTCGAAGTACAGCTCGGCGGTGGGCGAACCCTTGATGCCCAGCTTGTGCTCGAGCGGGCCCACGACGAAGCCCTCGTCGTCCTTGTGGACCATGAACGAGGAGATGCCGTTGGCACCCTTCTCGGCGTCGGTCACGGCCATCACGGTGTACCACTCGGACTTGCCGCCGTTGGTGATCCAGCACTTGGAGCCGTTGATGATCCAGTCGTCGCCGTCGGCCTTGGCGCGGGTGCGCATGGAGGCGGCGTCGGAGCCGGCCTCGCGCTCGGACAGCGCGTAGGATGCCATCTTGCCGTTCACCAGGTCGCCGAGGACCTTCTGCTTGAGCTCCTCGGAGCCGTTGAGGATCAGGCCCATGGTGCCCAGCTTGTTCACGGCCGGGATCAGCGAGGCCGAACCACAGACGCGGGCGACCTCCTCGATGACGATACAGGTGGCGACCGAGTCGGCGCCCTGGCCGCCGTAGGCCTCGGGCACGTGCACGGCGTTGAAGCCGGCGGCGTTGAGGGCGGTCAGCGCCTCCTCGGGGAAGCGGGCGTTGCCGTCGACGTCCTTGGCGTAGGGAGCGATCTCCTTCTCGGCGAGGCCACGGATGGCGCCGCGGAGCTCATCGTGGAAGTCCTCGAGCTGGAACAGGTTGAAATCCGGGTTTCCCGCCATCGGGCACTCTCCTGGTCGTCGTGGTGATCAGCGTGGCTTGCATCGGCACCGAGTGCCAATCCAGTCTGGATTATACGCCCCACCCTTCCGCGCTACATGGGGATATACCCGTGGCACTCAGTGTCACCGTGGGCGCTGGTCGCCGGAACGGCGGTCACAGGTTACCCAGCTGGGCGGTGATCCGGTCGGCCACCTCACGCGGCGGCATGTCCCGCGGGAACACCGCGACCACCAGCTCCTCACGCGGGCCCTCCCGCCTGCCGCGCGGGATCGCGGCCAGCTCGGTGCGCAGATCGGCGACCTCGGCCGCCGGTTCCCCGCGCACCATCCGGCGCAGCAGGTAGTTGTGGGTGGCGGTCACCGCCGCGGCGAACTGCACCCGCGCGAGGTCGGGCACCTCGGGCAGGCGGTCCCGCAGGAAATCGGTGAACAGGCGTTCGTAGCGGAACACCGTGACGATCTCGCGCTCGCGCAGCGCGGGGACCCGCCGCACCACCTGGTACCGGCGCGCGGCGATGTCACGCCACTGGGTGAACCGCTCGAACACCCCGAGCACCGCCTCGCACACCGCGTCCCAGGCGTCGCCCTCGGCCCGCGCCAGCGACTCCGCGGCCAGGGCGAGCTGGAACTCGTGATCGGCGAAGATCACGTCCTCCTTGGACCGGAACTGCCGGAAGAAGGTCCGCCGGGAAATCCCCGCCGCCACCGCGATCTCGTCCACCGTCGTCGCCTCGTACCCCCGTTCGGCGAACAACCGCAACGCCTGATCCACCACCGTGAGCCGGAACTGCGCCGCGTCGTCGTGTGCCACTCGGTCAACGTTAGCCACCGCCCCGCAACCCGCTCCAGCCAGGCAACCACCAGCACCACGCCGCCGAACGCGGCTCGTGGGGCCGGGTCAGCCGAGGAGCTTGGTGCGGAGGGCGGCGTCCTTGTCGAGGACCATCTGTTCGAGGGAAGCCTGGAACTGTTCCATGCGGGCGCGCAGGGCGGGGTCATGGGCGGCGAGGATGCGGACGGCGAGCAGGCCGGCGTTGCGGGCGCCGCCGATGGAGACGGTGGCGACGGGGACGCCTGCGGGCATCTGCACGATCGAGAGCAGGGAATCCATGCCGTCGAGGTACTTCAGCGGGACCGGGACACCGATCACCGGCAGCGGCGTGGCCGAGGCGACCATGCCGGGCAGGTGGGCGGCGCCACCCGCGCCCGCGATGATGGCCTGCAGACCGCGGCCCGCGGCCTCCTTGGCGTAGTCGAGCATGCGCTGCGGGGTGCGATGCGCGGAGACCACGCCGACCTCGAAGCGGACGCCGAACTCGGCCAGCGCCTCGGCGGCGGCCTCCATCGTCGGCCAGTCCGAATCGCTGCCCATGATCAGGCCGACCTGGGGACCGTTGGTGCTCATGCTCTGCCTTTCTGCGGCTGGCGCCGCGGGGTTCCGGCCTCGTGACCTCGTCGCCGAGAGGCGATACTGCGCCTGCGGCGTTACGTCTCGCCTCTCGGCGACGAGGCGGCCGAAACCCGGGGGTGGTGGGGTGGGTGAGTGGCTCTCGGTCAGGCGGCGCCGTGCGGGTCCCAGCCGTCGGTCCACACCGCGTGCGACATCCAGTGCGCCGCGCGTTCGGCCTTCTCCCGCGTCTCGGTGACATCGTCGCCGAGCACGTTGACGTGGCCGATCTTGCGGTCGGGCCGCTCGCCCTTGCCGTAGAGGTGGACCTTCGCCTCGGGCAGCCGGGCGAACAGGTGGTGCAGCCGCTCGTCCATCGGCATCGCGGGGGCCTCGGGGGCGCCCAGGATGTTGGCCATCACCGTCACCGGCGCGAGCGGGGTGGTGTCGCCGAGCGGGTAGTCCAGGACAGCGCGCAGGTGCTGTTCGAACTGGCCGGTGCAGGCGCCGTCCATGCCCCAGTGCCCGGAGTTGTGCGGGCGCATCGCCAGCTCGTTCACCAGCACCTCGCCGTCGTGGGTCTCGAACAGCTCGACGGCCATCACACCCACCACGCCGAGCCCGGCGGCCAGCTCCAGCGCCATCGTCTCGGCGCGGGCGGCCAGCTCCTCGGGCAGGTCGGGCGCGGGCGCGATGACGACCGCGCACTGACCGTTGCGCTGCACGGTCTCCACCACCGGCCAGGTCGCGGCCTGCCCGAACGGCGAGCGCGCCACCATGGCCGACAGCTCCCGCTTCAGGTCGACCTTGGCCTCGGCCAGCAGCTGCACGCCGTGCGCGAGCTGGTCGGTGACCAGGCGCTCGGCCTCGGCCGCGTCGGCGGGCATCCACACGCCGCGACCGTCATAGCCGCCGCGCACCGCCTTGAGGACGAACGGCCAGCCGTGCTCGTCACCGAAGGCGATGGCGTCGGCGGGCGCGGTGACCTCGGTGAACGCGGGCACCGGCAGACCCAGCCCGGACAGCTTGGCGCGCATGGCCAGCTTGTCCTGGGCGAAGATCAGCGCCTGCGGCGGCGGCGCCACATTGACGCCCTCGGCCACCAGCACCTCGAGGTGCGCGGTGGGGACGTGCTCGTGGTCGAAGGTCAGCGCGTGCGACCCGACCGCGGCTGCGCGCAGCGCGGACAGGTCGTCGTGGCTGCCGAGCACCACATCGGGTGTCACCTGCGCGGCCGGGTCCTCCGGCCGTTCGGCGAGGACCCGCAGACGCTGGCCGAGGGCGACCGCGGCCTGGTGCGTCATGCGCGCGAGCTGGCCACCACCGACCATCGTGACGGTGGGCATGGCAGACGGATCGAACGAACGTGCACTCACGTCGTGCAATGTTGTCATGTCGATCGCGAATCTCTGCTACCGGTACACTCGGAACTCGTGTCAATTGTCGACGGCGTGGTCAGCGCCCTTCCCCCGCGCCTGCGCGAGCTAGCGTTCCGGCATCAAGAGCTGATCAAGTTCGCCATCGTCGGTGCCACGACGTTCGTGATCGACAGCGGCTTGTTCTACCTCCTGAAATGGACGGTTCTGGCCGAGAAACCGGTCACCGCCAAGATCATTTCCGGCGTCGTCGCGGTGATCGCCTCCTACATTCTCAACCGGGAATGGTCGTTCAAGAATCGCGGCGGCCGGGAGAAGCACCACGAGGCGCTGCTGTTCTTCGGGGTCAGCGGCATCGGTGTCATCCTCAGCAATATCCCGCTGTGGATCTCGAGCTACGTCTTCGACCTGCGCCAGCCGAATGTGAGCTTCCTGGTCGAGAACGTCGCCGACTTCATCAGCGCGTTCGTCATCGGCAACCTGCTGCAGATGGCGTTCCGGTTCTGGGCCATGCGCCGCTGGGTGTTCCCGGACGAGATGAACGAGATCGTCGCCGAGCTCGAGGACCTCATCGAAGAGGAGCCCGAGCCGCTCGGCCGCAGCTGAGGTCAGCGCGGCTCGGTGAGGGTCGCGTTCGGGGATCGGTTCATCTTCGAGCCGAGGAACACCGCGAACAGCGCGGGGCGGCGGCGCTGCAACTCCAGCCGTCCGCCGTCGGCCTCCACCAGGGCGCGGGCCAGCGCCAGCCCCACACCGGTGGAACCGCCCGCCGAGAAGCCGCGATCGAAGACGTGCGGGGCGAGTTCGTCGCGGATGCCCTCGCCCTCGTCGGCGACCTCCACGCAGATCAGCGGATCGCGCGCGCTCATCGTGGGCACCGTGCGCACCGACACCGTGCAGGTGCCGCCGCCGTGCATCAGGGCATTGTCGACCAGCACCGCGACCGCCTCGCGCAGCCGGGAGCCGGTGATGGGGGCTCGCAGCGACTCGTCCCCGGTCAGGCGCAGTTCCCTGCCCTCCTCGGTGAACGGGTGTGCCCACTCGGCCACCACGCCGCGCAGTTCGGCCATCACCGGCACCGGGTCGCGGTCGGCGGCGTCCTCGTCGCGGGAGGCGCGGACCAGGTCGTCGATGGCGTCGGTGAGCCGGTCGACCTGGGCCATCGCCTCCTCCGCCTCGTGCACCACCTCCGGGTCGGCGTGCGTGGACAGCTCGTCCAGGCGCAGGCGCACGGCGGTGAGGCGGCTGCGCAGCTGATGCGAGACGTCGGCGACCAGCGCGTGCTCGCGCTGCAGGCGCCCGGCGATCTCGACGGTGGCCGAATCGAGCACGTCGGAGACGCGGTCCAGCTCGGCGATGCCGTGCCTGCGCGGGTCGGGCCGGAAGTCGCCCATGGCCAGCCGGGCGGCGCGATTGGCCACGTCGCGCAGCGGGTCGGCGACCCGGCGCGCGGTCACCACCGCCACCGAGAACGCGGCGCCGAGCGAGGCGAGCACCGCCAGCGCGACCGCGGCCACCGCCTGCTCCTGGCGCGCGTGCATCGGCCCGGCGGGCACCTCGAGCCGCAGCGAACCGGAGGTCCCCATGGACAGCGATTCCACCAGCGGATCGTCCACCTGGTCGACGCCGAGATCGGTGCGCGCGGCATTGTCGTGCGGCGCCGGATAGACGATGGTGAGCTTGCCGCCCTCGGGCACCAGCGCGCGCATGGTGCGCACGTCGAGGCCGTCGTGCACGGTGCCGTCGACGCGCTCCTGGGCGATCACCTCGGCGGCCACCTGTTCCAGGCGGCTCTGCAGGTCGTTGCGGGTGATGTCCTCCACCCACAGCCACGCCGTGTAGATCAGCGGCACGCCGAGCACCACCGTGGTGATGGTCAGCACGGTCAGGATCGAGCGCAGGATGCGGCGGCGCACTGCCCGGATCAGCCCCGGCCCGCGCTGGAGGGACCGTCGGTGTTGAGCCGGAACCCGACCCCGCGCACGGTGACGATGCGCCGCTCCGCCATCGGGCCCTCGTCGCCGATCTTGCGGCGCAACCAGGACATGTGCATGTCGAGGGTCTTGGAGCCGCGCAGATCGGCGTCGCCCCACACCTCGCGCAGGATGGTCTCGCGCGGCACCACCTGACCGGCCCGGTCGATGAGCACCTTGAGCAGCTCGTACTCCTTGTTGGCCAGGTTCACCTCGGCGCCGTTCACCAGCACCCGGCGCGCGGCGGGTTCGAGCCGGATGCCGCCGACCTCCACCGCGTCGTCGCCGATCCCGCTGCGCCGCAGCAGGGCGCGCACCCGGGCCAGCAGCTCGGCCAGCCGGAACGGCTTGCCGACGTAGTCGTCGGCGCCCGCGTCCAGGCCGACCACGAAGTCCACCTCGTCGGTGCGCGCGGTGAGCATCAGCACCGCCAGATCGGCGCCGCTGGCCCTGACCTGGCGGCACACCTCGAGCCCGTCCATGCCGGGCAGGCCCAGATCGAGGATGAGCAGGTCGTGGTCGCCTTCGAGGGCGCGGCGCAGCACCGCGGGCCCGAACCGTTCGACGGTGACGGTGTAGCCCTCGCGGCCCAGGGCCCGGGACAGCGGCGCGGCGATCGCCTCGTCGTCTTCGGCGAGCAGTACGGCGGTCATGTGCTCAGATTACGGTCGGTGGCGGCGGTGGGCCGACAGCTCACCGATAACCACCCCAGGACTGGTCGCGGCGGCTGCTGCCCGCCTCGAACACCTCGTGATAGAGCAGCGCGTGCACCTGCTGCACCTGGGGGATGTCGTCGTATTCGAGCGGCTCCTCCGACGACGAGCCGATGATCAGCGTGCCGGTGCCGAGCATCCGGTCGAAGACCCCGTGCTGGAACTGCACGCTGGAGATGCGGCTGAGCGGGATGTCGATGCCGGTGTGGGTGATCACGCCCTGCCGGACCAGCACCCGCCGGTCGGTGATGATGAAGTGCGTGGACTTCCAGGCGATCACCTTGCCGACGCAGCGCCACAGGATCAGCCCGAGCCAGATCAGGCCGATCAGCAGCAACAGCACCGTGCGCACGCTGCCCTCGGTGTTGCGCCAGGCCAGGCCGCCGAGGAAGCCGGCGATCGCGGTGCCGCCGATGAGTGTGACGACGGGCCACACCAGCATCTTCCAGTGCGGGTGGCGGTGCAGGATCAGCTGTTCGTCGGGCGCGAGAACGTCCTCCGGGTACCCCATGGCCGAACAGTACCCCGTTGCGACGGTGCATTTCTCGATGCCACGGCCGAGGCGATAGTGTTGTTTCCACGCTAGATGCCAGGTTTTGCCCATATCTGCTTGCTCGACACCCGACAGTGGAGGCACGCGTGACCAAAGCTCTGACTCAGCTCGAAATTCTCACGGCGCTGGAACCGGTCGCCGAACAGAATCTGAACCGGCACCTGTCCATCGCCAAGGACTGGAATCCGCACGATTACGTGCCGTGGGAAGAAGGCCGCAATTTCGCCGCCATGGGCGGAATCGATTGGGAGCCCGAACAATCCCGGCTCTCCGATGTCGCCAAGGCCGCGATGATCACCAACCTGCTCACCGAGGACAATCTCCCGTCCTACCACCGTGAGATCGCCGAGAACTTCTCCCAGGACGGCGCCTGGGGTACCTGGGTCGGTCGCTGGACCGCCGAGGAGAACCGGCACGGCATCGTCATCCGCGATTATCTGGTCGTCACCCGCGGCGTCGACCCGGTGGCGCTGGAAGAGGCCAGGATGATCCACATGACCCAGGGCGCGCACGCCCCGGCGAACTGGGGCGGATTCCTGGTCAACGTCGCGTACGTGACGTTCCAGGAGCTGGCCACCCGGGTCAGCCACCGCAACACCGGCCGCGTCTGCGACGACCCGGTCGCCGACCGCATGCTGGCCCGCGTCGCCACCGACGAGAACCTGCACATGATCTTCTACCGCAACCTCTGCGGCGCGGCCCTGGACCTGGTCCCCGACCAGGCGATGCCCGCGATCACCAAGGTGCTCACCAACTTCCAGATGCCCGGCGCGGGGATGCCGAACTGGCGGCGCAACGGCGTGCTGATGGCCAAGCACGGCATCTACGACCTGCGCCAGCACCTCGACGAGGTGGTGGCGCCGGTGCTCAAGCAGTGGAACATCTTCGACCGCACCGATTTCGGGCCCGCGGGCGAGGCGGCGCGCGACGAGCTGGCCCAGTTCATGGCCAAGCTGGAGAAGGACGTCCTCAAGTTCGAGGAGCAGCGCGATCGGCTGCTGGCTCGCGAACGCGAGGTCGCCGAGCGCGACAGCGTCGCCGCGGGAGCCGCGGCCCGCTGATCCGGGGACGTCCGGGGCCGGGCCGCGAGTAACACGCGGCACCGGCCGCCGTCAGTACTGGCCGCGCAGGTGGGACACGTCGCCCGCCGAGACGGCCCGCTCGCCGATGAGCAGCCTGCCGGTGTCGTCGACGCCCGTCGCGATCCCGGCCAGGACCTGACCGCCCGGCAGCTCGGCCTTGACCTCGAGGCCGATGGTGGCGCAGCGCTCCCGGTAGGCGGCGGCCAGCTCGGTCGTCGCCCAGCCCGCCCGCTGCCAGGCGGTGAACCGGGTGGCGAACTCGGTCAGGATGGCGGCGACCAGGTCGGTCCGGTCGACGGCGACACCGGCCAGGGCCAGCGAAGTCGCGTGCGGGACAGGCAGTTCGGACTCGGCCAGGTCGACGTTGAGGCCGATGCCGACCACCACGGCGGGGGCGGCGCCCGTCGCGGCCACCTCGGCCAGGATGCCGGCCAGCTTGCGGCCGCCGAGGAGCACGTCGTTGGGCCACTTCAGATCCGCGGCCGCGCCGGTCGCGGACCGCAGCGCGTCGACCACCGCCACACCGGTGAGCAGCGGGAGCCAGCCCAGCGTGGTCGGATCGATGCCGGGCAGCCGGACCAGGATCGACAGCGAGATCTGCGCGCGCGGCGGGCTCACCCAGGCCCGGGCGTGCCTGCCGCGACCGCGCACCTGTTCCTCGGCGAGCAGGGCCTGCCGGTCGACGGTCGAGTCGGCGGCTCTGGCGACCAGATCGGCGTTGGTCGATCCGGTCGACTCGACGACCTCGATCCGGTCGTAGAACGCCAGCGGCCCGCCGGCCGGAAAACCGCGCAGACGAGACGCGTCGATCGGTGCCCTGTTCATTCCCGGCACGCTACCCGCCCGGGTAAAACGCCAGCGTGAGCGCGGCTAGCAGGGGTTTCTGTACTGGCCGGTAGGCGAGACTGCCGTAGTGCGACGTGGTGTCACTCGTTACACTCGCAACCCATGACGAGTGTCCAGCAGCAGCCCGCATCGGAATCGGCGGGCGCCCCCGATATCCACACCACCGCCGGGAAGCTGGCTGACCTGCGGAATCGGCTGGAAGAAGCGCAACACCCGATGGGTGAGGCCGCGGTCGACAAGGTGCACGCCAAGGGCAAGATGACCGCGCGCGAGCGCATCCTGGCCCTGGTCGACGAAGGTTCCTTCGTCGAGCTCGACGCCCTGGCCAAGCACCGCAGCGTGAACTTCGGCCTGGAGAACAACCGCCCGCTCGGCGACGGCGTGGTGACCGGTTACGGCACCATCGACGGCCGCGACGTGTGCCTGTTCTCGCAGGACGTCACCGTGTTCGGCGGCTCGCTCGGCGAGGTGTACGGCGAGAAGATCGTCAAGGTCATGGACCTGGCCATCAAGACCGGCCGTCCGCTGGTCGGCATCAACGAGGGCGCCGGCGCGCGCATCCAGGAGGGCGTGGTCTCCCTGGGCCTCTACGGCGAGATCTTCCACCGCAACGTGCAGGCCTCCGGCGTGATCCCGCAGATCTCGCTGATCATGGGCCCGGCCGCCGGTGGCCACGTGTACTCCCCCGCGCTCACCGACTTCGTGGTGATGGTCGACCAGACCTCGCAGATGTTCGTCACCGGTCCCGACGTGATCAAGACCGTCACCGGTGAAGAGGTCACCATGGAGGACCTGGGTGGCGCGCACACCCACATGACCAAGTCCGGCGTGGCCCACTACGTGGCCTCCGGCGAGCAGGACGCCCTGGACTACGTCAAGGACCTGCTCAGCTACCTGCCGAGCAACAACCGTGCCGAGGCGCCCCGGCACGAGCCGAGCGACCCGATCCACGGCGCGATCGAGGACTCCCTCACCGACGAGGACCTCGAGCTCGACACGATCATCCCGGACTCGCCGAACCAGCCGTACGACATGCACGAGGTCATCACCCGGCTGCTCGACGACGACGAGTTCCTCGAAGTCCAGGCCGAGCGCGCGATGAACATCATCTGCGGTTTCGGTCGCGTCGACGGCCGCAGCGTCGGCATCGTCGCCAACCAGCCGACCCAGTTCGCCGGTTGCCTCGACATCGACGCCTCGGAGAAGGCCGCGCGCTTCGTGCGCACTTGCGACGCCTTCAACATCCCGATCATCACCCTGGTGGACGTGCCCGGCTTCCTGCCCGGCACCGGCCAGGAGTACAACGGCATCATCCGCCGCGGCGCGAAGCTGCTCTACGCCTACGGCGAGGCCACTGTGGGCAAGATCACGATCATCACGCGCAAGGCCTACGGCGGCGCCTACGACGTCATGGGTTCCAAGCACATGGGCGCCGATGTGAACCTGGCGTGGCCGACCGCGCAGATCGCCGTCATGGGTGCCTCCGGCGCCGTCGGCTTCGTCTACCGCAAGCAGCTGTCCGAGGCCGCCAAGAACGGCGCCGACGTGGACGCTCTGCGCCTCGAGCTGCAGAACGAGTACGAGGACACCCTCGTGAACCCGTACGTGGCGGCCGAGCGTGGCTACGTCGACGCGGTCATCCCGCCGTCGCACACCCGAGGCCAGATCGTGTCGGCCCTGCGGCTGCTCGAGCGCAAGATGGTGACCCTTCCGCCGAAGAAACACGGCAACATTCCGCTCTGAAAACGCGATATCCCCGGTAGGCCGCGCACACTTGTTGCTATGACGCAACAGTTGATCGTCGCGTTCCTACCGGGAATGATCGCGTCAACCGCGCTGTGACATCGAAGTACCACAGCCAGACCCCGGGGAGATCTCCCGGGCGAGGCAGGAAGGATCTGGCACTGTGACAACTGTGGCAGAAGAAGACGTGTTGACCGCCGCCGAGCTCGAGCTCGCCGTCGAACCACTCGTCGACGAGGTCGAGCAGTCTGTGAGCGCGGTTGCCGTCGAGCCCGCGGAAAGCCTCGGTGAGCCGATGTTCCGCATCGTGAAGGGCTCACCGACCGACGAGGACGTCGCGGCCCTGGTCGCCGTCCTGAGCGCGGCCGCCGCGAACGTCCCCGCGGGCGGCGCGACCGGACCGGTCGACAACTGGGGCCGCGCGACGCTGATGCATCGCGGTACCTCCCCGTTCTCGCCGTACGCGTACCCGATGCTGTCGCATCTGCGCTGATCGCCGGTGACCCGGCTGGTTCTGGCCTCCGCGTCCCCGGCCCGGCTCGGGATTCTGCGCACGGCGGGTATCGATCCCGTCGTGCGCGTCTCGGGTGTGGACGAGGACGCGGTCTCGGCCGCGCTACCCCCTGACACCTCCTCCTCCGGCGTCGTCGTCGCCCTGGCCCGTGCCAAGGCGGTCGACGTCGCCGCGTCGATTCCCGAACTCGCCGCCGACTGTGTCGTCGTCGGCTGCGATTCGATGCTGCTCGTCGACGGGCAGCTGCAAGGCAAACCGCACACCCCCGAGGTGGCGCGGGCGCGCTGGGCCGCGATGGCGGGCCGCAGCGCCGAGCTGCTGACCGGGCACTGTGTGCTGCGGCTGCGCGACGGCGAGATCGTCGCCGAGTCGGCCGAGTGCAGCGGCACCACGGTGCATTTCGCGAAACCGGAACCCGACGAACTCGACGCCTACATCGCCACCGGCGAGCCGCTGCAGGTCGCGGGCGCGTTCACCCTGGACGGGCTGGGCGGCTGGTTCGTGGACCGGATCGAGGGTGACCCGTCCAGCGTCATCGGGATCGGGCTACCGCTGTTGCGCAGGCTGCTCGAAGACGTCGGTGTCGGTGTCACGCAGCTGTGGCGGGACGCGCGGGCCTGACGGCGCGATCACCGGCTGTTCCCCGGTCGCGGCGGGTGTCGCCTGGGGGGCGGGGTTCTCGGCGCTCAGCGTGAGCTCCAGGCGGGCCGTGCACAGTTCCGGCTCCGCGAACGGGTGCAACCGCACGTCTACCCGGCCGCGTGCCCCGTTGCGTTCGAGCACTTCGCGCATGAGTCCCTGGTGCACACCGCACACGACCTCGGAGTGCGAGCGGGCCAGTTCCCGCAGCGGGCAGGCGGTGAGATTGATCTGCACGTGCTCCGGCGTCTCCCCCGCCGGGTCCTTCTCTGGCGCGAAGCCCAGCTCCGACATCAGCGACATGGTGATGTCCCTGGCGTCGGCCAGCGTCTCCACCGGGTGCGCGCCGATGTCCATGCGCGCTCCCCAGGCGCGGCCCGCGGCGACGGCGGCCGCGGCGCGGGTCACCGGATCGGGGCCGAGGTGGTCGGCGAGGACCTGGGCGAGTTCCTGATAGCCCACCGAGCGCTGCACGGCGCGATACCCGATGCGCGGGCGTCCACGGCCGCGCGGCGGCTGCTGGAACTGCCGGACGAGGGATTCGCGGGTGAGGACGTCGAGGTGGAATCGGACGGTGGTGACATGCTGTCCGGTGATCCGGGCCAGTTCCTGGGCGTCGAGGGGCTCGGTGGCGCCACGTAGGATCGCGAGCAGTCGGCGTCGCGGCCAAGAATCGGACATAGCTCACCCCTCCTCTCCAGAGACTTTATCGGACGGCTCTGCGCTTTATTCGACCATTGTGTCGATTCGTGATGTGCCGACACAGACATACCATCGGCTGCGACCCTGCACACTGTCACACCCGCCCATACTCTCGCGTGAAGGACCACACCGTGCCCGTCGCCCCGGATCCGCACCCCGCCTTCGGTTCCTACGCAGTCCCGCATCGATTGGTAACCACAGAATGGCTGTCCGCAAACATCGGTGTGCCCGGTTTGAAGATCATCGAGTCCAACGATGACATCCTGCTCTACGACATCGGCCATGTCCCCGGCGCGGTCAAGATCGACTGGCGTGGCGACCTGAGCGACCCGGTCACCCGCGATTACGTCGACGGCGCCCGGTTCACCGCCCTCATGCGGGCCAAGGGCATCTCCCGCGAGGACACCGTGGTGATCTACGGCGACCGCGGTAACGCCCAGGCCGCGCACACCGCCTGGATCTTCACCCTGTTCGGCCACGAGGACGTGCGCCTGCTCGACGGCGGCCGCGACGCCTGGATCTCCGAGGAACGCGACACCACTTTCGACCTGCCCTACCCGGCGCCCAGCGACTACCCCGAGGTCGAACGCGACGACAGCACCGCCCGCGCGTTCCGCGAACAGGTGCTGGCCCGCCTCGGCGACCCGCTGGTCGACGTGCGCTCGGCCCAGGAGTACTCGGGCGAGTCCGAGGACAAGCCGCTGGACCAGGAGTACGCGACGCTGCGCGGCGGCCACGTGCCCACCGCGGTGAACATCCCGTGGGCGCAGGCCTGCGCCGCCGACGGCCGCTTCCGGTCGCGCACCGAGCTCGACGAGCTCTACGGCGCCCTGCCGGACGCGGATCTGGTCGTGTACAGCCGCGTCGGCGAGCGGTCCAGCCACACCTGGTTCGTCCTGACCTTCCTGCTCGGCCGCAGGTCGGTGCGCAATTACGACGGTTCCTGGATCGAATGGGGCAACTCGGTGCGGCTGCCGATCAGCCGGGGCGCCGAACCGGGCACCGCGGTCACACTTAATTGAAACGAGTTCACATCACACTGTGACGAGTACTGTGACCTGCGACCTACTCGACGGTAGGGCTAGCCGAGTTCGGGCCGAATTGGCACACTGCCTACACTCGCCCGAGACGAAAGTTGTCGACCGGGCACGGGGCCTACACGGCGACCCGTTCCCCGAAGCGACCAAAGATTGCACACAGGAGGCTCAGTGCCCAGCCATGCCAGCGCACGGATCACGAAGGTACTCGTAGCTAACCGCGGCGAGATCGCGGTCCGCGTGATCCGGGCTGCCAAGGACGCGGGGATCACCAGCGTCGCGGTGTACGCCGAGCCCGATGCCGACGCTCCCTTCGTGAAGCTCGCCGACGAGGCGTTCGCCCTCGGCGGTCAGACCTCGGCCGAGTCGTACCTCGTGTTCGACAAGATCCTCGACGCCGCCGCCAAGTCCGGCGCCGACGCGATCCACCCGGGTTACGGCTTCCTCTCCGAGAACGCCGACTTCGCCCAGGCCGTCCTCGACGCCGGGCTCATCTGGATCGGCCCCTCGCCGCAGTCCATCCGCGACCTGGGCGACAAGGTCACCGCGCGCCACATCGCCGAGCGCGCCAGCGCGCCGATGGCCGCCGGTACCAAGGACCCCGTCAAGAACGCCGACGAGGTCGTCGCGTTCGCCAAGGAGTACGGCGTTCCCGTCGCCATCAAGGCGGCGTTCGGTGGCGGTGGCCGCGGCATGAAGGTCGCGCACACCATCGAGGAAATTCCCGAGCTGTTCGAGTCGGCCACCCGTGAGGCCATCGCCGCCTTCGGCCGTGGCGAGTGCTTCGTCGAGCAGTACCTGGACAAGGCCCGCCACGTCGAGGCCCAGGTCATTGCCGACCAGCACGGCAACGTGGTCGTCGCCGGTACCCGCGACTGCTCGCTGCAGCGCCGCTTCCAGAAGCTCGTCGAGGAGGCGCCCGCGCCGTTCCTGTCCGACGAGGTCCGCGCCAAGATCCACGACTCCGCCAAGCGCATCTGCCGCGAGGCCGGCTACTACGGCGCGGGCACCGTGGAGTACCTGGTGCAGGGCGAGACCGTGTCCTTCCTCGAGGTGAACACCCGCCTGCAGGTGGAGCACCCGGTCACCGAGGAGACCGCGGGCATCGACCTGGTGCGTCAGCAGTTCCGCATCGCCAACGGCGAAGAACTGACCATCAAGGAAGACCCCACCCCGCGCGGCCACTCGTTCGAGTTCCGGATCAACGGTGAGGACGCCGGCCGCGGCTTCCTGCCCGCCCCCGGCCCGGTCAGCGTGTACCGCGAGCCCACCGGCCCCGGCGTGCGCGTCGACTCCGGCGTCGTCGAGGGCAGCGTCATCGGCGGTCAGTTCGACTCGATGCTGGCCAAGCTGATCGTCACCGGCGAGAACCGCGAGCAGGCCCTGCAGCGCGCCCGGCGCGCGCTGGCCGAGTTCGAGGTCGACGGCCTGGCCACGGTCATCCCGTTCCACCGCGCGATCGTCGAGGACCCGGCGTTCATCGGCGACGGCGAGAAGTTCGACGTCTACACCAAGTGGATCGAAACCGAGTGGAAGAACACCGTCGAGCCGTTCACGGCCGGTGGCGTCACCGAGGACGACGAAGAGGCCCTGCCGCGGCAGAAGGTCGTCGTCGAGGTCGGTGGCCGTCGCGTCGAGGTGTCGCTGCCCGGTCAGTTCACCCTCGGCGGCGGCGCGGCGGGCTCGGCCGGTAACGGCGCGGGCGTCATCCGCAAGAAGCCGAAGGCGCGCAAGCGTGGCGGCGCCGGTGCCGGTGCGGCCTCCGGTGACGCGGTCACCGCGCCCATGCAGGGCACCGTCGTGAAGGTCGCGGTCGAAGAGGGCCAGACCGTCGAGGCGGGCGACCTGATCGTGGTGCTCGAGGCCATGAAGATGGAGAACCCGGTCAACGCGCACAAGGCGGGTGTCGTCACCGGCCTGGCCGTGGAGGCGGGCGCCGCGATCACCCAGGGCACCGTCCTGGCGGAGATCAAGTAGAAGGTAGTTCCCCGACGGGCGCCGGTCGATCACGACCGGCGCCCGTCGGCGTTTTCCGACGCTCCGGCAACGGGCGCCCTGGCCTGGGTGAACGGGCGGCGAAGATCGCCTTTCCGGCCCGGCCGGACCTCGGCTGGTTGTCGTATCGTTGACCGGGTGACCAGCAGTGCGCGTATCGATCGGGATCCGTCGGCTTCACCGGATCCGGCCACGGTCGCCGAGGTGATCCGGTCCCGGCGCACGTCCGGGTCCCGCGACGACGGGAACCGCCTCGCGCTCGTGATCGAGGGCGGCGGTAGTCGCGGGGTCTATTCCAGCGGCATGGTGCAGGCGCTCGAGGAACTGGGCCTGTCCGCGGTGTTCGACGCGGTCTACGGCACCTCGGCGGGGGCCATCAACGGCGCCTGGCTGCTGTGCGGACGCGCGGCGACGGGCATGCGGTCCTGGACCGACGCGACGATCATGCGTCGCGTGGTCGACCCGGTCCGCATCCTGCGCGGGCGCCCGGTCTTCGATCTGCGCTATCTGGTGCATCAGGTCTACGACGGCATCGAGCCGATGGACTTCCCCGCGATCCTGGCCAATCCCACCACCTTCCATCCCATCGCCACCGACGTCCGCACCGGCCGGTCGGTCGACCTCGGACCCCACATCGTCGACAAAACCACGTTGATGACCGCGCTACGGGCCTCCGCGGGCCTACCCCTGCTGGCCGGTCCCCCGGTCGATCTGGGCGGGCGCAGCTACTTCGACGGCGGCCTGTCCGAGACCGTGCCGATCCGCACCGCCGTGGCGGCCGGTACCACGCACGCGCTGGTGCTGCGGACCCGCCGCTCCGACGAGATCCGCCCGCCCGCGCCCCTGCTGCACCGCATCGTCGGCGGCGGCTACATGCGGGCCATCGCGCCCGGCGCCTTCCGCGCCTGGTCGCAGCGTCCCGGTCAGCAGGCCGTGGAGGACGACTTCCTCGCCGGCCTGGGCGAACAGGTCCTGCAGGTGCACCCGCCCGCGGGCGCCCCCGCCATCGACAGCGCGGCTCGCGACACCGACCTGCTCACCCGCGCGCTCGAGATCGGCCGCACCGCCGTTCACTCGCTGCTCGGCGCCCAGCCCCGCCTGGCCTGACCCCGCCGAAGCCTGCCGTCGCGTGCGCCGACCCTCCCCCTACACTGCTGACGTGGAACCGATCGAGATCAACGCAGGCTCCTGGTATCTGCGGGCCCTGCGCGCCGACGAGCGCATCGACGACCGTCCGGCCCTGGCCGACGGCGGCGTCACCGATCCCGGCTACGTGGCCACCCGCTCGGCCCAGTGGGCCGACGAATCCCACTTCTCCTGGGCCGTCTGCGTCCCGACGACAGCCGAGCTGGTCGCCGAGATCGGCGTGACCCCCGGCCCCGACGGCACCGCGACGGTCACCGGCTGGGCCCGCCCCGGCGAAGACGAGGCCCTGGCCGCCGGCCTGGCGTCGGTCCACCGCTTCGTCACCGGCGCCCTCGGCCTGACCGCCGCCCCCGCCTGAACGCCGCCCCGCCTGAACGCCGCCTCGCGTGAACACCGCCCCGCCTGAACGCCGCCCTGCCTGAAGGCGGCTCCCGCTTGAGGGCCGCCCCTGCCTGAGGGCCGCTCCCGCCTGAGGGCCGCATCAGCAGTGGCGTCCCGCCTGAGCGGCGCAGGAACGCCGCTCCCGGCGCGACCTCGCCGCTGTGATGCTTGGCGTCGCACCGGCCCGCACCGGCAGTCCACCGCGCGCGCGTGCCTTCGTCGTCGGCACACGTTGCCCGACCACCGCTCCGCCGCAGCGGTGCCCCCACCGAGCAGCAGGCACGCGTCAGCCGGCGCGCAGGCGTCACCACGGTGATGTCCGGCGTCGCACCGGCGCGCACCGGAAGTCCCCCGCGCGCATGCCTTCGTCGCCGGCACACGTTGCCCGACCACCGCTCCGCCGCAGCGGTGCCCCACCGAGCAGCAGGCACGCGTCAGCCGGCGCGCAACGTCACCACGGTGATGTCCGGCGGCGCACCGACCCGGACCGGCGGTCCCCACGCGCCGATGCCTCGGGTGGTGTACAGCTGCATGTCGCCGATTCGGCTGTGCCCCCACACGGTGTCGTTGATCCACCGGACCGGATACATCAGCGGCCACATCTGACCGCCGTGGGTGTGTCCGGACAGTTGCAGGTCCACCCCGTGCTCGCTCGCCGCCGTGCCCTGCAACGGCTGATGCGCGAGCAGCACGGTGAAGCGGCCGGGATCCTGTCCCGCCAGCGCGGCCGCCACGTCGGGCGCCGGATCGGTGGCGTCGAAGTCGTAGACCCCGGCGATGTCGATGGTCGCGCCGCCGACTGTCAGCGGAGCGCGGCTGTTGCGCAGCGAGGTCAGCCCCAGCTTGTCGTAGTAGTCAAGCCAGCTGTCGGGCCGGTTCACATACCCTTCGTGATTACCCGCGACCACGAATTGCCCGTATTTCGAGCGCAATCCGGCCAGCGGGTCGATGTCGCCGCTGACGTGTCGCACCGCGCCGTCGAGCAGATCGCCCGGCAGCACGATGACATCGGGCCGCTGCGCGTTGACCAGATCGACGACGCGCTGGGTGAAACCGGAACCCCGCGCGGCACCGACGTGGATGTCGGCGACGACCGCGACCCGCAGCCCGTCGAATTCCCGCGGCAGCTGCGCGAAGGCGAGTTCGGCCTCGACCACCCGCAGCCGCTCGGCCTCCGTGACCCCGTAGGCCACTGTGCCGAGCGAACCGAGAAGCACCACCACCGACAGCACCCGGACCAGCCGCCGCCGATCCCGGTACTTCGCCAGCCGGGCCACCAGCAGCACGAGCCCGGCCCCCAGCAACCCGATCCCGAGGTAGAACAGCACCGCGAGCCAGACTTCACCGAACCAGACGATCGGCCGGATCGGCGCCGGCGAGTAGATACTTCCCGCACCGACCGCTACGAACGCCGGGATCCACAGCAGCACCAGCACGATCCCGGCGGCACGGCGCGCGGCGGTGCCGAGCCCGGTCGCGACCACGAAACGCCGGTACAGCAGCACGTGTACGAGGCCGAGGACCGCGCCGACCACCAACATCTGGAGCATCCGCACATCGTGCCATCACACCCGGTCGCCACGGTGTGCCGCCGCTGACGGTCACCGTGGCGTACCCGCTGTGCTACAGCCGCTCTCGCGTGAGGACCGCGTCCAGCGCGTCGACCGCGTGCTCCAGCTCCTCCTCGGTGACCGTCAGCGGCGGCCGGAACCGGATACCGCGCGGACCGGTGCCGAGCAGCAGTACGTGCTGGCGTTCCCGCAGGGCGGTCACCACCCGGTCCCGCAGATCCGGGGTGGCCAGGGTGATCGCGCACATCAGGCCGCGCCCGCGCGGTTCGCTCACCTTGTCCGGGTGCGCGGCGGCGAGCTGGCGGAGCTGGTCGAGCAGGTAGGCGCCCAGCGGCACCGACTTCTCGATCAGCCGGTACTGCTCGATCACCTCGAGGATGCGCCGGGTGCGCACCATGTCGGTGAGGTTGCCGCCCCAGGTGGAGTTGAGCCGCGAGCTCACCCGGAACACATTGTCGGTGACCTCGTCGACCCGTCCGCCCGCCATGATCCCGCACACCTGGGTCTTCTTGCCGAAGGCCACGACATCGGGCCGCACCCCCAATTGCTGGTAGGCCCAAGTGGTTCCGGTCATGCCGACGCCGGTCTGCACCTCGTCGAGGACGAACAGCGCGTCGTTGTCGTGACACAGCCGCTGCATGGCGCCGAGGAACTGCGGCCGCAGGTGCCGGTCGCCGCCCTCGCCCTGGATGGGCTCGGCGATGAAGCAGGCGATGTCGTGCGGATGATCGGCGAAGGCCTGCGCGGCCTGGGCGACGGCCCTGGCTTCCAGGGCGGCGATGTCGGGGCCGGCGAAGGTGTGCGGCGTCTCGATGCGCGGCCAGTCGAACTTCGGGAAGCGCGCGGTCTTGACCGGATCGGTGTTGGTGAGCGACATCGTGTAGCCGCTGCGGCCGTGGAAGGCACCGGTCAGATGCAGCACCTGGGTGCCGAGTTCCGGTGGGCGGCCGTGCAGTTCGTTGTGCCTGCTCTTCCAGTCGAAGGCGACCTTGAGCGCGTTCTCCACGGCGAGGGCACCGCCGTCGACGAAGAACAGGTGCGGTAGGTCGGGGTCGCCGACCACGCGGACGAAGGCCTCGACGAAGCGGGCCATCGCCACCGTGTACATATCGGAATTGCTCGGCTTGTTCAGCGCGGCGGTGGCCAGTTCGGCGCGGAAGCGGTCGTCGCCCGCGAGCGCGGGATGGTTCATCCCGAGCGCGTTGGAGGCGAAGAAGCCGAACATGTCGAGGTAGGCGGTGCCGTCTCGCTCGTCGATCAGTGTCCGGCCGTGCGACTTGTGCAGGTCGAGCACCAGCTCGAAGCCGTCCGCGAGGATGTGCGAGGACAGGATTTCGTGGACCCGGTTGGCGGGGGTGACCGCCGCGCCGGGGCGCTCCAGTTCGATGGTCACAAAACCGAGGGTACGCAAATATTTACGGAACCTCTACAGAATCGCGGAACAATTACGAGGAATCGTTACCTGTCGTAGAATGTCTGCAGAATGATGGTGCTGCGCGTCCGCACGTTCGCGGTGGCCCTGATCTCCTGCAGCAGCTGTTCCAGGTGCCGCGGGGAGGCCACCCGGACCAGCAGGACGTAGCTCTCCTCGCCCGCCACCGAGTGGCATGCCTCGATGCCGGGGATGTGCTGCAACAGGGCGGGCGCGTCATCGGGCTGGGACGGGTCGAGAGGAGTGATCGCGACGAACGCCGACAGCAGATGCCCCAGCGCCTCGGGATCGACATGGGCCGCGTATCCGCGGATCACCCCGCGCGCTTCGAGCCTGCGCACCCGCGACTGCACCGCCGATACCGAGAGGCTGGCCTTCTCCGCCAGATTCGACAGCGTGGCGCGACCATCGGTCATCAGTTCTTTGATCAATAGTCGGTCGATGTCGTCGAGCTGGGGTCTAGCCGGTGTATCCGCCATCAGCGAAGGCTAGCTCAGCGCGGGGGTCGCGCGGGGAAAACTTCTTTCTGTTCCCCCACCGAATTCCACCGAACTTTTCCGTGAGCCGTACCAATGAGCAGAAGGTGAGCAGCGATGACCGACACGGTGACCGAGCACTTCTCCGAGCAGCTGACGCTGCGGGCCACGGCCCTGCTGCGCGGCCTGGGCGCCGCCGTGCCCGAGCCCGGTGACCTGCTCGCCCGCACCCCCATCTCGGGCAGCGTGCTGCTGCCCCTGGCCGCCGACACCCCCGCCGAGGTCGACGCCGCGATCGGCCGGGCCGCCGCCGCGTTCCGATCCTGGCGCGCGGTGCCGGCCCCGGTCCGGGCCGCGGTCGTGCGCAAGCTCGCCGAACTGCTGGTCGCGCATCAGGCCGAGCTGGCCGAGCTGGTCACGCTGGAGGCGGGCAAGATCGGCGCGGAGGCACTGGGCGAGGTCCAGGAGATGATCGACGTCTGCGAGTTCGCGATCGGCCTGTCGCGCCAGCTCTACGGCGCCACCATGCCTTCCGAGCGGCCCGGCCATCGGTTGATGGAGACCTGGCACCCGCTCGGCGTGGTCGGGGTGATCTCGGCGTTCAACTTCCCGGTGGCGGTGTGGGCGTGGAACACCGCCATCGCGCTCGTCTGCGGCGACACCGTGGTGTGGAAGCCCTCGGAAACCACTCCGCTGACGGCTCTGGCCTGTCACACCCTGCTGCGGCGCGCGGCCGTCGAGGTCGGCGCCGATCCCGAAGTGCACCAGCTGATCCAGGGTGGCGCCACGATCGGCGAGACGCTCGTCGAAGACCCCCGCGTCGCCCTGCTCAGCGCGACCGGCTCGGTGCGCATGGGCGCCATCGTCGCCCCGCGGGTGGCGGCCAGGTTCGGCCGCTGCCTGCTGGAGCTGGGCGGCAACAATGCCGCGATCGTGGCGCCGAGCGCGGATCTGGAGCTGGCGGTGCGCGGCATCGTGTTCGCGGCGGCGGGTACCGCGGGTCAGCGCTGCACCTCGCTGCGCAGGCTCATCGCGCACCGCTCGATCGCCGATCAGCTGGTCGAGCGGCTGGCGGCGGCGTACGGCCAACTGCGCGTGGGCAATCCACTCGACGACGGGGTCCTCGTCGGACCGCTGATCGACGAGCGCGCCTACACCTCGATGCAGAAGGCGCTCCAGCAGGCGCAGGCCGCGGGCGGCGAGATCGTCTGCGGCGGTGAGCGCGTCGAGCTGGTCGGGCCCGACGCCTACTACGTGCGGCCCGCGATCGTGCGGATGCCCGCGCAGACCGACCTGGTGCGGGAGGAGACCTTCGCGCCGATCCTCTACGTGCTCACCTACGACGAGATCGGTACCGCCGTCGACCTCAACAACGCTGTGCCGCAAGGCCTCTCCTCGGCGATCTTCACCCTCGACCAGCGCGAGGCCGAGCTGTTCCTGGCCGGCTCGGACTGCGGTATCGCCAATGTGAACATCGGCACCTCGGGCGCGGAGATCGGCGGCGCGTTCGGCGGCGAGAAGCAGACCGGCGGCGGCCGCGAATCCGGCTCCGACTCCTGGAAGGCCTACATGCGCCGGGCCACCAACACGGTCAACTACTCGACCGAGCTGCCGCTGGCTCAGGGGATACATTTCGGCTGATCGGAAACCGATTTCGTCATTCGCACCGCGCCGTGTACAGTGGTATTTACGACGCGGGATGGAGCAGCTCGGTAGCTCGCTGGGCTCATAACCCAGAGGTCGCAGGTTCAAATCCTGTTCCCGCTACTAGGCGAAAGCCCCGGAGTTTCGACTCCGGGGCTTTCGTCGTTCCTAGGGTCGCCCGAGGCGCAGCGTCCAGTTCCCGCGATAGTGCAGCCGGGTGACACTCGCCGGGGGAACATCGATGCGCCAGAACGACTTCGGCGGCGCGTCGAGCACCACCAGCAGCACCGCGCGGATCACCGCCGGATGCGTCACGGCCACCGTGTCGCGGCCCGCCGAGGCGATCTCGGCCAGCCAGAACCGCACCCGGGCCACCAGGTCGGTCACCGATTCGCCACCGTGCCCCCGGAATTCGGGATCGGTGAGCCAGGCCAGGAGCTGATCCTGGGCCAGGCCGCTCATTTCGGTGCCCCGCCATGCGCCCGCGTCGAGGTCGCGTAGCCGGGCATCGCGCTCGCCGACCAGTCCGAGTGTGTCGGCGGTCTCCCTGGCCCGGCGTTCCGGCCCGGTCAATACCTGCGCGTCGAGCAGCGTCGAGCATGCCCGCACCGCGGGCAGGCCCGACTCGTCCAACGCCTCGTCGACCGGGAACCGCGCCTTACGTACCGCCTCCGTCAAGCCATGGCCGACGAGGTCGACTCTGAGCACCGTTTGCACGAGTGCCCAGAGTAGCGCCGGTCACAATCGCGCCGTCACCACCCCGGCGACCAGCGGCGTCGCGCACCGTCCTTGTCGGAGGGCCGGTGCACACTGAAGGGCATGGATCGGTTCTCCCCCGCCACCGCGCAGTGGTTCGACGGCGCCTTCCCCGGCCCCACGTCGGCCCAGCTCGGCGCGTGGGACGCCATCTCCGCCGGGCAGCACACGCTGGTGGTGGCACCGACCGGGTCCGGCAAGACGCTGTCGGCGTTCCTGTGGGCGATCGACCAGCTGGCCACCAGGCCGCCCGCCGAGCCGGACGAGCAGCGCGGTACCTCGGTGCTCTACGTCTCGCCGCTCAAGGCGCTGGCCGTGGACGTGGAGCGCAATCTGCGGGCGCCGCTGGTGGGCGTCACGCAGACGGCCAAGCGGCTGGGGCTGGACCCGCCCGCGATCACGGTGGGGGTGCGGTCCGGTGACACCACGCCCGCGCAGCGCCGGGCGATGCAGCGCACGCCGCCCGACATCCTGATCACCACCCCGGAGTCGCTGTTCCTGGTACTCACCTCCGCGGCCAGGGAGACCCTGGCGCAGGTCGGGACGGTCATCGTCGACGAGGTGCACGCCATCGCCGGTGGCAAGCGCGGCGCGCATCTGGCGCTGTCGCTGGCCCGGCTGGACCAGCTCACCGAGCGGCCTGCGCAGCGGATCGGCCTGTCGGCCACGGTGCGCCCGCCCGAGGAGGTCGGCCGGTTCCTGGTGGGGTCGGCGCCGATCACCATCGTGCGCCCGCCCGCGCCCAAGACCTTCGACCTGTCGGTCCGCGTCCCGGTCGCCGACATGACCGATCCCGGCGACTCCGACCAGCCGGGTTCCATCTGGCCGCACGTCGACGAGGCCATCGTCGACCTGGTCCTCGAACACCGGTCCTCCATCGTGTTCGCCAATTCGCGCCGCCTCGCCGAACGGCTCACCGCCCGGCTCAACGAGGCCTACGCCGCCCGCCTGGGCGAACCGGTGGACACCGAGCACGCGCCACCCGCCCAGCTCGGGCCGTCCACCGAGGTGATCCACGGCGCCGATCAGCTGCTGGCGCGGGCCCATCACGGCTCGGTCAGCAAGGAGCAGCGCGCGCTCATCGAGGACGACCTCAAGAGCGGGCGGTTGCGCTGCGTGGTGGCCACCAGCAGTCTCGAGCTCGGCATCGACATGGGCGCGGTGGACCTGGTGGTGCAGGTGGAGGCGCCGCCGTCGGTGGCGGGCGGGTTGCAGCGGGTGGGCCGGGCCGGGCATCAGGTCGGTGAGGTGTCGCGGGGCGTGCTGTTCCCCAAGCACCGCACCGATGTGGTGCACTGCACCGTCGCCGCCCAGCGCATGCTGGCGGGCGAGATCGAAGCGCTGCAGATCCCCGCGCATCCGCTCGACATCCTGGCCCAGCAGACCGTGGCCGCCTGCGCGCTGGAACCGATCGATGTGGACACCTGGTTCGACATCGTCCGCGCCACCGGCAGTTACGCCAACCTGCCGCGCTCGGCCTACGAGTCCGTGCTCGACCTGCTGGCCGGCCGCTACCCCTCCGACGAGTTCGCGGAGCTGCGCCCGCGGGTGGTGTGGGACCGCGACGCGGGCACCCTCACCGGCCGTCCCGGCGCGCAACGGCTGGCCGTCACCTCCGGCGGCGCCATCCCCGACCGCGGCATGTTCGCGGTGTTCATGGTGGGCGAGAAGGCGTCCCGGGTGGGCGAACTCGACGAGGAGATGGTCTACGAGTCCCGCGTCGGCGATGTGTTCGCCCTCGGCGCCACCAGCTGGCGGATCGAGGAGATCACCTTCGACCGGGTCCTGGTCTCCCCCGCGTTCGGCCTGCCGGGCCGGCTCCCGTTCTGGCACGGCGACAGCCTGGGCCGCCCCGCCGAATTGGGTGCCGCGCTGGGCGAATTCGTGCGCGACGCGGGCCAGGTGAGCGCCGACGAACTCGGCCGCATCGTCGCCGGAATGGGCACGGTGCCCGACGCGGACACCCCGGCGACCGGCACCGCGGCCGAGGGTGGGTCCCGGCCCGGCCACGCCGGTTCGGCTGCCCGCGCGACGTCACGCCGGGCCGAGGCGAGTCCCGAATTGAGCAAGCCGGGGGCCCGCCTCGACCACCTGGTACGCACGGCCGGGCTGGATCAGAACGCCGCGGCGAATCTGGTCGGCCTGCTGGAGGAACAGCGTGGCGCCACCGGGCAGCTGCCGACCGATCGCACGATGATCGTCGAACGGTTCCGCGACGAGCTCGGCGACTGGCGGCTGGTCCTGCACTCCCCCTACGGCACCCCCGTGCACGCGCCGTGGGCACTCGCCGTCGGCGCCCGCCTCCAGGAGCGGTTCGGGATCGACGCCGCGCCCACCGCCTCCGACGACGGCATAGTGGTGCGCCTGCCCGACACCACCGACGACCCGCCCGGCGCCGAACTGTTCGTCTTCGAACCCGACGAGATCGACGACATCGTCACCGAACAGGTCGGCGGGTCGGCGCTGTTCGCGTCCCGGTTCCGGGAGTGCGCGGCCAGGGCACTGCTGCTGCCGCGCCGCGACCCCGGCAAGCGGGCCCCGCTGTGGCAGCAGCGGCAGCGCTCGGCCCAATTGCTCGATGTGGCACGCAAGTTCCCGGATTTCCCGATCCTGCTGGAGACGGTCCGCGAGTGCCTGCGCGACGTCTACGACCTGCCCTCGCTGCGCGATCTGCTCACCCGGGTCGCCCGGCGCGAGGTGCGGCTGGTCGACGTGGAGACCGCGAGCCCGTCCCCGTTCGCCAATGCCCTGCTGTTCTCCTACATCGGCCAGTTCCTCTACGACGGCGACAGCCCCCTCGCCGAACGCCGGGCCGCCGCCCTGGCACTGGATTCGAGCCTGCTCGCCGAACTGCTCGGCCGCGTCGAACTGCGCGAACTCCTCGACCCCGCGGTCATCGCGCTCACCGAACGCGAACTCCAGCGCCTCACTCCCGAACGCTGGGCCCGCGACGCCGAGGGCTTGGCCGACCTGCTGCGCCTGCTCGGCCCCCTCACCCCGGCCGAGGCCGCCGCCCGCTGTGTGCGACGCGACGGCACCGGTCCTCACGAGGCCGGGCAGCCGCATCAGAGCACAGCGGGCGGCGCGCACCCGCCGGCGGCCGACAGCGCGGCGCACACCACCGACGAGGCGACCGACTCCCCGCACGAATCCGGCGGTGATCAACCGGCCGGCGAAGCGTCCGTCCCGGACGACGACCTCCTCGCGGTCTCCGATGCCCCCGTGTGGTTCACGCAACTACGCGATTCCCATCGCGCACTGGAGGTTTCGTTCGCGGGCCGGACCTGGTGGGTGGCGGTCGAGGATGCCGCCCGCCTGCGGGACGCGCTCGGGGTCCCGCTGCCGATCGGTGTGCCCGCGGCCTTCATCGAGCCCGTACCGGATCCGCTCGGTGATCTCGTCGGCCGCTATGCCCGCACCCACGCACCGTTCAGCACCGCCGACGTCGCCGCGCGCTTCGGCCTCGGCCCGGCCGTGGCCGCCACCGCCCTGCACCGGTTGCTCGCCGAGAAGCGGGTGGTGGAAGGCGAATTCACGCCCGCGACGGCGGGGACGGAGTGGTGCGACGCCCAGGTGCTGCGCCGGCTGCGGCGTCGCTCGCTGGCGGCCGCCCGGCACGAGGTGGAGCCGGTGTCCACCGCCGCGCTGGGCCGTTTCCTGCCCGCCTGGCAGCACGTCGGCTCCGGCGAACTGCGCGGCATCGACGGCGTCGCCACCGTGGTGGAACAGCTGGCGGGCGTTCCGATTCCGGCCTCGGCCTGGGAATCGCTGATCCTGCCGATGCGCGTGCGCGACTATTCCCCGGCCATGCTCGACGAGCTGATGGCCACCGGCGAGGTGATCTGGTCCGGCCACGGCGCCATCACCGCCCGCGACGGCTGGATCGCCCTGCACCTGGCCGACCAGGCCCCCTTCACCCTGCCGCCGCCCGACGAGATCGATACCACCGAAGTCCAGCTCGGCTTGCTTGCCGCCCTCGGCGCCGACCTCGAACCGTGGCCTCCGGCTCGCGCCCCTGGGGCCCGGCCGGTCGAGCTCGACACCGAGTCAGCGCCGACCGGGAACGGCGCCGATCCGGCTGACGTGCGCCGCGACCTGGCTCCTCGCGCGTCCGCTCCATCATCAGACGACGGCGACCCGAGCCCCGGCGACAACGCTCCGGCGATCCGGCTGCCGGCTTCCCTGCACGGCGGCGGCGCGTTCTTCTTCCGCCAGCTCTCCGATGCCACCGGCCTGCTGGACGACAAGGCCGTCGGCGACGCGCTCTGGCAGCTGGTCTGGGCGGGCTACGTCTCCGGCGACACCTTCGCCCCCGTCCGCGCGCTGCTGTCCGGCACCGCCCGCAGCACCACCGCGCACCGCACACCCCGCCGGGCACCGCGTGGTCGCGCCTACCTGCCGCGCCCGTCCATGCCCACCCGCAGCGGCCCGCCCACGCTGGCCGGGCGCTGGTCCATCCTGCCGGAACGGGTGCAGGACAACACCTTGCGCGCGCACGCCACCGCCGATCAGCTGCTCGAACGCTACGGCGTGCTGACCCGCGGCGCGGTGCAGAACGAGGGGGTGCCGGGCGGTTTCGCGCTGATGTACCGGGTGCTCACCGAGTTCGAGGATCGTGGCCGGTGCCGGCGCGGCTACTTCGTCGACACGCTCGGCGGCGCCCAGTTCTCCACCACCGACACCGTCGACCGGCTGCGCTCCTTCGACACCGAACGCGGCACCGACAAGCCCGGTGTCGCGCTGGCCCTGGCCGCCTGTGACCCGGCCAATCCGTACGGCGCGGCACTGCCATGGCCCAAGGGTGACGCCGAGGGCGGGCACCGGCCCGGCCGCAAGGCGGGCGCGCTGGTGGTATTGGTCGGCGGCGACCTGGTGCTCTATGTCGAACGCGGCGGCAAGACCCTGCTCAGCTTCACCGAGGACCCGGGGCTGCGCAGGCTGGCCGCGAGCGCCCTGGCCGGCCTGGTCACCGACCGCAGGGTCGACGGCCTGGTGGTCGACAAGATCAACGGGGAGACCGTGCACGGCAACACCTTCGCCGACCTGCTGGTCGAGGCGGGTTTCTCGATGACGCCGCGCGGGTTGCGGCTGCGCAGGCAGGTGTAGCCGGATGCCCGAGGGCGACACCGTCTTCCGCGCGGCCGAACGGCTGCGCACCGCGCTGGTCGGCAAGACGCTGACCCGCAGCGACTTCCGGGTGCCCCGCTTCGCCACGGTCGATCTGGTCGGCGAGCTGGTCACCGAGGTCGGCAGCTACGGCAAGCACCTGTTCATCCGCACCGACCGGGTGAGCATCCACACCCATCTCAAGATGGAAGGCGTGTGGCGGGTCTATCACTGCGGTCAGCGCTGGACGAAGCCGCGGGTCACCGCCCGGCTGGTGCTGGCCAACGACGAGGTGGAAGCCGTCGGATTCTCCCTGGGCAAGGTCCAGGTGCTGCCGCGCGCCGAGGAGCACACCGTCATCGACCATCTCGGCCCCGACCTGCTCGGCCCGAACTGGGACGCCGCCGAGGCATTGCGCAGGCTCCGGCAGTATCCACGCCGGGCCATCGGCCCCGCCCTGCTCGACCAGCGCAACCTGGCGGGCATCGGCAACATCTACCGCAGCGAGATCTGTTTCCTGCGCCGGGTCCACCCGGCCACGCCGGTCGGCGAGATCACCGATCTGCCTGCCCTGGTCGACGAATCCCACCGGGTCCTCGGCAAGGCCGCGCATCAGCCGCCGTGGCGTGCGCTGGTGTACGGCCGGACCCGGCAGCCCTGTCAGCGCTGCGGTACGGCGATCGTCTCGCGCCTGCTCGGCGAGGACGACCCCGCCGATCGGGTCACCCAGCGCGAACGCGGCATCTACTTCTGTCCCCGATGCCAACCCGCACCGAATAACTAGACCGGTCGTCATACTCGAGCTACGCTGAGTTCGTGACCCCACGCACGGACTCCCGGCAGCGGTTCCTCGACGCGGCCGCCGACCTGTTCCACACCCAGGGCTATCACGCCACCGGCGTCAACCAACTGGTCAGCGCGGGCGGCGCGCCCAAGGGCTCGTTCTACTTCCACTTCCCCGGCGGCAAGGAACAACTCGCCGCCGAGGCCGTCGTCCAGTCGGCCGAGGCGTTGCGCGCGCTGCTCACGGCCGCGCTCACGGCGGGCGACATCGACGGCGTGTTCGCCGCGCTTTCGGCGATGCTCACCGACTCCGATTTCCAGCGCGGCTGCCCCCTGGCCACCATCGCGCTCGACGCGGGCGACAGTGAACCGATCCGCGCCGCCTGCGTCACCGGCTTCGACTCCTGGCACGACGCCATCGCGGAGTTCCTGCGCGCCAAGGGCATCGCCGACGACCGCGCCGACCAGCTCGCCACCGTCGCCCTGGCCATGCTCGAGGGCGGGCTGCTGCTCGCTCGCACCCACCGCGACCTCACCCCCTTGCGCACGGTCGCCGACCATCTGCGCGCCACCCTCGAACAGGAGTTGTCCTGATGCGTATCCACCACCTCGACGGCGGCACCATGCGCCCCTTCGGCGGCCGTCTCATGGACGGCATCGGCGGCATCACCCGCCGTGCCGAAATGGTCTGCCACTGTGTGCTGATCGAACTCGACGACCGCCTCGTCCTGATCGAGACCGGGATCGGTGAGGGCGCCGTCAGGCAGCCCGAGGTCTGGCTCGGCCGCCGCTTCATCCGGATGACCCGGCCCGTGCTCGACCTGGCGCACACCATCGCCCCCCGGATCGAGGCGCTGGGCTACCGCCGCGACGACGTCACCGACATCGTCCTCACCCACCTGGATCTCGACCACGCCGGCGGCCTCGCCGATTTCCCGCGCGCCACCGTGCACGTCTACGGCGAGGAACTGCGCGCCCTCGACGGCGATTTCGGGCTGCGCGAGAAGTTCCGTTACCGCGCGGCGCAATTCGCGCACGGGCCGCGCTGGGAGAGCTACGACGAATTCGGCGAGCCATGGTTCGGATTCGACGCGGTGCGCCAATTGCGCGGTCTCCCACCGGAACTGTTGCTCGTTCCGCTGGCCGGGCACACCCGGGGCCACGCCGGAATCGCGATCGACACTGGCGCGGGCTGGAAGTTCGCGGTGGGTGACGCCTACTTCCACCCCGGCCAGCTCGACCTGGAGCACCCGCACCAGCCGCCCGGCGCCGCCCTGTTCGAACGGCTCGTGCAGACCGTCGGCCCGGCCCGGATCGACAACCAGGAGCGGCTGCGCGAGCTGCTGCGCGGCCACGGCGCCGAGGTCGAGGTGTTCAGTGCGCACAGTGCCGTGGAACTGCGCGCACTGCAGGGCACGACGGTCTGACTCAGCGGTCCTGCGGCACCGGTTCCAGCAGCTGCGGGCGCGGTTCCGGCGCCGCGGCCCGCAGCGCGTCGGCCGAGATGTCGTCGGGCTGGGTCTGCGACTCGATCTCGGCGCGCACCCGCGCCTGATAGGTGGTGACCTCCCGGTCGATCTCGTCGGCGTCCCAGCCGAGCACCGGCGCGACGAGATGGGCGACCTGTTCGGCGCAGTGCGCGCCGCGATCGGGGTATTCGATCGAGATGCGGGTGCGCCGGGCCAGGATGTCGTCCAGGTGCAGCGCGCCTTCCACCGCCGCCGCGTACACCGCCTCCACCTGCAGATAGGCGGGCGCGTCGGTGATCGGTTGCAGCAGTTCGGGTTTGCCCAGCGCCAGCGACAGCACCTCGTCGACCACCGAGCCGTAGCGGTCGAGCAGGTGGGTCATCCGGTACGGGTGCACACCGTGGTGTTCGGCCAGCTGCACGGTCTGGTTCACCAGCGCGAAGTAGCCGTCGGCGCCGAGCAGGGCCACCTTCTCGGTGATCGACGGCGACACCCGGGCCGGAATATCCTGTGCCGCTTCGTCCATCGCGTCCGCGGCCATCACCCGGTAGGTGGTGTACTTGCCGCCCGCGATGCTCACCAGGCCCGGCGCCACCCTGGCCACCGCGTGCTCGCGGGACAGCTTGGAGGTCTCGTCGCTCTCCCCGGCCAGCAGCGGGCGCAGGCCCGCGTAGACGCCGTCGATGTCGGCGTGGGTCAGCGGGGTGACCAGCACGTCGTTCACCCGGTCGAGCAGATAGTCGATATCGGCCTTGGTGGCGGCGGGATGGGCCAGGTCGAGGTTCCAGTCGGTGTCGGTGGTGCCGATGATCCAGTGCGCGCCCCACGGGATGACGAACAGCACCGAGGTGGCGGTGCGCAGGATGATCGCCGCGTCGCTCACGATGCGGTCGCGCGGCACCACGATGTGCACACCCTTGGACGCGCGCACGTGGAACCGGCCGCGCTGCCGCGACAGGCCCTGCACCTCGTCGGTCCACACCCCGGTCGCGTTGATCACCACGTTCGCCCGCGCCTCGGCGGTACGGCCGTCCTCGGTGTCGCGCAGTTTCACCCCCACCACCCGGTCGGCCTCGCGCAGGAAGCCGACGACCTGGGTGGAGGTGCGGATGACCGCGCCGTAGTGGGCGGCGGTGCGGGCCACCGTCATGGTGTGGCGGGCGTCGTCGACGACGGTGTCGTAATAGGTGACACCGCCGATCAGCGAATCCCGGCGTAGACCGGGCGCTAGCCGCATCGCCCCGTGGCGGGTCAGATGATGCTGTCCCGGAACGGATTTCGCGCCGCCCATGGTGTCGTAGAGGGTCAGCCCGGCCGCCACGTACGGCCGCTCCCACACCCGATGGGTCAGCGGGTACAGGAAGCGCAGCGGCTTCACCAGGTGCGGCGCCAGCGTCGACAGCGCCAGCTCGCGTTCCCGCAGCGCCTCCCGGACCAGGCCGAACTCGAGTTGTTCGAGATAGCGCAGCCCGCCGTGGAACATCTTCGACGACCGGCTCGACGTGCCGGAGGCCAGATCGCGGGCCTCGACCAGCGCCACCGACAGACCCCGGGTGGCCGCGTCGAGCGCGATCCCCGCTCCCACCACGCCACCGCCGACGACCAGTACGTCGAACTGGTCCTTGCCGAGCCGCTCCCAGGCGGTGCGCCGCTGGTCGGGCCCGAGCCGGCCGGGACCGAGCCGATTGCCCGCGACCAGCTCGCCGGGGTGCAGGAACGGAGATTCGGGTGTCTGCGACATGCTCGACTCCTCGCCGCCGACCACGGAGGCCGGTCCTCACCGACAGTGGGTCGGCACCGGTGGCGGTTCCGGCGCCGCTGCGTACCTCCCCAACGTAGTGCCCCCACGCCTCGCGTGCGGTATTCGGCGGGGCGCGCCTCCCGGCTTTCGGTAGCCTGCACCAATGCGTCGCTATGTGGCCGCCATCGACCAGGGCACGACTTCGAGTCGGTGCATCGTCTTCGACCGGCAGGGCCGGATCGTCGGGACCGCGCAGCGGGAGCACCGCCAGATCTTCCCGAAACCGGGCTGGGTCGAGCACGATCCGGCGGAGGTCTGGCGCAATACCGAGTGGGTGCTCGGCGCGGCGCTGGGCAACAGCGGCTGCTCGGCGGGCGAGCTCGCCGCCATCGGCATCACCAACCAACGCGAGACCACCGTCGTCTGGGATCGGCACACCGGGCAGCCGGTGTACAACGCCATCGTCTGGCAGGACACCCGCACCGACCGGCTGTGCGCCGAACTGGCGGGCGAGGCCGGTCCGCAGCGCTATGCCGAGCGCACCGGGCTGCCGCTGTCGACCTACTTCGCCGGGCCGAAGCTGCGCTGGATCCTCGACAATGTCGAGGGGGTGCGCGCCCGTGCCGAGGCGGGCGACCTGTGTTTCGGCACCATGGACAGCTGGGTGCTGTGGAAGCTCACCGGCGAGCACCTCACCGACGTCACCAATGCGTCGCGCACGATGCTGATGGATCTGCGCACGCTGCAATGGGATTCGCAGATCTGCGCGGAGTTCGGCATTCCGGTGTCGCTGCTGCCGCGCATCCGCAGCTCCTCGGAGGTGTACGCGGAGATCACCTCGGGCCCGTTCGCGGGCGCGCCGGTGGCCGGCATCCTCGGCGACCAGCAGGCCGCCACCTTCGGGCAGGCTTGCCTGTCGCCGGGCGAGGCCAAGAACACCTATGGCACCGGCAATTTCATGCTTCTCAACACCGGCACGACGCCGGTGATCAGCAAGCACGGGCTGCTCACCACCGCCTGCTACCAGCTGGGTGATCAGCCCGCGGTCTACGCGCTGGAAGGGTCGATCGCCGTCACCGGCTCGCTGGTGCAGTGGCTGCGCGACAATCTCGGCATCATCTCCTCGGCCGAGGAGGTGGAGCCGCTGGCCCGCAGCGTCGAGGACAACGGCGGCGCGTACTTCGTGCCCGCCTTCTCCGGCCTGTTCGCGCCGCGCTGGCGGCCCGACGCGCGCGGCGTCATCGCGGGCCTGACCCGCTTCGTCACCAAGGCCCACCTGGCCAGGGCCGCACTGGAATCCACCGCCTTCCAGACCCGCGAGGTGGTCGACGCCATGCGCGCCGACGCGGCCGCCCAGCAGCTCGACCTGGAACTGACCACCCTCAAGGTCGACGGCGGCATGACCGGCAACGACCTGCTCATGCAGTTCCAGTCCGACATCCTCGACGTCCCCGTTGTCCGCCCGGTCGTCCGCGAGACCACCGCCCTCGGCGCCGCCTACGCGGCGGGCCTGGCCGTCGGCTACTGGTCCGGCCTCGACGACCTCCGCGCCAACTGGACCGCCGACCACACCTGGACCCCCACCATGCCCGACGACGAACGCACCCTCCGCTACGCCGAATGGAACAAGGCCGTCGAACGCACCTACAACTGGGCCTGACGCGCTACCTCAGCCGAGGGCTGCCGCCCTTGCCAGGCGGGTGACGGCTTCGGTGAGGGTGGGTTCGTCGGAGGTGGTGAAGCACAGGCGCAGGGAGTTGCGGTAGGCGTCGGAGACGGCGAAGGCGGCGCCGGGGACGTAGGCGACGCCGGCTTCCAGGGCCGCGGGGAGCAGGGTGGTGGTGTCGGTGCCGTCGGTGAAGTCGGCCCAGACGAACATGCCGCCGGTGGCGTCGGTGCAGTGGACGCGGTCGCCGAAGGTGGCGCGGACGGCGCCGACCAGGGCGCGGGCCCTGGCACCGTAGGCGGCGCGAACCGAATCCACATGGGCGGCAAGCCAGTCCGTGTCGGTGAGCAGTTCGGTGGCGATCTGGTGGGTGAGCGCGGAACCGCACAGATCGGCGCCCTGCTTGAGCAGTTCGACCGCGCGACAGACCCGGTCGGGCGCGACCATCCAGCCCACCCGCAGGGCCGGGGCCAGGATCTTGGAGACACTGGAGAGCCGGATCACCTGGGCGGAGTAGGCCGCGACGGGCGCCGGGGCGGGCTGATCGAACCAGAGCTCGCCGTACGGGTCGTCCTCGATGACCCAGAACCCGTACGCCTCGGCCAGTTCCGCGAGCCGCCTGCGCCGTTCGGGCACGAGCGTCACGCCGCCCGGGTTGTGAAAATTCGACACGGTGTGCACGACGGCAGGCCGCTCACCGGCGGCCAGCAGCTCCTCCAGCACGTCCAGCCGCAGACCGTCGCGATCCAGCGGCACGGCCACGATTCGCGCGCCCGCGGCCCGGAACACTTGCAGCGCACCGACATACGCGGGATCCTCCACGATCACCAGCGCACCGGGATCGAGCAGCACCTCGGCCAGCAACGACAGCGCCTGCTGCGAACCGTGCGTGACGAACACCTCGTCCACCGGCACGGTCCGGCCGATCCGCGCGGACTCCCTGGCGGCGACGACCTCACGCAGCGCGGGCCACCCCGGCGACTCGGTGTACTGGAGCACCCCGGAGCTCGCCAGCGCGGTCGCCGAGGCGGCGGCGATCCGCTCGCGCGGCATGAGCGCCGCGTCGGGCAGGCCGCCGGCGAGGCTGATCACCTCGGCGCGCGCGGTGAGCTTGAGCAGGTCCCGGATCGCCGAGCTCTGCAGACCGGCGAGCTTGCCCGCGAGGGCGGGCGTGATCAGCGACATGGGAACCTCCGGGGGACGCCAAGGGAAGCAATCATCCTACGATTGCATACGTCCCGCCAGAATGTGAAATTCCAGTCTCAGATAATGAGACCCTTATCGTGCCGTGATCGACTTGACCTGCCACTTCCCATCGGTGTTGGTGGTGACGATCTCCTGCTTGTAGACAATCGCCGAACCGTCCGGGTGCCACTGACGCAGCTCGACGTCGTACCGGCCGGTGGCGGTCTCGCGCATCTTCACGCAGTGCGTGGCGCCGACCGGGATCTGGTCGTCGATCGCCTTCTGGATGATGTCGGCCGGGGAGATGTTCTCCGCGTCCGGCGCCACGTAGTCGCGCACCTTCACCCCGGAACGCTGCACGTAGAAGGCGTACTGGAAGCCCAGGATCGCCCTGGCGCCGGTGGTGGTGTCACCGGGGCCGTTGCCGACGGTGACCGCCTGCTCAGCCACCGGCTTGCAGTCGGTGGCCGACACGACCGAGGGCGTCGGCGGCGCCGTCGCCGTCCGATCGTCCCCGCCACCGCGCTTGACCAGCGCGATCGTCAGCACCAGCGCCACCACCAGCAGGACCGCGGCCGCGACGCCGCCGATGATCCAGGGCAGGCGCTTGTCCGGCTCCTTCGGCGCGCCCGCGGGCGCGACGGGAGTCTTGGGCGCGAGCCTGCGGGCGATCGGGTCGTCGGCCCAGGACAGGCTCTCGTCGGTGGGCGGCTTCGGCACGGCGCCGCCCTCGTCGGGGCTGTTCCACCAGGCCTTGTCGTCGGGTTCCTCACCGATCGAGGCGCGCACGGTCTCGGGCGCGGGCATCCGGACGGTCGGCGGGGCGGGCGGGGCGGGCACGTCGGCCGGGGCTTCGGCGCGCGGTGCGGGCTTGCCGCGCCGGATCACCTCGGTGCGCTCGCTGCCGGAGTTCACCGGCACCGAATCGCCGAACGGCGAGCCCTCCCGGCGCGGCGGCTGACCGCCGGTGAACCGGACGGTCTGATCCTCGGCGGGCGGCGGCGTGGTCACGGCGTCACCGAAGACCGAGGTGGGTGCGGACCGGCCGGACACCGGCGGACGCGGCGGCATGGTGGGCGGACCCGGCGGTGGCGGGACGGGCGGCTGACCCGCGACCGGCGCACCGAACGGACTGGGCGCGGGCGCCGCCGACGGCGGACCGGCGGGCCGCCAGCCGACCTCGGGTAGCGAACCCGGCGGGGCGGGCGGCGGCGTCGCATCGAGCGGCGCACCGAAACCGGCGGCCGCGTCGTCGACGGGCGGCCCGAAATCGCCTACGGGAGGACCGAATTCGGCGGCGGGTCGCTGCCTGCCGCGTTCGTTCTCGTCACCGTCGGTGGCCAAATCCCATCCTTTCCCCAGGACACACGTGTGGGGCGGTCGTCATCCGACCGCCCCACACGACGTACTGCGTGTCAGTACTGGAGCGAGCCACCCCACTGAGTGGTGACACCTGCGACGTTCACCGTCTGAAGCAGCTCCCCCGGCACCGGCAGTGTAGCCTTCGCCGCCGCTTCGAGCGCGGCGGTACCGCCCGGCTGCGCCTTGATCCAGTTCTCGACCGCCGCCTTGGCCAGGTTGGCCTGGGTGGTGTCGAGCACGGTCACGGTGGTGTTGTCGGCCCGGCCGTCGCCACCGTTGTAGGTGGTGACCTTCACCGAGTTCTCGCCGATGTACTCGACCGAGACGCCCGCGTCACCGTAGCCGGTGGGCGTGCGGTAGCCGACGGTGCCGACGTAGCCGGAAGCGTTGTTGTAGTGGTGGGTGTTCACGACACCCGGCAGCACGCCGCCGCCGTCGACCGAGACACCGATCTCCTGGTGCGGGCCTTCCATCTCGACGACCGGCGCCGCGGGCGCGTCGTCGAAGTGCGGCGCCTGCCAGGTCGGGGTCTCGACGAGCTTGTCGGAACCCTCTTCCTCGGTGCCCGCGCCCTGCTCGGACGGCACGGCCGGCTGGGTCTGCGCGGGCTGGCCCTGCGACTGCTGACCCGGCTGACCCGGCGTGGTGCCCTGCTGACCGGGGGAGGTGCCCTCCTGGCCCGGCGTGGTCTCCTGCCGCGGAGTGGTGCCCTGCTGCCCCGGGTGCACGGCGGGCTGCGCCTGGCTGCCCTGACCGGGCACCGGCAGCGGCGCCACACGCGGGGTGGTGACACCCGGCTGGCTCGGCGTCGGCTTGACCGGAGTGCTCTGGCCCGGCTGACCCGGCGCGGGCGTGGTGACGCCCGGCTGGGCCGGGGTGGTCTCACCGGACTTGTTCTCGCCCGGCTTCACGTTCTCCGGCGTCTCCGGCTGCGTCTGCTCGGGGGTGCCGGTCTCCGGCGTCTCGCCCGAGGGCTGCTCGGTGCCCGGCTGCGCAGGCGCCGGGGTGGCGGGCGTGGTCGGCTGGTCGCTGGGGACCGCGCCGGCCGGCGCCGCGAGGAGAGTCGCCACGGCTGCCGCAGCGGCCAGGGGCAACGACGTGCTGGCCATCGCTCGCTGCGCCCGACTCGGCTTACGATGCTTCACTTTTCGCCAATCCCTTTCCCGGAGGGAATCCCCCACTGCTCCACCACGCGATAACAGATTGATCGCGCCTCGGCCGTGAGTCAACCACATGAGCGCGGGACAGGCAACGCAGCAGTAGGTTTCGCGACACCGCCGTCCGGCCTGGCAAAACACCCATCGGGAAACGACGACGATCGTTGCCGAACAAGACAATTCAAACCCGGATCGGCAGTGATCCGTCTCACACGCACTCAGTCCAGGTCGTCGTGGCGCATCAGCAAACGCCCGGCTTCGGTGACCGAACCGGTCAGCGACGGGTACACCGAGAACGTCTGCGCGAGATCGGTGACGGTGAGGTTGTTCTGCACCGCCAGCGCGATCGGCAGGATCAGCTCCGAGGCGATCGGCGCCACCACCACCCCACCGATCACCACACCGGTGGCCGGGCGGCAGAAGATCTTGACGAAGCCACGCCGCAGCCCCGACATCTTCGCGCGCGGGTTGGTGTTCAGCGGCAGCATCACCGTGCGCGCGGGCACCTCGCCGTTGTCGATGGCGGTCTGGCTGACGCCCACGGTCGCGATCTCGGGGCGGGTGAACACCGCCGAGGCCACCGTCTTGAGCCGGATCGGGCTCACGCCCTCGCCCAGCGCGTGATACATCGCGATGCGGCCCTGCATCGCGGCCACCGAGGCCAGCGGCAGCAGCCCGGTGCAGTCGCCCGCGGCGTAGATGCCGGGCACCGAGGTGCGCGAAACCCGGTCGACGCGAAGGTAACCGCCGCGATCGAGCTCGATACCGACCTTGTCCAGGCCCAGGTGCTGGGTGTTCGGGGTGGAACCGACGGTCATCAGGGCATGCGAGCCGGTGACGGTGCGGCCGTCGGACAGCTTCACCACGATGCCGTCGGCGGTGCGCTCCACCGCGTCGGCGCGCGCGTGCTTGACCAGCTCGACGCCGCGCTCGGCCAGCGCCTCCTCCAGCACCAGCGCCGCGTCGGCGTCCTCGCCCGGCAGCACCCGGTCGCGGCTGGAAACCAGCTTCACCCGCACACCCATCTCGGTGTAGGCGGAGACGAACTCGGCACCGGTCACACCGGAACCGACCACCACCAGCGTCTCGGGCAGTTCCTGCAGGTCGTAGAGCTGACGCCAGTTCAGGACGCGCTCACCGTCGGGCTCGGCGCCGGGCAGCACCCGCGGGCTGGCGCCGGTCGCGATCAGCACGACCTCGGCCTCGAACTCCTCGGTGCTGCCGTCGTCCAGGCTCGCCGACACCCGGTGTGCCAAACCGGCGGCGGGACCGACCAATTCACCCCGGCCCGACAGCAGCCGCACCCCGGCGGCCTGCAGCTTCGCCCGGATGTCGGAGGACTGCGCCAGCGCCAGCGCCTTGACGCGGCCGTTCACCTCGGGCAGATGCACCTGCGCCTGACTGGCGTCGAGGGTGATCCCCAGGTCGCGGGCGCGGCGCAGGTCGGTGCGCAGCCCGGTGGAGGCGATGAAGGTCTTCGACGGCACGCAATCCCACAGCACGCACGCGCCACCGATGCCGTCGGCATCGACCAGGGTCACCGAGGCCCCGTGCTGGGCGGCCACCAGCGCCGCCTCGTATCCCGCCGGTCCGCCACCGATGATCGCAATCCGTGCCACAGCCACGCTCCCTGTATTCGCCTGGTCGGGCGCGTCCCTTGTGAGGACTCGCCCGTACTGTGCCCCCATCCTTTCAGGTCTTCCGTGACGGTCCCGGGTCGGATCGGTGAACATGTTCGCGCGTGTCGGACCACGCCACGACTGTGACCGTGAGCCGATCTGGGTGGGAGACAGGAATTCCGCTGCTGTTATTGGCTACAGTTCCTCAGGTGCCGATCTATGCCGCTTACGGGTCCAACATGGACTCGACGCAGATGCTGGAACGCTGCCCGCATTCGCCCATGTCCGGGACCGGGTGGCTGGAAGGTTGGCGCCTGACCTTCGCCGGTGACGACATCGGCTGGGAAGGGCCGTTGGCCACGGTCGTCGAGGATCCGGGTTCCCGGGTGTTCGTCGTCCTCTACGACGTCTCCCCCGAGGACGAGGACCGCCTCGACCGCTGGGAGGGCTCGGACTTCGGCATCCACAAGAAGATCAGGATCCGGGTCACCGGCACCCAGGGCGAGTCCCGGCTGGCGTGGCTGTACGTACTCGACGCCTACGAGGGCGGGCTGCCCTCGGCGCGGTACATCGGAGTCATCGCGGACGCGGCCGAGAAGGCCGGGGCGCCTGAGGATTACGTCCACGCCCTGCGCACCCGCAACAGCAAGAACGTAGGCCCCGGCGCTTGACCGCCTCTCCGCGAATTCTGGCCGGACTCGCCGGCCGCTGACTTCTCGTCGGCGGCCGGCGGTCGTGGAGGGGGTGGAGTCAGCCCGTGCCCGGTGAGTTACCCATGTGCTTCCGTGCTGCTCAGGCCTGGAGGACGATGTTCGTGAGGGTTCGCACGCCTACCGCCAGGGCTCGTTCGTCGATGTCGAACGTGGGCTGGTGCAGGTCCAATTGGTCGCCGGTGCCGGACCAGACGCCGAGGCGGGCCATGGCGCCGGGGACCTCCTCCAGGTACCAGGAGAAGTCCTCGCCGCCGCCGGACTGCGGGGTGTCGGCCAGGGCGTCGGGACCCATCGCCAGGATCGCGTTCTCGAACATCAGGGCCGAGGTCGCGTCGTTGACCACCGGGGGCACGCCGCGCTTGTAGTTGAGCTGGTAGCGCACGCCGGTGGGGGCGAGCAGGCTGTCGACGATCTCGCGGACCAGCGGCTCCAGCAGCAGCCAGGTGGCGTGGTCGCCGGTGCGGACGGTGCCGGTGAGCATGCCGGTCTGCGGGATCGCGTTGGGCGCTTTGCCCGCGCTGACCGCGCCCCACACCATCACGGTGCTGGTACGCGGGTCGACCCGGCGGCTCAGCAGACCGGGCAGGCCGGTGATCACGGTGCCGATCGCGTAGACCAGATCGCTGGTCAGGTGCGGCCGGGAGGTGTGCCCGCCGGGCGAGTCGAGCACCAGCTCGACGGTGTCGGCCGCCGAGGTGATCGCGCCGGTCCGCAGCCCGACCTTGCCCACCTCTAGCCGCGGATCGCAGTGCAGCGCGAAGATCCGGTCCACCCCCTGCATCGCACCCGCGGCGACGACGTCGAGCGCACCGCCCGGCATCACCTCCTCGGCGGGCTGGAACACCAGCCGCACGCCGACCGGCAGCGCGTCCTGCGCCTCGGCCAGCGCCAGCGCGGTGCCCAGCAGCACGGTGGTGTGCGCGTCGTGCCCGCACGCGTGCGACACGCCGGGCACGGTGGAGGCGAAGCTCAGGCCGGTGAACTCCTGCATCGGCAGGGCGTCCATGTCGGCCCGCAGCGCGATCCGCTGGGTGTCGGTGGGGCCGAGGTCGCAGATCAGGCCGGTGCCGCCGGGCAGCACCTCCCAGCTCAGTCCCGCCTTGGTGAGCCAGCCCGACACGAACTCGGTGGTCGCGAACTCCGCGCGCGACAATTCGGGGTTGGCGTGGATGTGCCTGCGCCATTGCACGAGGTCGGCGGTGTGTTCGGCCAGCCACGCGTCGACGATTTCCGGTCCTGGCATCGTGGTTCGTCCGGTGTCCGGCATGGTCGGACACACCGCGTTCTCACGCATCATCGAGTGGGAATCCACACCCACCGATAGCGCCTCGGCGCCTGCGCGCGCGGTGCCCGAATAGCCGGAAATGCTCACCGAATGTCCTCCTGTCGTTCGACCAGCCGTTGCAACAACCTGTCTCTGTGTACTTCATCGCGTGCCGTCGCGACAGCGGTACGCGCCAGTGCGCGGGCGCCGTCGAGTACCGCACGATCGGCCGAGGCGTTCACCGCGGCGGCGGCGAAGTCCGGCTGATGGGTCACCGCGCCACCGGCGTCGATGCCGATCACCGGGTGGATACCGGGGATCACGTTGGTGACGTTGCCCATGTCGGTGCTCCCGAGCGGACGCAGCACCTCGAGCTCGGGTGCGATCGGCACCCGGCCCAATCCGGTGATCTGCGCGCGGTAGACGGCCGAGAGAACCGGATCGGGAGTGAGCTCGGTATAGGTGGGCGCGAGCGTCCGTATGTCGTGAGTGCAGCCGGTTGCCAGGGCGCCCGCCTCGAAACACGCCTTCGCTCGTCGCATCAGGTCGTCGAGTGACGCGGAATCAGCCGCGCGGAGGTAGTACAGCAACTCCGCTCGTCCGGGCACGATGTTGGGGGCTACGCCACCGTCAGCGACTATACCGTGCAGCTGCTGGCCAGGACGCAGATGCTGACGCAGCAAGCCGACGGCAACCTGGGTGACGGTCACCGCGTCGCCCGCGTTGCGGCCCAGCTCCGGCGCCGCGCTGGCGTGCGCCTCGCGGCCGTGGAAGACGACGGACAGGTCGGCCAGCGCCAGCGAGCGCGCGCCGACGATGTCGGCCGGGCCGGGGTGGACCATCATCGCCATCGCGATGTCGTCGAAGGCGCCCGCCTCGAGCATCAGCACCTTGCCGCCGCCGCTCTCCTCGGCGGGCGTGCCGAGCACGACGACCGTCAGCCCCAGCTGATCGGCCACCTCGGCCAGCCCGATCGCGGCGCCGACCGCGGACGCGGCGATGATGTTGTGCCCGCAGGCGTGGCCGATCTCGGGCAGCGCGTCGTATTCGGCGCAGATCCCGACCGTGAGCGGGCCGCTGCCGTAGACGGCGCGAAACGCCGTCGGCAGGCCGGCGACTCCGGTGGTGACGGCGAATCCGCGCGCGCCGAGCGAGGCCAGGATCTTCGCGACGCTGCGCGTCTCGGCGAAGGCGAGTTCGGGTTCGGCGTGGATCGCGTGCGAGAGCCCGATCAGTTCATCCGCCGCCGCGGCGATCGCGGCATCGGATGCGGTGGCCGAGAGTTCGCCGGTGCGCGCGGGTGCCATACCCCCAGTCTCGCATCAGGGGACGTCAGCGGCGCACCGGCGAGCGGCTCAGTTGCCGAACGGCAGGTTCTCGGGGGTGACCGGAGTGGCCAGCGCGGCGAGGGTCTCGGCGTGCAGCGCGGTCTTGATGATGGGGGTGATCGGCTTGCGCAGGCTGGTCAGCGCGGCGGCGCGCTCGATCGCGGCGGCCAGCACCTGCTCGGCGTCGGCCTTGGCGTCGACGATGCCCGCGGCGATCGCCTCGTCGGCGGCGAAGCGGTGGCCGGTGGTCATGGCCCGCACGCACACCTGGTTGCTCAGCCTGCCCTTCAGCAGGCCGTTCATGCCCACGGTGAACGGCATGCCCAGGTGCACCTCGGGCAGCGACCAGAAGCCGCGGTCGCCACGCATCACCCGGAAGTCGTGCGAGGTGGCCAGCATCGCGCCCGCGCCGAAGGCGTGGCCGTTGATCGCGGCGACGGTCGGCATCGGGAAGGTCAGCAGCCGGGTGTAGAGGCTGTGCACGCGGTCGAGGTAGCCGTGGATCTTGTCCAGGTTGCCGAACACCCAGTCGGTGTCGAGGCCGTTGCTGTAGTACTTGCCGGTCGCCACGGTGACCAGCGCGGCAGCGCCCTCGGACGCCTCGACCTCGTCGAGGGCGGCGTGGAAGGCGTCGATCCAGCCCGGCGAGAAACGGTTCTCGTTGTCGGTCTCGCCCTCGTTTCCGAGGTAGAGGACGAACACATCACCGGAGCGCTCCAAATACGGCATGACGGGAAGCATAAAACGCAGCTCGGCAGGCACCTACTGGCGGGTAGGCGGCATCGGCGCCACCCCGGGCCGCGCGGAGGGGCGGTCGGCGCCCGCGCCGCCTAGAATCACCGCATGCTTGCCGAACAGGCCGCTCTGGCGATCGCCGAACGTACGGGAGTGCCGCGTCATCGCGTGGCCGTGGTGCTGGGATCGGGGTGGCAGCAGGCAGCAGCCGAGATCGGCGCGCCGCACGCCTCCATCGCCATGCCGGAGTTACCCGGTTTCGGCATGCCCAGCGCGCAGGGCCACGGCGGCATGGTGCACTCGGTGTCGGTGAACGACACCGACGTGCTGCTGCTGATGGGCCGCCAGCACCTGTACGAGGGCTACACCCCGCAGCAGGTGGTGCACCCGGTGACCGCGGCCGTCGCGGCGGGCGCCGAGATCGTGCTGCTCACCAACGCCGCGGGCGGTATCCGGCCGGGGCTGCGGGTGGGCGAGCCGGTGCTCATCGCCGACCACCTCAATCTCACCGCGCGCACCCCGCTGGAAGGTGCCCGGTTCGTCGACCTGGTCGACGCCTGGGATCCCGAACTGCGCACCCTGGCCAGGGAGATCGACCCCAGCCTGACCGAGGGCGTGTACGCGGGCCTCACCGGTCCGCAATACGAGACGCCCGCCGAGATCCGCATGCTGGCCACCGTCGGCGCCGACCTGGTCGGCATGTCGACGGTGCTCGAGGCGATCGAGGCGCGCTCGCGCGGCGCCAGGGTGCTCGGCATCTCGCTGGTCACCAATCTGGCGGCCGGTGTCACCGGGCAGCATCTGTCGCACGCCGAGGTGCTGGCCGAGGGCCAGGCCGCGGCGCCCCGGCTGGGCAAGCTGCTGCGCGGGATCCTGGAGCGCGTGTAGATGCTGCGCTTCGGGACCGCGGGTCTGCGTGGGCCGCTGCGCGACGGCCCCGACGGGATGAATGTGACCACGGTGTCGCGGGCGAGCGCGGGTGTCGCGGCCTGGCTGCGGGAACGCTGCCTGGGCGGTGGCGCCGTGGTGGTCGGGCGCGACGCCAGGCACGGGTCGGCGGATTTCGCGACCGCCACCGCCGAGATCTTCACGGCGGCCGGCTTTCCGGTGACGCTGCTGCCCGAACCGGTCCCGACGCCGGTGGTGGCGTTCGCGGTCCGTCAGCTGGGCGCGGTGGCCGGTGTGCAGATCACCGCCTCGCACAATCCGCCCGCCGACAACGGCTACAAGGTCTATCTCGACGGCGGCTCCCAGCTCATCGCGCCCGCCGACACCGAGATCGAGCGGTGCATCGACGCGGTCGCCGAACCGGTCGCGCGCGAACCTGTGTCCCCCTCCGGCGCGGACCTGGTCGACCGCTATCTCGCCCGGGTCGCCGAACTGCCCGGTCTGCTGGGCGGGCCGGGCGAGCGGGCCGCGGTGCGGATCGCGCTGACGCCCCTGCACGGCGTCGGCGGCGACCTCGCCGTGCGCGCGCTGGCCGCGGCCGGATTCACCGATGTACACGTGGTCGCCGAGCAGTTCGCGCCCGACCCCGACTTCCCCACCGTCGCCTTCCCCAACCCCGAGGAGCCGGGCGCGGCCGACCTGCTGCTGGCGCTGGCCGACCGGGTGGACGCCGACCTGGCGATCGCGCTCGACCCCGATGCCGACCGCTGCGCTCTCGGCGTCCCCAGCCCCGACGGCTGGCGGATGCTGCGCGGCGACGAGACCGGCGTCCTGCTGGCCGACTACGTCCTGCGCACGGCCGCCGCGGATCCGCTGGTGGCGACCACCATCGTCTCCTCCCGGCTGTTGTCGAAGCTGGCGCCCGCGCGCTCGGCCCGCTACGCCGAAACCCTCACCGGCTTCAAGTGGCTGGCCAGGGCGGGCGAGGGCCTGGTGTACGCCTACGAGGAGGCCATCGGCCACTGCGTCGACCCGGCCACGGTGCGCGACAAGGACGGCATCTCCGCCGCTGTCTCGGCCGCCGATCTCGTCGCCCTGCTGAAGGCGGGTGGCCGCACCCTTCAGGACGAATTGGACTCCTACGCGGTCGAATTCGGCCTGCACGCGGGCGGCCAGGTCTCCCTGCGCCTGCCCGACCAAGCTGCCGCGGGCGCGCTCTCCGCCGCCCTGCGCGCTCACCCGCCCAGCGAGATCGCGGGCACACCGGTGAAATTCACCGACCAGGCCCAGGTCCGCGGCCGGATGCGCACCGATGCCCTGATCTTCGACGCCGACGATTTCCGCATCGTCGTCCGGCCGTCGGGCACCGAGCCGAAACTCAAGTGCTACCTGGAGGTGTTCGCCCCGGCCCCCGACACCGACGCGCTGCCCCGGGCGCGGGCAGCCGCCACCGGCCGCCTCGGCGAACTGGCCACCTGGTGCCGCTCGATCGCCACGGCGACCAGCTGACCGCACAGCGCGGCCCCCACGTCCACGTCGACGGCTGATCGCCGGCGATCAGCGCGGAGGCGGCGCCCCGTACCGGGTGGCGTCTCCCGTATCGAAAACCCCACGGTCGGCGGACCGCAACTCCGCGATCGGCAACGGCGACGTCTCGCGATGACCACCCTCGATCGAACAGAGCCCGAACGGTCCCGACGCCGAGAGCAGAACGTGGACATGCGGATCCGCGTGATCGAGGAACCACACGCTGATCCCGGCACCCCCGCTGAGCCGCAGGTCCTCCCATGCCCGCCACAGGGCGTCGAGCCGGACCACCGCGCCGGGATGGCGCCACCATTCCCGGCACCAGTACACCTGTTCGCCCGGCCGGTATCCCACGGCGTCGCCGACCAGCCGGACGAAGTAGCCGGCGACCCATTCCGACACATCGGTGTACGTCGGTCTGTCCCCGCCGCTGTCCACACTCCCCATCTCGGCAGGATGACACAGATCCGCCTGTCGGCGGGCGGATTCAGCGTGGGCCGAACTGCCGGTCGCCCGCGTCGCCGAGACCCGGGACGATGTAGGCGTTCTCGTTGAGTTTCTCGTCGACGGCCGCGGTCACCAGGCGGACGGGGTAGCCCGTGGCGGCCAGCGCGGCAACGCCTTCGGGGGCGGCGACCACACACACGGCGGTGATGTCGGTGGCGCCACGGGCCACCAGCAGGTCGAGGGTGTGGCGCATGGAGCCGCCGGTGGCCAGCATCGGGTCGAGCACGAAGACGGGCAGGTCGGTCAGGTCGGCGGGCAGCGATTCCAGGTAGGGCACGGGCTGGTGGGTCTGCTCGTCGCGGGCGATGCCGACGAAGCCGACCCTGGCCTGCGGGACGAGATCGGCGGCGGCGTAGACCATGCCGAGCCCGGCGCGCAGCACCGGAACCAGCAGCGGCGGCGCGGCCAGGCGCACGCCCTGGGTCGCCGCGACCGGCGTGTCGATCGGCTCCCGCACGACGGGCGCGTCGCGCAGCGCCTCGTACATGAGAATGCCGGTGAGGTCGCGTAATGCGGTGCGGAAGGCGGCGTTGTCGGTACGGGCGTCCCGCATCGTGCTCAGCAGGGTCGCCGCCAGCGGATGGTCGACGGTGTCGGTGCGCATGAAAAAACGATAGGGTCGCCACACGCTCCGGGTACGGCCGCCGGGGAAATTCGCGGTCGAGGGGAACCGATCGGCGGCCCGATGCGTCGAAGCAAGTGAGTGACGTACTCTGCCCGGGAACTCGAGGATTGGGGGAAGTTCGATGACGAAGATGTCGGCGAATGCCGAAGGCATCCTGGCGTACAGCGCCACCGCCGAGGTCATGGCCACCGACCTGGCGACGGCGGCCGCCGGATCGATAGCGTCCGACCCCACCCTCCTCGGCCCGATCATGGGCCTCATCGGCGGCGATTTCGTCACCGCCTACGCGGCGGCGCACGCGGGCCACGTGGCCGCGATCGGCCAGCTCTCCGCGGTCATGGCCAGCATGGGCGTGGCCACCGCGGGCGCGGCCACCACCCTCGTCGACACCGACGAGGCCATCGCGGCCCCGCTGCGGTCGACCGAGAACGACCTCGGAGCCCAGGCATGATCGACCTCAGTGGCCTGGCCCAGCCGCTGCTCGACCTGCTGTCCAGCTTCGGCAGCGGCGTGCTCGGCACCGACGGCGCGTCCGACGGCCTGCGCTCCACCTCGCTCAACCTGGACCAGATCTACGAGCTGGGCCGCACCGGCATCAACAACGTCAACACCGCGTGGGACGGCATGGCGGTCGACGCCGCCACCGCCAAGGCGCTGCGTGTGCAGAACTCCTCGGCCACGCTGTCCGACACCGGCAACGAGATGGCGACGGTCCTGGACCAGGCCGCGGCCTACGTCGAGACCGGGCAGAAGGACCTCGACACCATCGTCAACTCCTTCCTCACCGACGTCTCGGCACTCAGCCCCACCCTGGCCACCCCGGTCGGGCTCGCGGCCGTGGTGAGTTCGGCGATCGAGCACATCGGGCAGGGCCTCGGCGTGGTCAGCCGGGTGCAGGACGAGCTCGGCACCCAGACCGCGGCGATCCAGGAACTCACCCCGGCGCCGTCGAGCACCTCGCTGGCCAACACCACCTCGGGCGTCAGCACCCTGGCCTCGTCGGCCTCCAGCCTGCTGTCCACCGCGTCGGGCACCGGCGGCACCCTGCTCAGCGCGGTGTCGTCCGGGCTGTCGAGCGCGCTGAGCAACTCGTCGAGCAGCTCCAAGTCCACCACCACGGGTACGACCAACAACGGCAGCAAGACCTCGACGGGGTCGTCGTCCGGGTCGTCCACCGGGTCGGACGGCACCGGCGTCAAGATCACCCTGCCCGACGGCAGCACCGTCGAGGCGCCCAACGAGGAAGCGGCCACGGCGGTCCGGTCGGCGATCAGCGCGGTCGGCACCCCGTACGTGTGGGGCGGCAACTCCCCCGGCTCCGGCATCGACTGCAGTGGTCTCACCCAGTACGCCTACCGTGAGGCCGGGGTCGAGCTGCCCCGGCTCGCGCAGGAACAGCACATCGGACACCCCCAGGTGTCCCCCGGTGACCTGAAGCCGGGCGATCTGGCGGTGTGGGACGGCCACGTCGCCATGGTCGTCGGCAACGGGCAGCTCGTCGAGGCGGGCGATCCGGTCTCGATCAGTTCCATCCGAACGGAGAACAGTGGCATGGAGTTCTACGGCTTCTACAGGCCTACCGCATGACCGGCACGCCGATCCCCGAGGTTCCCAATGTGGAGTCCGCGGTCAGCACCAACCGGTCCGGCACCATCTCGGTCCGCGCGACCAGCATGGGCCTGCCGATCGCGATCAAGTTCGAACGCAGCGAATACCAGTACGGCGCGCAGGCGCTCGCCGATGAGATCCTGCGCCTGACCAGGCGCTCGACCATCGCCGCCGCGGCCCGCCTGCGCGAGATCTACAGCGAGCAGGCCAATATCCCCGATCAGCTGCTCGACAAGATGAACCTGCCGACCCGGCGTCAGGCGGTCGACGAGCTCGACCGGATCGACGACGCCGACACCGGCCAGACGAGTTGGATGAGGCCACTGTGAGCGCGGAAATGGACGCCCTGGTCGCCGGGGTCACCGGCAAGCTCGAGGCGCTGGAGGCGGCGCTGTACGGGTTGAAGCAGGTCAACGGACGTTTCACCACCGAGGACGGCCTGGTCACCGCCGAGGTGAACAGCGACGGCGCCCTGGTCGCGCTGTCGCTGGACGAGGGCATCACCGCGCTGGCGCCCACCGAGGCCGCCCAGCTGATCCTGACCGCCTGCAAACAGGCCACCGAGACCGCGGGCGCGGCACGTTCCAACATCATTGCGACACTGAACGAATCGCTCACCGGGTCGGCACCGGGGTCCCCGGAGCAATTAGCACCCGGGCCGGATAGTGCCCGGCGCTGAAGCTCGATAGGCTTCGCGTCATGGCTTCTGGAGACATCGTCCCGATCGAGCTCGGTCTGACCGATGGCGATCTCGTCACCCTGTGGGCACCGCGCTGGCGCGACGGTGACGACGAGTGGGAGGCGTTCCTCGGTCACGAGGACGACCTCTACGGATTCGAGTCCGTCGCGGAGCTGGCAGCGTTCATCCGCACCAACTCCGACAACGATCTCGTCGACCACCCGGCCTGGCAGATCATCGCCGGGCTCTCGGCCGCCGAGCTGGAGCCGGAGGAGAACTTCACCTTCGATCTGGTCGCGGTGCCCGAACTGGCCGCGGGCGATCCGGACGTGGACGTCGTCGGCGAGCTCGAGGACACCCTGGCGATGGTGCGCAACATCGGCGAGGTGTGCGAGCTCGACGTCGTGACCAAGTTCTTCGGGAACAACCCGATCCTCGGCGCGCTGGCCAGCGGGGCGAACACCTTCGTCGGCCGCGACGGCGAGGAGCTGTGGGATCAGGTCGGCGCGGCCATCGTCAAGGGCTGGGACGACGTGCTCGACGCGATCGACAGCGTGGTCAGCACGCCCGAGGTGGACGCGGCCGCGGTCGCCGTCGCCGAGGCCGAGCTGCTGGCCGCCGAGGAGAACGAGGTCGACGCCGACGACGCCGCGGACGAGGACGAGGAGTTCGAGGCCGTCGATCTCGACGCCGAGGACGAGGAAGAAGACGAGGACGAGTCGTTCTGGCACGAGGTCGGCATCGACCCGGTCAAGATCGTCACCTCCGACGGCGAGCACTACACGCTGCGCTGCTACCTCGACGACGAGCCGATCTTCCTCGGCAACGGCCGCACCATCACCGTGTTCGGTTCCGAGCGCGCGCTGGCCCGCTACCTGGCCGACGATCACGAGCACGAGCTGGCCCGCGTCTCCACCTTCGCCGAGGTGCAGACCGCCGCGGTGGACGGTTCGCTCGAGGTCGAGGTGACCGACGAGAACGTCTACGTGCTCACCGGCCTGGTCGACGATCTGGCCGAGGGCCCGGAGGCGATCGACATCGAACAGCTCGACCTGGCCGTCGAACTGTTCAGCGACGCGGCCGACTACGCCGACGACGACAGCGTGGAACAGGCACTGGCGCCGTCGAATCCGCTCGGCTGGTACGTCTCCTATCTGCTTAACCCGGACCCGAACCGGATGGCGCCCAACCCGCCGTTCACTGCGGAGGCCCAGCAGTTCCGCGAGCTGCAGCGCGCCTTCGAGGCGCGGCTCACCCAGGAATAACGCGAACCGAACAGGGGCGGTGCCGATCCGGCGCCGCCCCTGTTCGCGTCTCAACCCAGCAGTACCGCGTAACCCGGCTTGATCACCTCGTCGATGATGCGCAGACGATCGGGGAACGGGATGAACGCCGATTTCATGGCGTTGATCGTGAAGCGTTCCAGGTCGCTCCAGCCGTAGCCGAAGGTATCGACCAGCTTGAGCATCTCCTCGCTCATGCTGGTGTCGCTCATCAGCCGGTTGTCGGTGTTCACCGTGACCCGGAAGCGCAGGCGGGCGAGCAGGTCGAAGGGATGCTTGTCGAGCGAGGGCACCGCGCCGGTCTGCACGTTCGAGGAGGGACACAGTTCCAGCGGCACCCGCATGTCGCGCACATAGTTGGCGACCAGTCCGAGCTGGGCGTCCTCGATGTCGCCGGGCACCGTGATGTCGTCGGTGATGCGCACGCCGTGGCCGAGCCGGTCGCAGCCGCAGAACGCCAGCGCCTCGTGGATCGAGGGCAGGCCGAAGGCCTCGCCTGCGTGAATCGTGAAGTGCGCGTGGTTGGCTCGCAGATATTCGAAGGCGTCGAGGTGGCGGGTGGGCGGGAAGCCGGCCTCGGCGCCGGCGATGTCGAATCCGCCGACTCCGCGATCACGGAACCGCACGGTCAGTTCCGCGATCTCGCGCGATCTGGCCGCGTGCCGCATGGCGGTGAGCAGGCAGGTCACCCGGATGGGGTTGCCCTGTTCGGCCGCGACGGCCTCGCCCTCACGGAACCCGGCGATGGTGTGCTCGACCACCTCGTCGAGGGTCAGGCCCTTCTCCAGGTGCTGTTCGGGCGCGAACCGCACCTCGGCGTAGACCACGCCGTCGGCGGCGAGGTCGATCGCGCATTCGCGGGCGACGCGGCGCAGCCCCTCCGGGGTCTGCATCACCGCGACCGTGTGGGCGAAGGTTTCCAGGTACCGCTCCAGCGATCCGCTGTCGGCGGCGTCACGGAACCACGCGCCCAGCGTCTCGGCATCGTGGGCGGGTAGTTCGTCGTAGCCGCAGTCGGCGGCGAGTTCCAGCACCGTCGCGGGCCGCAGACCACCGTCGAGGTGATCGTGCAGCAATGCCTTCGGTGCGCGTCGGATCGAAGCGAGGTCTAGGGGCGCCGGTCCAGTCATGTTTAGACGGTAGCGGTGCGCGCCGGTCCCGGCAGCGAACTCGCCCCGTGGCAACCGTCTCGTTGATTATCCGACCGTCGACGGACTATTGCGGGCCACCCGCCGTGCACCCACCGCCACGAACAGCTCAGGCGGCCGGCTGTTGCGGCTCGGCGGGCCATGCGGGCTCGGGCACCGGCGGCTTCGCGAGCAGCCAGCGTTTCGTCCCCGGCAGGGCGACCGCGATCAGCGTGGCGGTGAACAGCGCGACCAGCGCCAGCCCGACCAGCAGGGCCTCCCCGCTGAACAGGAAGGCCGCCACCATGCCCATCGGCGCGGCGAGGATCACCAGGCCGCGCCCGCGCCGGTTCCGCGCGCGCAGCAAGGCCAGACCGACGAGGTGCAGTCCGCCGATCACCCCGGAAATCGTGGCCATGATCAGCAGGAATGCGGCAGTGACCACGCGGAAGTCGACTTTGTCCGGATCCGGCTCCGCGGTCAGCTGGACGACGGCCTCGTAGACCATGAGTCCGACGATCGCGACGACGACCAGACCACTGACGCCCGCGAGTACCTGAGCGACGGCAGCCGTCCGCCGATCGCGCGCACTGCATTCGGCCATGAACTCCCCCACGGAACTGTCGACGGATCTTTCGCAGGGTAACCGGAAACGGCGTACTCAGCCGATCCGGTCGAGGAACAGTTCGCCGGGTTTGTATTCGGAGGTCGATTCGATGGTGACCGCGGCGGTGAGGGCGGACGCGGCGGCGGCGAAGGCATTCGGGGTGTCGGTGTGCAGGGTGAACAGCGGTTGACCCGCGGTCACCGAATCACCCGGTTTGGCGTGCATCTCGACGCCGGCGCCCGGCTGGACCCGTTCGCCCTGCCGGGCCCGGCCCGCGCCGAGCCGCCAGGCGGCCATGCCGACGTCCATGGCGTCGAGCCGGGTGAGGATGCCGGTGGCTTCGGCGCGGACGGTTTCGGTGTGCCGGGCCGTCGGCAGCGGGGCGTCGGGGTCACCGCCCTGGGCCTGGATCATCGCGCGCCAGTGGTCCATGGCGCGGCCGTCGGCCAGGGCGTCGGCGGGGTCCACGTCCAGCCCCGCCTGGGCGACCATCTCGCGGGCCAGGGTCAGGGTCAGTTCGATGACGTCGGCCGGGCCGCCGCCCGCCAGGACCTCGACCGACTCGGCGACCTCGAGCGCGTTGCCCGCGGTGCGGCCCAGCGGGGTGTCCATGGCGGTGAGCAGCGCGACCGTGCGCACCCCGGCGTCGCGGCCGAGTTCGACCATCGCGGTCGCCAGTTCCCGCGCCCCGTCGAGGGTCTTGAGGAAGGCGCCCGACCCGACCTTCACATCCAGGACCAGCGCCGCGGTGCCCTCGGCGATCTTCTTGCTCATGATCGAGCTGGCGATGAGCGGGATCGATTCGACCGTGCCGGTGACATCGCGCAGCGCGTAGAGCCGCTTGTCGGCCGGGGCCAGGTCGGCGCCGGCCGCGCACACCACCGCGCCGATGGCCGGGTCGGCCAGGATCTCGCGCATCCGGGGCACGGTGACGTCGGCCTGCCAGCCCGGGATCGATTCGAGTTTGTCCAGCGTGCCGCCGGTGTGACCGAGCCCGCGGCCCGACAGCTGCGGCACCGCGGCACCGCAGGCGGCGACCAGCGGCGCGAGCGGAAGGGTGATCTTGTCCCCGACGCCGCCGGTGGAGTGCTTGTCGACGGTGGGGCGGGGCAGGTCGGTGAAGTCCATCCGGCTACCGGAGCCGATCATCGCCGCGGTCCAGCGCGCGGTCTCGCGCCGGGTCATCCCCCGCCACAGAATGGCCATGGCCAGCGCCGACATCTGCTCGTCGGCGACGATCCCCCGGGTGAACGCGTCCACCACCCAGTCGATCTGCGCGTCGGACAGTTCCCCGCCGTCGCGCTTGACCCTGATGACCGATACCGCGCTGTGGCTGTCACCGCCGCTCCGCGACTTCGAGCCGGACTTCAGCGCGGACGGACTCCCGTCGGCGGCCGGCGGCAGGTGGGTGGAGAGTTCGTTCGTCCCCGACGAGTTACCCATGTGCCCACTAAATCAGTGGTTACCGGCCTTTGCCAGTCCGACCGGCCGCCAGGTCGTCCGGACCGAACGCGTCCGGAAGCAGCTCGCGCAACGGCTTGGGCCCCGCCGCGTGGTCGACGAGCAGCGCGCCCCCACCGTGCTCGAACAGCAGCTGTCGGCAGCGCCCGCACGGCATCAGGATTTCGCCCCGGGAATCGGTCACCGAAACGGCGACGAGACGACCCCCACCCGTCACAAATAAGTTACCGACGAGTACACATTCGGCACACAGGGTTAGTCCATATGAGACATTTTCCACATTGCAACCGCTCACAATTCGGCCGTCCGCCGTGAGAGCAGCCGCGCCCACCGGGAAACCCGAGTACGGGGCATACGCCTCACCCATAGCGTGAATTGCCTTGTCATGCAAGGTATTCCAGTCGATTTCGGGCACCGTGAACCTCCAGCCGATCCCGCCGAACGCGTCGGCGAACGGGCCTTCGCACCAGTATCCGGCAAGGAGAAAGGTAAACCTAACTCGGCCGATTCGCACGCAACGCACGGCACGCCGAATTAGTTCCGCGAAACAGAGAGGATTAGAGTCAGCCGAAGATCGGTTCAGGTTCCCGGCGGCGGGCCAGCGCTCGAGAACACAGCGCAGCCACCTGGGCATTTGCCTCTCCACGCAGCCGGCGTCGGATCTGTGACCGGGTCCATCAACGACGTTGGAGGCACCGCACTCTATGACCACGATAGAAGCTCCGGCTCCGGCCCAGCCGAAGCGGAAGACGCTGTACCGCGGCGACCCTGGCATGTGGTCCTGGGCGCTGCACCGGATCACCGGTGTCACGCTCTTCTTCTTCCTCTTCGTCCACGTGCTGGACACGGCACTGGTCCGGGTGAACCCGGATACCTATGACCGGATCATCGAGACGTACAAGAACCCGCTGGTCGCGCTCATGGAGATGGGCCTGGTCGTCGCGGTGCTGTACCACGCGCTCAACGGCGTCCGCGTGATCCTGGTCGACTTCTGGTCGCAGGGTCCGCGCTTCCAGAAGCAGATGCTGTGGATCGTGCTGACCATCTGGGTCCTGGTCTCGGCCGCCGGCATCGGCCGCCAGTTCTTCTACCTGCTGACGGAGCACTGATATGTCTGCACCTGTCCTCGGCAAGTCCTACGATCGCCCGGCCAGCCTCGACGCGCCCCGCTCGCCGCGGGCCCGCTCGAACAACAACTTCGAGAAGTACGCGTGGCTGTTCATGCGCTTCTCCGGCCTGCTGCTGATCGTCCTCGTGCTCGGCCACATGTTCATCATGCTGATGATCGACGGCGGCGTGAAGCGCCTGAACTTCGGCTTCGTGGCCGGTCGCTGGGCCAGCCCGTTCTGGCAGATCTGGGACCTGACCATGCTGTGGCTGGCTCAGCTGCACGGCGGCAACGGTCTGCGCACCGTCATCGATGACTACTCCCGCAAGGACTCCACCCGGTTCTGGCTCAAGACCATTCTCGCGGTCTCGATGATCCTGGTCGTGGGCGTCGGCACGTACGTCATCTTCACCTTCGACCCCACCATCACAGGTTAGGAACAGGCCACCTCGCATGAGTGAATCCCGTCCGATTCAGGAGCATCGCTACGACGTCGTCATCGTCGGCGCCGGTGGCGCGGGTATGCGCGCGGCGATCGAGGCCGGCCCCCGCGCCCGTACCGCGGTCCTGACCAAGCTGTACCCGACCCGTAGCCACACCGGCGCGGCCCAGGGCGGCATGTGCGCCGCGCTGGCCAACGTCGAAGAAGACAACTGGGAATGGCACACCTTCGACACCGTCAAGGGTGGTGACTACCTGGTCGACCAGGACGCCGCGGAGATCATGGCCAAGGAGGCCATCGACGCGGTGATGGACCTGGAGAAGATGGGCCTGCCGTTCAACCGCACGCCCGAGGGCAAGATCGACCAGCGTCGTTTCGGTGGCCACACCCGTGACCACGGCAAGGCGCCCGTGCGTCGCGCGTGTTATGCCGCCGACCGCACCGGTCACATGATCCTGCAGACGCTGTACCAGAACTGCGTCAAGCACGACGTGGAGTTCTACAACGAGTTCTACGTGCTCGACCTGGTGATGACCGACACCGAGCGCGGCCCCGTCGCCACCGGCGTCGTCGCCTACGAGCTGTCCACCGGTGAGATCCACGTCTTCCACGCGAAGTCGATCGTGTTCGCCACCGGCGGCTCGGGCCGCATGTACAAGACCACCTCGAACGCGCACACGCTGACCGGTGACGGCATGGCGATCGTGTTCCGCAAGGGCCTGCCGCTCGAGGACATGGAGTTCCACCAGTTCCACCCGACAGGCCTCGCGGGCCTGGGCATCCTCATCTCCGAGGCGGTCCGTGGTGAGGGTGGCATCCTGCGCAACGCCTCCGGCGAGCGCTTCATGGAGCGCTACGCCCCCACCATCAAGGACCTCGCGCCGCGCGACATCGTCGCCCGCTCGATGGTGCTCGAGGTGGCCGAGGGCCGCGGCGCCGGTCCGAACAAGGACTACGTCTACATCGACGTGACCCACCTCGGCGAGGACGTCCTGGAGGAGAAGCTCCCCGACATCACCGAGTTCGCGCGCACCTACCTGGGCGTCGACCCGGTCAAGGAGCTCGTGCCGGTCATGCCGACCTGCCACTACGTGATGGGCGGTATCCCCACCCGCATCCGTGGCGAGGTGCTGCGCAACAACACCGACGTGGTCCCCGGCCTGTACGCCGCCGGTGAGTGCGCCTGCGTGTCCGTGCACGGCGCGAACCGCCTCGGCACCAACTCGCTGCTCGACATCAACGTCTTCGGCCGGCGCGCCGGTATCGCCGCCGCGGAGTACGCCCAGCGCACCGAGTTCGTCGAGATGCCGGAGGACCCGGCCAAGATGGTGCAGGACTGGCTGGCGCTGATCCTGTCCGACCACGGCGACGAGCGCGTGGCCGACATCCGCACCGAGCTGCAGGCCACGATGGATGCCAACGCGGGCGTGTTCCGCACCGAGGAGACCCTCAAGAAGGTCCTCACCGACATCCACACGCTCAAGGAGCGCTACACCCGGATCACGGTGCAGGACAAGGGCAAGCGCTACAACAGCGACCTGCTCGAGGCCGTCGAGCTGGGCTTCCTGCTGGAGCTGGCCGAGGTCACCGTCGTCGGCGCGCTCAACCGCAAGGAATCGCGCGGCGGCCACGCGCGCGAGGACTACCCGGACCGCGACGACGTCAACTTCATGCGGCACACGATGGCCTACAAGGAGGGTCCGGAGCTCATCTCCGAGATCCGCCTCGACTTCAAGCCGGTGGTGCAGACCCGCTACGAGCCGATGGAGCGTAAGTACTGATGACTGCTGTAGCCGAACCCACCACGCAGAAGCCGGCGCCCGTTCCCGAGGGCTCGGTCATGGTCACCGTCAAGGTGGCCCGGTTCAGCACCGAGAACGACAAGGGCGCGCACTGGGATTCGTTCCAGGTGCCGGTCCTGCCGACCGACCGTTTCCTCAACGTGCTGATCTACATCAAGTCCTACCTGGACGGCACCCTCACTTTCCGGCGCTCCTGCGCCCACGGGGTGTGCGGTTCGGACGCGATGCGGATCAACGGCGTGAACCGGCTGGCCTGCAAGGTGCTGATGAAGGACCTGCTGCCCAAGGGCGACAAGACCCTCACCATGACCGTCGAGCCCATCCGCGGCCTGCCCGTGGAGAAGGACCTCGTGGTCGACATGGAGCCGTTCTTCGACGCGTTCCGTGCCGTCAAGCCGTACCTGATGACCTCGGGTAACGAGCCCACCCGCGAGCGCATCCAGAGCCAGCACGACCGTGCCCGGTTCGACGACACCACCAAGTGCATCCTGTGCGCCTGCTGCACCACCTCCTGCCCCGTGTACTGGAGCGACGGCAGCTACTTCGGCCCGGCCGCGATCGTGAACGCCCACCGCTTCATCTTCGACAGCCGTGACGAAGGCGCCCGCGAGCGCCTCGACATCCTCAACGACGTCGAGGGCGTGTGGCGCTGCCGCACCACCTTCAACTGCACCGACGCGTGCCCCCGTGGCATCGAGGTCACCAAGGCCATCCAGGAAGTCAAGCGGGCCCTGCTCTTCACCCGCTGACCTCCCCCGGTCTCCGAAGGCCGCCGCCATCGACAGATGGCGGCGGCCTTCGCCGTTCGCGACCATCGACAGGACCGATCCGATCGCGATGCGGTCTCGAATACTCCACGAGTATTGCTGCTGATATTGCGGGGGAAATATCGTGAGACATATGAAGACCATGATCGACCTGGACGACGAAGCCCTGGCCTTGGCCGCCAAGGAACTGGGGACGACCACCAAGAAGGACACGGTCAACGCGGCGTTGAAGTTCGTCGCCGAGCGCCGTCGCCGCATCGAACAGGTCCTCGACGACCCGTACGGCTTCGGTGTCGGCCCCGATATCGACGACCCCGAGGTGATGCGCCGGGCCCGGCGTTGATCGAGGCCACTCCGCTGCGACTGCATCTGGTCGACACCTCAGCAGCCGCCAGGATCCGGCACGAGTCCGTCCGTACCGTCCTCGCCGGACTCATCGCGGACCGCGCGGCCGCCACGTGTGTCACCATCGACCTCGAAGCGGGCTACTCGGGCCGCAACCTGGCCGATGTCCAGAACATCGCACAGCGCCGCCGCGCCCTGTACCACGACCTGCCGATGAACGACTCGATCGCCCAACGCGCCAGGGAAGTTCAGCTCCTCATGGCCAAGAAGGGACTGCACCGCAGTGCCGGTCTCGTCGACCTGCTCACCGCGGCGGTCGCCGAGTACCACGACGCGGTCGTCGTCCACTACGACCGCGATTTCGAACACATCGCCGCCGTCACCCGCCAGCCGCACGTCTGGGTCGTCCCGGCAGGCAGCATCAGCTGATCGTGTCCGCTAGCGGTAGGGGGCTGCCGCGGACAGGACGGCGGAGCGGTAGGAGGGGCCGAAGAGGATGGCGTGGATCAGGAGGATGGGGAGGGTGTGCAGGGGGATGCGGGTCTCCCAGTCCGGGGACAGAGGGTGAATTTCGTTGTAGGCGGCGATGATTCGGGGGTAGTGGGGGGCGGCGCCGAAGAGGGTGAGGGTGGCGAGGTCGGTTTCGGGATGGCCGCCGTGGGCGGCGGGGTCGATGAGGTAGGGGGTGTCGGCGGGGCCCCAGAGGATGTTGCCGGGCCAGAGGTCGCCGTGGATGCGAGCCGGAGGTTCGGTGGGGGCTTCGATGTGGATGGACTCGACGACGGTGGCGTCGGCGGGCTCGAGGGCGCCCGCGTCGACGGCGAGTTTCAGGAAGGGCAGGATGCGGCGTTCCCGGAACCAGGCCGGCCAGTCGTCGCCGGGGGTGTTGTCCATCGGGATGCTGCCGAAATAGCCGTCGGCGGGGCCGCCGAAGGAGGGGGCGCCCGCCTGGTGGGTGCGGGCCAGGTCACGGCCGAAGCGTTCGGCGGCGGCCAGGGTGGGGGTGGCGTGCTCGACCCATTCCAGCAGCACCAGGTCGTCGGTCGCGGCGTACACCTCGGGCACCGCGACCCCGCCCGCCTCGCGTAACCAGCGCAGCCCGGCGGCCTCCGCGGCGAAGAAGCCGGGCGGGGCAGCGACGGGACCGTCCGTGGGCGCCGCCGCGACACCACCCGGCCAGGTCTTCAGGAACAGCTGCGCGCCGTCGTCGAGCCCGATCCGTTCGGTCACCGCGATGGACCCGCCACCGACGGGGGTGGTGCGCAGGCGCTGATGCGCCAGGAAGGTCGGCAGCAGGTGCGGGTTGTCCCGCAGAAACGGCAGGTCCACGGCCGCCATTGTGCCCAGCCGCACCCGTCGACGCGGGGAATCGGTCGACCTCGTTTATAAACAGGTATTACTAAACACTGTTCATAAAGGGTCGAAACGTGGTTTCATCGTCACGGACGTGTTCCACATCACGTCTACCGGACCGGAGGAGACAGCCGTGACCAGCACCAACATCCCCGCGGGATTCGATTTCACCGATCCCGACCTGCTCGCAGCCCGCTTGCCGATCGAGGAGTTCGCCGAGCTGCGGCGCACCGCCCCGGTCTGGTGGTGCGCGCAGCCGGACCGCGCCAGCGGGTTCGACGACGGCGGCTACTGGGTGGTGTCCAAGCTGGCCGACATCAAGGAGATCTCCAAGAACCCCGACGACTTCTCCTCGCACGAGAACACCGCGATCATCCGGTTCAACGAGGAGACCACCCGCGAACAGATCGACATGCTCGGCAACATGCTGATGCTGAATCTGGATCCGCCGCAGCACACCAAGATCCGCCGCATCGTGTCCAAGGGCTTCACCCCGCGCGCGGTGGAGAACCTGCGGGCCGCGCTGACCGAGCGCGCCGAGCGCATCGTGCACGAGGCCAAGAAGTCCGGGCGCGGTGACTTCGTCGAACAGGTGGCCGTGGAACTGCCGCTGCAGGCGATCGCCGAACTGCTCGGCGTCCCGCAGGAGGACCGCCGCAAGATCTTCGACTGGACCAACCAGATGATCTCCTACGACGACCCGGAGTTCGAGGGCAACCATCACGTGGCCACCGCCGAGGTGATGGGCTACGCCTGGAACATGGCCGAGCAGCGGCGGGGTTGTCCGGCCGCCGACATCGTCACCCAGCTGGTCAACGCCGACGTCGACGGTGAGCATCTCGGCTCGGACGAATTCGCGTTCTTCGTCATCCTGCTCGCCGTCGCGGGCAACGAGACCACCCGCAACTCGATCACCCACGGCATGAAGGCCTTCGTCGACAACCCGGAGCAGTGGGAGCTGTACAAGGAGCAGCGCCCGCGCACCGCGCCCGACGAGATCGTGCGCTGGGCGACCCCGGTGACCGCCTTCCAGCGCACCGCCACCCGCGACCTGGAACTCGGCGGGCAGCAGATCAAGCGGGGGCAGCGCATCGGCCTGTTCTACAGCTCGGCCAACTTCGACGAGGAGGCCTTCACCAACCCGTTCGAGTTCGACGTGCTGCGCAACCCCAACCCGCACGTCGGCTTCGGCGGCACCGGCACGCACTACTGTGTCGGCGCCAATCTGGCCCGCCTGGAGATCGACCTGATGTTCAATGCCATTGCCGACGCGATGCCGAATCTGCGCCAGGTCGCCGACCCGGTGCGGCTGCGCAGTGGCTGGCTCAACGGCATCAAGCGCTGGGAGGTCGAATACGCTTGAACCGAACCATGATCGAGGGGGTGGCCGGGTGACGGGCAAGGCACGTGGCCGGGCGCCGGTGGTGACCGACACCGACATCCGGCGGGTCGCCAGGGCACTGCTGGCGGCGCAGGGGCCCGACGCGGTGACCCTGCGCGCCATCGCCAGGGAGCTCGGCGTCACCGCGCCCGCGCTGTACCGGCACTACGCCTCCCGCGACGAGCTGATCGAGCGGCTGCGCACGCAGTTCTGCACCGATCTGGCCGGGTTCCTCTCGGCCGAGATCGCGGTGCTGCCCGACGACGGCGCCGTCCAGTTCCTCGCCATCTGCCGTGGCTTTCGGCGGTGGGCGCTGGCCAATCCCCGGGAATACACCCTGGTGTTCGCCTCGCCCACCTCCGGTCCGGAGATGATGCGCCGCTTCGGCGAACCGTTCGGGCGGATCTTCCTGGCCGCGGCGGGCAGGCTGCTGGCCAATTTCGAGATCGCCACCCCGCCCGGCGAGACCATCCCGGCGGCGCTGCGCGACGACCTGATCGGCTTCCAGACCGAGCTGCTGGCCATGCTGTCCGAGTCCGGGCAGAAGTTCCCCGCCGAGAAGCTCGACCTGGGCGTCACGTATCTGATGGTGCAGATCTGGGCGCGGCTGTTCGGCCATGTCACCCTCGAGGTCTTCGGCAACTACCCGATCCCGCTGGCCGATCCCGAGGTGATGTTCGACGCCATGCTCGCGGATCTGGCCCGCACCACCGGGTTCGCCCGCTGAGTCACCGCTGCGCCGCGAACGCGGTGATCGCCGTGGCCAGCGCGGCGGCATGGGTGAGCGCCAGCCCGTGGTCGGCCCCGTCGACCAGCACCGATTCGGCGCGCGGGAACCATTGGGTGATCCGTGCGTGCACCTCGGCAAACCACGGACCACTCGCCGTCCCGCCGAGGTAGAGCACCGGCGCCCGGACCCGGGCCGCCTCAGCGGCGGTGAAGGTCCAGTTCAGCAGCGCGGGCAGATCGGTGGCGAAGAAGGTGCCAGCGTCGGCCGTCGCCTGCGCCCTGGCTCCCGGCAGCTGCCGGTCGAGGATGTCGCGCCAGTCGGGCCCGCTGACGATCCCCATCAGGTGCGCGAGGGCGACCGCGCCGCCCGCCACCCGGTACTCCCGCTGGAGTTCGCCAGTGACGGCGCGGAATTCGGCGACGTGCACCGGCGGCGGCTCGATCAGGATCAGCGAGCGGACCAGCTCCGGCGCGTCGGCGGCGAGCTGTACGGCGACGGCCCCGCTGTAGGAGAGCCCGAGCACGTGCGCGGAGTCGACCGCGAGCGCGCCGAGCAACGCCGCGCAGTCGCGCGCGTCCCGGACGATCGAGCCGGGCCCGGTGACCGGGTCGCTGCCCGCGTAGCCGCGCCGGTGGTAACGGACAGTGGTGAAGTCGCGGCTCAACGCGGTCGCCAGTGGCGCACATTCCTCGGCGAGCAGCCCGGTCTGGATCAGGACGAGCGGCGCCCCGGCCCCCTCGACGATCACTTCCAGGCTGGTATCGCCCGCGACCACCCGGCGGGCTCCGCCGGAACGACCGGACCTGACAGCCACCCCACGCAGTCTATCCCTCGACTCTGTCGGTGCGGTGGGCCAAGATCGAGGCCGTAACCGATCGGGATGGGGAGTGGGTATGGAGCGCGAGCAGTTCGTGCAGACCGTGATGACGAGTGTGCGGGCGCACGGGGTCGACGACGCCGAATACTCCGCCGACGAGTTCAGCGTGCATCACAGTGACGGCCGGGTCATGTACCTGGACAACATCTTTCGCGAGTGCCAACAGCTGGACGCGGAGGCCCGCGCGGAACGCATCAGCGATTTCGTCCTCGCGATGACCAGTTCGGACGAGGTGCCCGCGGACTGGGACTCGGTCCGTCCGCTGCTGCGCTCGGTGCTGCGGCCGGTGACGCTGGGCCAGGACGGCCCGCGCCCGCTGCGCCGGGCCGCGTTCCCGTTCGTCGACGAGGTGGTGGTCGTCGACCTGCCGCGCACGCGGACGTTCGTCTCGGCCACGGCGGCCGCCGACTGGGGGGTGAGCACCGAGCAGGTGTTCGCCGCCGCCCGCGCGAACCTGACCGCGCTGGCCCGGCCCGGCTCCCCCGACGACCTGCAGATCGTGCGCTTCGTCGACAGCGGCGACTCCTACTGCGCCTCCTGGCTGCTGGTCCCCGGCTGGCTGGCGGGCTACGCGGGCGGGGCGTTCCGGCCGGTCGCCTTCATCGCCGAGAACGATTCGCTGCTCGTCGTCCCGGACGATCCGGAACTGCTGGTCGGCGTGTTCGAGATGGTCGAACAGCAGTACCGCGACGCCGCCCGCCCGGTGTCGCCGCAGGGCTACACCGTCGACGAGAACGGCTCCGTCGTCCCGTTCGACGAGGCGGGCGCGCACCCGTCGCTACCGCTCGCGCTGCGCGCCCGCGCCGGCCTGGCGGCCACCGAGTACAGCCTCCAGACCGATTACCTGAACACCACTTTCGAGGATTTCCTCGAGCTGCCCGAGCTCGACATCGAGCCCGCCTACGCGGCCACGGTCAACTACGAGGAGTCCACCGACGGCGCGTTCACCTCGGTGGTGTGGGGCGAGGGCGTCGAATACCTGCTCCCCGAGACCGATGTCGTGCGGTTCCTGCGCCGCGACGCGAACGACGAGGTCGAACTGGTCTGCACGGTCCCGTTCCCCACCGTCGTCGAGATCCTCGGCCTGACCCCGCTGCCCACGATCGAGCCCACCCGCTTCGAGGCGCGGCGCTGGCCCGACGACGCGGCCATGGCCCGGCTGCGCGCGGCCGACATCGAGGGCTAGCCGAGCAGATGCGCGAGCACGCGATGCGCTCGCTCGCGCATCTGCTCGGCCGTCTGATCGGGATTGTCCAGCCACCACGACACGACCGCGCTGACGCTGTTCATCCAGACCCGGGTCAGCACCTCGAGGTCGCGCGGATCGGTCGGCGAGCCGCCGGCGAACGCCGAGGACACCCCGGCGGCGGCCTGCTCGGCGATGAGCCTGCGATACCGGCGGGCGACGGTGGCGGCCGCCGTGCCCGCGGGCACGCTGCGGTCGTAGAGCACGTTCCAGTCGTGCGGGCGAGGTTCGAGCGCGGTGAACACGGCGTCGAGCACCGCGCCCGCCGCGGTGCGGACACTCGGGCCCGGTGTGGTCATCGCCGCGGCGATGCCGCTGGTCAAGGCGGCGCCCGCGCGCTCGACGCACGCCGCGCACAGTCCGTCTTTCGTGGCGAAGTATTGATGGACAAGCGGTTTGGACACTCCGGCGCGCCTGGCGACATCGACGACAAGGACCGAGGCGTAGCCACGGGTGCCGAACTCGACCGCCGCGGCGTCGAGAATCTGCGCTTCCCGCTCACCCCGCGGCATTCCCTTGCTGCCCGACCTGCCCGCCATCGCCTCACCTCACTCGCGGCGGGCCGTCCGCCCGCCTGATCCGGATCGACGGTAGCGGTCGGCCCCTGCGGCGTCGCCGACACCCTGCCGGGGTGATCCAGCACACACTTGCGGATATGACCTCAGAGTCATATCTTTCTGATACTTCTAGTTACGCATACATCGGTGTTTGCGAAAGGAATCTCGATGAGTGTCACAGACGTCCTGCTGCATGCCGCCCAGCGCGGCGCTTCCGGCTCCTACGCCCTGCGCGGAACACCCTTCGATCCGGCGACGCCCTTCCATCCACCGCGCGGCCGCTACGCCACGGTGCACTACGGCCTGATGCTGCCGAACCTGCCCGCGCCACTGAACTTCATCGACGTGATCACCGTCATCGGACAGCCCCGGATCGCTCTGTGGCGCAACGATCACCTCATCGAGACGACCGCCGCCGACACCGCCAATCTGCTCGTCGGCGCCGGTGTGCAGTTCCCCGGCCAGTTCCGCGGTTACCAGGTGAGCCGCGATCTGGAGCTGGCCCCCGACGGCAGCGTCGTCCGCTTCGGCGACGAGTTCCAGCTCGAAGGCCACTACCCGCACTTCACCGTCGCCTACCGCAACCCCGAGTTCGAGCTCGACCTGCGGGTGCGCGCCACCGACAAGGTCTCCCACTTCGCCAAGCTGCGCGGCGGGCTCTACGACCACTGGTCGCTGCTGTGCCGGTACGAGGGCACCGTCACCTACTACGGCAAGACGACCGAGATCGCCGGGCTCAACACCCTCGAGTACGCGCGCGGCGCCGACGTGGCACTGCCGTTCAGCTACTTCACGTACCACATCCTCAATATCGACGAGGTGACCCAGGTACTGATGACCGAGGTGCTCGGCCCACTCGGCGTCCCGGTGCAGCGCTCGGTGTACGTCCGCTCGCTCGACGACCACGGCGGGACCTACGAGAACGACTTCCGGTACGAGGTCCACCGGGTGGAGCCCACCCCGCGGCGCACCCCCAACGACCTGTCGATGAGCCTGGCCACGGACTTCTCCTGGCGCGTCGACGACGAGCACGGCGCCGAGCTCATCCACATCGACGGCACGACCAACGACGACTACGTGTACGGCATGGCAGGCGGTTACGTCGGCAGCTACCGCTACACCGGCCGGTTCCGCGGCAGGCCGGTGGACGGCACCGGCTACATCGAGTGCATCGGCGATCGCTGACCCGCGTCAGGTGAGCGGCGGTGCGGTCGCCCAGGTCTCGCCGGCGACCACGATGTGGTCGAGGTAGCGCAGGCCGACCGTGTCCGCCGCGCCCGCGAGCAGCGAGCTGGCCCTGCGGTCGTCGTCGCTCGGCGCGGGATCACCGGAGGGATGGTTGTGGACCACGGCGAACGCGCGGCCGTCGTGGCGCAGCACGGTATTGAGAATCTCCCGGACCGGGACGGCGACGCGGTCGATGGCGCCCTCGGCGACGAAGGCGCGATGACGCAGGCGATGCCTGGCGTCGCAGATCAACACGAGCAGGCGCTCGACCCTGGCGCCCGCGAACAGCGGGACCGCCACACTCGCGATGTCGGCGGGCGCGGTGAGCTGCGGCGCCGCCGCCGTCGTCCGTGTTCTGCTGCCCAGGTGAAAGGCGGCGATCACCGTCGCCGCCTTGGCGGGCCCGATCCCCGCCCTGCGCGCGAGTTCCTCCGGCCGCGCGCCCGCCAGCTCGGCCAATCCGGTGTATTCGCCGAGCAATTCGGCCGCGAGCTCGAGCGCGGACCGGCCCCTGGTGCCCTGCCCGAGCAGCAGCGCGAGCAGCTCGACATCGCTGAGCGCCTGCGGCCCGTGCAGCAGCAACCGCTCGCGTGGCCGCTGGGCGACGGGCAGATTCGTGATCGGTACCGACATCGTTCCCCCTGCTGATCGGTGACGGCACCGATCATCCCAGCGGGCACCGACAGCTTCGGCGGGCCGAGCTAACCTTCGGCCACCGGCGTCGCACTGAAGATCGAATCGGCCATCAGCCGTTCGAGATTACGGAGCTGGCGCTCGTGCACCACGATGCGGCGCAGCGCCTCGTTGACGGTCGCGTTGCTGTCGGCCGTGCCCATGATGTCGGCGGCGGCGTCGAGCAGGTGCTGATCGAGATCTATCCGCAGGGATCGCAATCGTCCTCCTTCGTCTGATCGCAATCTTGCGTTACCGGGTCGGCGCGCGTCCGCCGATTCACCGCGTCGTTACCGAATGCCCGCGTTCGCAAGTCCGCACAGCTACCCGGCGGAGCCGCGAGGATCGGTATTCAGCAAGCACACAGAAAACGCTGATGATGGCCGGAATGGGACCGCGCGCACACCGAGTACTAGACAGTTTGCACAGTTGTGCGCGTCGTGGTTGTCGGCCCGCGGGCGCGGTGCTTGCCTTGAGGCATGTTCGACGAGGCACAGCTGTACTCGCCGGTGACGCGCGAGCGCGACGGCGACGTCACCGTGCATCTGAGCGCCGAACACCCCGGTGTCGACGACGCCGACTACAGGACGCGGCGCAACGCCATCGCCGCGCTCGCCCTCGACTACCGGCCCGGCGGCGCGGTACCTCGGATCGACTACACCGACGACGAGCAACGGGTGTGGCGGATCGCCTCGGCCGAACTGGCCCGCAAGCACGAGATCTACGCGTGCACGGAGGTCAGGGCGGCCGCGGAGGCACTCGCCCTCCCCCGCGATCACATCCCCCAGCTCGACGAGGTGTCGCGACTGCTCGGCCCGCTCACCGGATTCAGCTATGTACCTGCGGCGGGACTGGTCCCGCTGCGTGAGTTCTTCGGCTCGTTCGCCGACCGGATCTTCCACTCCACCCAGTACATCCGGCATCACTCGGCGCCGCTGTACACCCCGGAGCCCGACGCCATCCACGAGATCATCGGCCACGCCAATCAGATCGCGAGTCCGCGCTTCGCCGCCCTCTACGAGACCGTCGGCCAAGCGGTCACCAGGTTGCAGACCGACACCGCGCTGAAATTCCTCGCCGATGTGTTCTGGTTCTCGCTCGAATTCGGCGTCGTCCGCGAGGACGGCGAGATCCGCTGTTACGGAGCCGGACTGCTGTCCTCCTACGGCGAGATCGACGAATTCCGCCACGCCCGGCTACGCCCGCTCGACGTGGCGGCGATGGGCACCATCTCCTACGACATCACCCATTACCAGCCGGAATTGTTCTGCGCGGATTCGGTGGATCAGCTCGTGGACGTGCTCGGCGAATTCTTCGCGACCATGGACGACGAGACACCGGCCAGGCTTGGGCATCACCACAACGCGGTGCCGTAGCGACATCCGAAATCGTTGTCACAGAACACAGTTCGATCAATCACCATTTCTCACCTGGTGAGACGCGACAGGCGTGCGCGTATCCGAACTGTTACTTTCGACCGGTTCTACGAGCTTTTCGAAAGGGTCGGGTAGACCGAAAATGACTGTCGACGTTACGGATACGCAAGCCGATCAGAACCCCGAACCGGAGACCCCGCTGTGGCTGCAGGGTCGTGAGGCGGTGATCGCCGCCGCGGCACCGACCGAATGGCGCGGCAACGTCCCCGATTACGAGTTGAGTCACGAGGTGATCCCGCGCGAGCGCTCCACCGAGCACGCCCCAGGTTCGCTCGAGGCGATCGTCGAGGATCTGGTGAAGGTCTTCGAGATGGAGGTATCGCACAAGGGCGACCCGGCCACCTGGCTGTCGGTGGTCGCCGAGCAGTACCGCGGCCGGGTCAACGGCGGCGAGTGGCAGGACGCCGAGGAATTCGCCCGGATCGGCAGTTACAACATCCTGATCGGCGACAACCCCTACTACGAGGCGGCGAACGAGACCTTCGAGTCCTCACACAAGGTCTTCCACACCGCGTTTCCCGGCGGCTTCTTCTGGGAGGTCATCGAGGTGCTGTCGGGCCCGCCGACGGTGAGTTTCCGCTGGCGGCACTGGGGCCGCTACGAGGGCGAATACAAGGGCCACCAGCCCACCGGCGAGCAGATCGAGATGTTCGGCGTGACCATCGCCCGGGTCAGCGAGGATCTGCGCATCCTCGAGCTCGAGCACTTCTACGACAACAACAAGCTGCTCGGCCCGCTCGCGCACGGCTGCCCCGTGCAGCACGGCGCCGCGGAATAGGTCAGCTCCGGTCGCTGCCGTCCGGCGCGTCCTGCGCGCCGAACGGCAGCCCGGCCTGCAGGAATCGCAGGGCGTGACCGACATTGTCGGCATTGATCGGGGTGGCGGTGACGATGGCGAGCATGGTGCCGATCATGGCGCCCGCCGCCACCCGCACCTCGAAGTCGTCGGCGGGCCTGCCGGTGTACTCGGCCAGCAGTTGCGCCGCCAGTTCGATGCTGCGCTGGAATTCCAGGCCGATCGCCGGGCGCAGTTCGGGCACGTGATAGAGCAGGGCGTGCCGCTCCTGCTCGAAGGCCATGTCGGCGGGCGACATGGTCGCGAACACGGCCTCGGTGGCCTTGCGGAAGGCGGTCAGCGGATGCTGGCCGCGTGGCTGCGCCGCCAGCGCCTCGATCATCGGCGCGTCCTGGTCGTCGGCGACGACCAGCTGTTCCTTGGTGGGGAAATAGCGGAAGAAGGTGCTGGGCGAGACCTCGGCGGCCGCCGCGATCTGTTCCACGGTGGTCTCGGTGTAGCCCTGTTCCCGGAACAGCCGGAACGCCTCGACCCTGATGGTCCGGCGGGTCCGCTCCTTCTTCCGCTCGCGCAGCGACATCTCAACCGACATGTATCGATTCTGCCGTATCCGCCGCCGCCCGCGGTGCCGCCGCGGGCCCGCGCAGCCACAGCGCGGCCACCACGCCCGCGAGCAGGCACAGTGCGGCACAGACCGCGAGCATGGTGTCCATGCCGGTGACGAAGGCCTGCTGTACCTGCGCCAGCATGGCCGCGTCGCCGGTCTCGCGCGCGACGGCGACACCCGCGTTGACCCCGTCGGAGATCGGCTCGCGGTTCAGCTCGCCGAGGTCGGCCCGGTACGCGGTGGCCAGGACGGTGCCGAGCACCGCCACGCCGATGGTGCCGCCCGCCTGCCGGAGTGCCTGCAGCAGTGCCGAACCCGAGCCGGACCTGGCCGCGGTGAGTTCGCCCATCGCCAGTCCCATCGCCGCGGGCATGACCAGTCCCATCCCGGCGCCGAGCACCGTCGTCCACAGGGCGGTGAGGCCGTAACCGCTGTCGACCCTGGTCAGCGCGCCCAGCCCGATCCCGCCCGCCAGGACGAGGAAGCCGGCGGCGAGCACCACCCGCACGCCGAGCCGGGGCAGCAGCGGGTCGACCAGCCTGCTGCCGACGACCAGCCCGCCGATCATCGGCAGCAACCGGACCCCGCTGCCGAGCGCGTCGACCCCGAGTACGGCCTGGAAGTACTGCGGCACCGTGAAGAACATGCCGAACATGGCGAAGATCACCAGGATGGAAAACGCCGTGCCCCAGCGGAATCCGGGCGTGGCGAACAGGCCGAGGTCGATCAGCGGCGACGCGGCGCGACGCTGCCACCACAGGAATCCGGCCAGCAGCGCCACGCCGCCCGCCACCGCGAGCCAGCCGATGACATCGGCCCAGTCGTGTTCGCCGATCCGGATGAATCCGTAGGTCAGCCCGAGCATGCCCGCGGCCGAGAGCACCGCGCCGGGCAGGTCGATCCGGAAGCCGGTGTCGCCGCGTGATTCCGGGACCAGCGTGGCCACCGCCAGCGCGCCGACGACCACCAGCGGCACATTGATCAGGAACACCGAACCCCACCAGAAGTGCTGGAGCAGCCACCCGCCGAGGATGGGGCCCAGCGGCAGGCCGACGGCGGTGGAGGTGACCCAGATCGTCAGCGCGCGCTGTCGTTGGGCCGGCTCGGGGAACAGCACCGGCAGCACCGCCATGGACAGCGGCATCAGCGCGGCGGCGGCCACGCCGAGTGCCACCCGCGCCGCGATGAGCTGACCGGCCGACCCGGCGAAGGCGCAGGCCAGCGAGGCCAGCCCGAACAGCACGAGCGCGCCGAGCAGCATCTTCTTACGCCCGTAGCGGTCGCCGAGCGCGCCCGCGGGCAGCATCAGCGCCGCGAGGGCCAGCGTGTAGGCGCTGCTGAACCATTGCAGCGCAGCGGTATTCGCGTCGAGGTCGACGGCGAGGGTGGGAATGGCCACCGTCAGCACGGTGACGTCGAGCCCGATGGTGAGCATCGCCAGGGCCAGTGCGCCGAGCGCGAGCCAAGGGCGGGTGGCTTCGGTCCGCATATCTCCTCCACTATGAGAGTTTGTACTTTTTGATAGTAACTCTCATTTGATAGATTATGTCAATATAGGCACCTGGCCGGTGCGCCGACGGTCCGCGGGCTCGCTAGGCTCGGGGGCGATGAAGACCCGTGAACTCGGCGTGCGCGCCGCCGCCACCCTCGGCGCCGCCGCGCTCGCCGCCGCCGTGGCCTACGCCCCCACCGCCACCGCGGCGCCGACCGACACCTCGAGCGGATCGAGCACCACCACCACACCCCCGTTCACCACGCCGAACACCGACGGCTGCCCGCAGCGCACCCAGCCGCCCGCCCCGATCGACACCTCCGAGGTGCCCGCCCCGGGCGAGCCGACTCCGAGCGCGATCCCGGTGCCGGATCCGCCGATCGGCGGCGACCGGATGAGCGAATGCGGCGTCGTCCTGCCCAAGGGCGCGCCGCCGCTGCCCGCCGACATCTCGGCCACCGCGTGGATGGTCTCCGACCTCGACACCGGCCGCGTCCTGGCCGCCAAGGACCCGCACGGGCGCTACCGGCCCGCCAGCACCATCAAGGTCGCGCTCGCGATCGTCGCGCTGCGCACCCTCGACCTGGACGCGGTCGTCACCGGCACCCAGGCCGACGCCGACGTCGACGGCACCAGGGTCGGGATCGGACCGGGCGGCCGCTACACCAATCGCCAGCTCATGCAGGCCCTGATCATGTGCTCGGGCAACGACGCCGCGCACGCGATCGCGGCCCAGCTCGGCGGCGACAAGGCCACCGTGGCCAAGATGAACGACGTGGCGAAGTCGTTGCGCGCGTTGGACACTCGCGCCGCCACCCCGTCCGGCCTGGACGGGCCCGGCATGAGCACCTCGGCCTACGACCTGTCGGTGCTGTTCCGCGAGGCGATGAACATCCCACTGTTCGCCGAACTGATCCACACCGAACAGGTGGACTTCCCCGGCTACCCCGCCGATCCGAAGATCCCCGACGACAAGGACCACCCCGGCTTCCCGATCGCCAACGACAACCAGCTGCTCTACAACTACGACGGCGCGATCGGCGGCAAGACCGGCTTCACCGACGACGCGCGGCAGACCTTCGTCGCGGCCGCCGAACGCGACGGGCACCGGCTCGTCGTCACCCTGCTCAAGGCCGACGTGCGCCCGATCCGGCCGTGGGAGCAGGCGGCTCGGCTGCTCGACTACGGATTCGCCCTCGACAACGACGCCAGGATCGGCAAACTGCCCGAATCCGGTAGCGAGGCAGTGCATCCCACGGTGCCGCTGGCCACGCCACCGCCGCGCGCCGACGGCACCCAGGCCCAGCCGCAACAGCAGCCGCACCACGCGGCGCGGGTGGCCACTCTGATCGGCGCGCCACTGGCCGTGATGGCGCTGGTGCTGTGGATCCGGCGGGCCTACCGGCGCGGGCGCTGAGTCAGCGTCGCCTGCCGAACAGCACCAGGGCCAGCGCGGCCACCGCGCCCGCGCCGAAGTAGGCGGCGCCCGCGCCGGTGGTCATGCCGTGCTCGACCACCCGCGGCTGGATGACCACCGCGCCCGGCGGCGCGATCTCGGCGCCCCGGTCGTTCTCCGGCGCGGTCGCCGCCCAGGCGGTGGCGAACAGCAGGATCCGGTAGGTCATGTAGGTGAATACCATCAGACCGATGATCGAGCCGAAGGTGGCCCCCGCCGGGCTGCGCAGCACCATCTGCAGGTAGATCGCGCCGATGAACTTGAAGATCTCGAAGGCGATCGCCGCCAGCGCCGCCGCCCGCGCCGCGCTGCGCAGCGACACCTTCTCGCGCGGCAGCCGGGCGATCATCCACGCGAACACCGCCCACGACGCGAGCAGACCGAGCGCGATCGACAGCACCGCGAGCACCACCGTCGCACCGGGCAGATGATCGGCGCCGATCGCCTCGAGCAGCCCGCTGCCGATCCCGCTCGACGCCACCGCCGACAGGCCCAGTGACACCACGAAGGCGAGACCGAGGCCGACCAGCGCGCCCACATCCGACAGTTTGCTTCGCCACCAGGGACTTTCGGGACTCTGGCTCTCCCACTGCTCGGTCAGCGCCGCCCGCAGGTTCGCGATCCAGCCGAGCCCGGTGTAGAGACCGACCAGCAGACCGAGCACACCGACCGTGCCGCGCGAGCGGATCGCCTGGTCGATCAGATCGTTGATCTGCGTGCCGAACTCGCCGGGAATGTTCTTCACGACGCTTTCCTGGAGCTCGGTCAGCAGCTCCGGGTGGCCGGCCAGGATGAAGCCCGCCACCGAGAACGCCACCATCAGCAGCGGAAACAGCGACAGCACGGTGAAATACGTGATGCCTGCTGCGAAATAGTCACCGCGCTGGCGCTGGAACCGCATGCCCGCCCGGATCAGGTGATCCAGCCAGGGCCTGCGGTCGACCTCGTTCTCCAGCTTGGCCTTGATGTCGTCGACGAGCTGCATGGACCCTCCGTCAGCGGGCCAGGAAGCCCACCCGGTCGTATACCTGCGCCAGTGTGTTGCCTGCGATCTCGCGCGCCCGTTCGGCACCCGAGGCCAGAATTCGGTCCAGTTCGGCCTGATCCGACAGGTACTCCTGAACCTTCTGCTGCACCGGGGTGACGAATTCGACCAGCGCGTCGGCCACGTCGGCTTTCAGATCACCGTAACCCTTACCCGCGAAATTCTCCTCGAGGGTGACGATCGGAGTTTCGGTGAGCGCGCTCAGGATCACCAGCAGATTGCTCACGCCCGCCTTGTGCTCCGGGTCGTAGCGGATCTCGCGCTCGGTGTCGGTGACGGCCGAGCGGACCTTCTTCGCGGTGACCTTCGGGTCGTCGAGCAGGTTGATCAGGCCCGCGTCGGTGGCCGCCGACTTGCTCATCTTGGCGGTCGGATCCTGCAGGTCGAAGATCTTCGCGGTGCCCTTGACGATGTGCGGCTCCGGCACGACGAAGGTCTTCTTGAAGCGGGTGTTGAAGCGCTGGGCCAGGTTTCGGGTCAGCTCCAGGTGCTGGCGCTGATCCTCGCCCACCGGCACCTGGTGCGGGCGGTAGAGCAGGATGTCGGCGGCCATCAGGACCGGGTAGGTGAACAGGCCGACGGTCGCGTTCTCCGCGCCCTGCTTGACCGACTTGTCCTTGAACTGGGTCATCCGGCTGGCCTCGCCGAAACCGGTGATGCAGCTGAGAACCCAGGACAGCTCGGCGTGCTCGGGGACCTGGCTCTGCACGAACAGGGTCGACTTCTTCGGGTCGATGCCGAGCGCGAGCAGCTGCGCCGCCGCGGCCTTGGTGCGCGCCCGCAGCGCCTTGGGGTCCTGGCTGACGGTGATCGCGTGCATGTCCGGGATGAAGTACAGCGCGTCGTAGTCGTCCTGCATGGTCACCCAGTACTGCAGCGCACCCAGGTAGTTGCCGAGGTGGAAGGAGTCGCTGGTGGGCTGGATGCCCGACAGCACCCGCTGCTTACGTTCGGCCGTCGCGGCCGGGGCAGGACTGGACATACCCCGATCTTTCCATGACGCTCAAGCGGAATTTCGCTGCACCCAGTTGCGCGGATCGACGCCGGGCATGCTCGGCTTGCCCGCCCGCACCATCTGCTGTTCGCGGCGGGCGAGCAGCTGGTAGGAGGGGGTGCTCGGCCCGGCGAGCGCGCCGGCCAGCACCCGGGGCGCCAGCGGCGGAGCGACGTGCGCGGTGCGCAGGCTGCGGCACAGCGTGCCATAGGCCAGCTGATCGGCGATCCCCCACTCGATGCCGTACATGTCCCGGATCCGGGGCGGCAGACTGCCCTGCACCAGCAGGTACAACGCTGACCCGACCTGCTCGGCGGGCGGGCGCAGGCGATAGGCCTTGCGGTGCCCGGCCAGGTACGAACCGACCAGGTCGGCTTCCTCGGTGAGGAACAGCTCGGCCGAGCGCAGATAGTCGTCGAAGTACCGGCGGAAGGCCGGGTAGTCGGCGGGCGCGGCCGCGCGCGGCATGCCGAACAGCTCGCCCCAGCGCACGTAGTCCTGGTAGAGGTCCTCGCGTTCGGTGGCGGTGAGTTCGCGTACCAGCCGGTCGTACATCGCCTCGGCGGAGTCGAAGGTGAAAGCCATCGTCATGAACATCAGATGCGGATCGTGCGCCGCGTAGGCGGTGCCCGCCGGGTAGTGCTCGCCCGCGTCCTCGGGCAGGGTGCCGACCACTTGCTCGTGCTTGCGCCGGGTGAAGGACAGGGCACGATCGGCCTCGGCCTTGCTCCCGAGGAAGACCGCCTCGAACAGGGCGCCGGTGATGGCCAGCCGGGTGTAGGGCGTGGCGCGGTGCGCGGTGTGCTCGCTGGTGCCGACGAACAGCAGGGGGTGCACCGCGCCGATGACCAGTGCCCGCACGCCGTAGGTCAGCCCTACCGCTCGCTTGCTCATCACCCGTCGGATCATCGAATCGTCGGCGAAATATCCGGGTTCGCCCTGCCGTGCGGCCATGCTGCGCCTCCTCGTCGAGTGCATCTGGCAATAGAATCCACCAGAATTGGTAATCTGGCAAGAGCTTCTACCAGAAAGCCTCCCCCCGACGGCAGGACGCAGAATGGGAGCCGTGGCAGCACAACGCACCTATGGTGGCGTCTCGGCCGAACAACGACAGGCCCAACGCCGGACCGCCCTCCTCGACGCGGCGCTCGACATCGTCGCCGAAGAGGGCCAGGCCAAGCTCACCGTCGCAGGCCTCTGCGCCCGCGCCGGACTCAACGAGCGCTACTACTACGAGAATTTCGAGCACCGCGACGGGGTACTGGAGGCGCTGCTCGACCGGATCGCCGAGGAGCTGACCGGCGCGATCGTCTCGGCGCTGACCACCGCCGATCCCGACAGCCGGTCACAGTCACGCGCCGCGATCGACGCGGGCATCTCGGTGCTCATCGACGATCCGCGCAAGGCCAAGGCCGCGCTGATCGCGGGGATGGCGACCCCGGAACTCCGCGCCCGCACGGCCCGCACGGTCCGGGCGTTCTCCCGGCTGGTGGCCGCGGAGGGCAGCGGTTTCTACGGGGTCGAGGTGCCGCAGAAACTCGTCGACTTCCGCGCGATCTATCTCATCGGCGGGCTCACCCAGACCCTCACGACCTGGCTCGCCGGCGACCTCGACCTCACCCGCGCGGAACTGATCGACCAGGTCACCGACGTGTTCGTCCTCCTCGGCGACGACCTGGCCGAACGACACCGCTGACAGCCCCGCCCGCCGGCGGTTCAGCCGATGAGCGGCACCGCGTCGAAAGCGTCCGGCTCCCCCTGGAGCACGACGCGGAAGACGACGTCGCGGCGCGACCAGTAGGCGGCGCAGTCGCGCATGGCGCTGTCGAACCAGGCGCGCTCGGCGGGGTCCTCGGCGAGCAGGTCGCCGGCGGTGCGCACCACCACGACGTAGCCGGGCGCGTCACCGACGAAATCGTCGAGGTCGCGCAGGCATTCGTCGAAGGCGTCCTTGTTGGCGCCGAAGTAGTACGGGAACTGGAAGGCGGCGGCGAACTCGTCGAACAGTTCGGCGACCGTGCGCATCTTGGCGCCGCGCAGTTCCCGCACCTGGTAGTCGGCGGGCGCGTCGTAGCGAACGCCGCTGAACGCCGAAGCGTCGACCGCCAGCGCGCCGAGCACCGGGCGCGGTCCGGCCGGCGCCGCGGCGGCGGGACGAGCAAGGAACTGCGACAGCGTCATCCGCGGGGTCATCAGCGCATCCTCGTGAAGGTCTCGTAGTGGTCGCCGGTGTACCAGGCGGTGCCGTCACTCCCGGTGACGATGCGTTCGGCATCGCGACCCCGGTTGCGCTGCTTGGGATTGACGTCCCACTCCTGGTAGGTCACCGCCTTGCCCGCCGAATCCTTCGGCGGCAGTTTGGTCCCCCGGTTCATCCACTGCTCACCCCCCTTGGTCCCCGGCGCGTTCGCCGAATCCGGCCACCGCCCCGCATCGATCTCGACGAGCGTGACATACGCCCGATCCGGCACCCCGGCGGCCTTGGTGACCGGCGACGCACTGGAGTTCCCGGCCGGCGGCCCCGGTTTCGGCGCGGTTTTACCGGTGGTGACCCCCGCGACCGGCGCCGTGGTCGTGGTCGCGGTGGTGTTGTCGGAACCGCGCCCACCGAGCAGGGTGAACCCCACCGCCAGCACGATGAGAACGAGACCACCGAGCAGGCCGAGCGTCTTAGCTGACAGTTTCATCGGGATGCGGCGCCGCTACCACGTCATCGATCCGCAACAGCGCCATCTCCTTTCACTAGCGATCCATGCACGGCGGGTCAGCCGGAGTTCGGCTGCCACGCCCCCTGACCTGCGGCAATGGAATGCCACTCCGCCATAAGCTACGGCAACGACGCATCAGGGTAGTCGACCTGGGCATCCGATCCGCGGCTACGGAGAGGTCGATCCTGTCCATCGGCGGGCCACACGACCACCGCCACCAGGACGACAGTCGGCACCGCGAAAGCGAGCAGAATCCCGGCGGACATCAGCAGTCCGCCCTCGAACCGACCACCGGAGGTGCGACTCTTTCGCTCGCTTCGGCAGCGGTCAACCAATCGGCGAGTTGATCCAAGCTCCCGCAACAGACCACTCGCCAGGCCGACGCGAGCGCATATCCCTCAGGTGCCGGACGCACAGTCATCGACCGGAGGGCGGCGCGCGCCGTGAGCGCTGTCAACCGTTGCCGGATCACGTCGTTCACCACCTCCGCCTCCGCCCCGTCGCTGTCTGGTTCCAGGTGTCCAGTGCGGCCAACAGCCGCCGAATGACCTCCGGCGGCGCGTACTCGATCGGTTCGTCGGGAGGCTCTACCGCCTCCGGTATCCGTCGTGACAGTTGCACGGTTCCCCTCCAGTGCTGGCCGGGCTCCACCCGACCGGCCGTGACCGGGCGGGCGGCCCGTTAGGTGTCGCGCTCTCTGCGCTCCGCTGTCAATCGTTCAACTCGGCGGGGTTTTCAGGCAGTGGCACACCCAGTGCCATGGGGTGGCATTCGTAGTGGCACACAAGCGAACCTGTACGTACCGGGGCATCATGGCTACATGCACACGGGCAAGCTCATCCGCGATCTGCGGCAGGCGCGCGGGTGGTCGCAAGGTCGCCTTGCACACGAGCTCGGGAACCACTCGGGGCAGCCGATCACGCGGGAATACATCTCGCGGCGGTGGGAGTCGTGTAAGTCGGTGCCGTCGCCGTTCTGGCTCAGGCACCTGGCCGCCGTCTTAGATGTGCCTCTCGCTGTGATGGAGTCCGATACCGTGCAACGCCGCCAATTTCTATCCACGATGGCCGCTACCGCGGTTGCCCCCGTGGTTGCGTCCGATCTACTTGCTCAGGGGTTTTCAGCACGACTGAGGGGTAAAGGGCCGTCCGTGGAACAGTGGGCACACACGCTCACTGGATACGGGTCCGACTACATGACATCCGGAGCCGCTGAGATTCAGAAACGGATAGCGATCGACCTGGCAGTGATCCAACAACAATGCGATACCCCGCAGATGTGGACTCATGCCGCCCGATTGATGACCTTGTACGCCAAAACCTTCCCGGGTTCGGACGGTTCGAAAGCTGTTACTTGGTACCGGATGGCGGCTGAGTCCGCCGACCGTTCCGGCGACGTGCAGATCCGGGTCTGGGTGCGTGGCCGGGCCGCCATCGCACTCGGTTACGAAGGCGCCTCGCTGCCGGTGGCAACGATGTTCGCCGACCAGGCACTGGCCATCGACGACCGGCCGTCACTCGGCCGCCTGAACGCCATGTACGGCAAAGCGCATGCCGCTGCGATCACCGGAGACACGGACACGGCACGGGCCCTCGACACTGAGGGCCGCAGAGTCTTCGACCAGGCCGGGTCGGCGGACAACGAAGCGTCCGACTATGCGGTGCCGTACTGGCGTCTGGGGGTGTTTCGGTCCCTGCTCCGGGCCCGGCTCGGTGACGAGTCCGAAGCAATCAACGCTCAGGACGAAGCACGCCGGTACCTACCGCCGACACTGCCCAGATTCGCCACCCATCTCGAGATGCATCGGGGACTGATGCTGGTCCGCGCCGGAGACCGTGAAGGCGGTACGGCCTATGCCCGTGCAGCACTCGACGCACTACCGCCGGAGAAGCACTCTCTGACTCTGCGGATGCTCATGGATGAGATAGAGCGCTAGCTAGTCGACCGACCGAGGGTTGAGCCGCGCCGTGTCCTATCGGTATTGGACCGTCACCGGGGCGTGGTCGGACCAGCGCTGGTCGTAGGCGGGGGCGCGTTCGACGACGGCTTGTTTGGCGCGGGTGGGGAGGTCGCCGAGGGCGAGCTGGTAGTCGATGCGCCAGCCGGAGTCGTTGTCGAAGGCGCGGCCGCGGTAGGACCACCAGCTGTAGGGGCCCGCGATGTCGGGGTGCAGGGCGCGGACCACGTCGACGTAGCCCGCGGCCAGCAGGTCGGCGATCCAGGCGCGTTCCTCGGGCAGGAAGCCGGCCGACTTCTGATTGCCCTTCCAGTTCTTGAGATCCACCTCGGCCGGGGCGATGTTCCAGTCGCCGCTGACCACGAAATCGCCGGTGCGTGATTTCAGGTAGGCGCCGAACTCGGCCATGAACCGGTACTTCTCGTCCTGCTTGGGCGTGTTCTCCTCGCCGGAGTGCACATACACGCTGGCCACGGTCACGTCGCCGAAGTCGGCCTCGATGTAGCGGCCGGACTCGGCGAACTCGGTGCTGCCGAACCCGATCCGCACCGCGTCGGGCGCGCGCCGCGACAGGATGCCGACCCCGGCCCTGCCCTTGGACTCCGGTTCGGCGTGCGAGAGCACCCACCCGGCGTCGAGCGCGGGCGCCAGCGCGGCGGCGACCTGGGCGTCGGTCGCCCTGGTCTCCTGCAGGCACACGATGTCGGCCTCGGTGGCGGCCAACCAGGGCACCATGCCCTTGGTCGCCGCGGCACGCACGCCGTTGACGTTCACTGTTGAGAGGATGAGAGCCACGGTACGACCGTACAATGGCTGGTCAGGAATGCTCCCCCGGACACCGTCGTCCAGGAAGGGGTGATTGACGATGACGTCACGCACCGCCAAGTCCACTGCCCGGCCCGCGCCCGTCGCGGCCCTGCATCTCGGGTCCGGCGACCCGGTGTTGCTCTTGCACGGGTTCATGTTGTCGCCGCACTGCTGGGAGCAGGTGGCCCGGCGCATGTCGGCGCACTGCGAGGTGTACGCGCCCGCCTTCGCGGGTCACTGGGGTGGGCCGAAGGTCGAGGGCTGGCTGCTGGATGTGTACGCGCTGGCCGACCAGATCGAGGATCAGCTCGACGAGCTGGGCTGGCGCACCTGCCATATCGCGGGCAACTCCCTCGGCGGCTGGGTAGGGCTGGAACTGGCCCGGCGCGGACGCGCGCGCACGCTCACCACGGTGGCCGCGGCGGGCGGCTGGGCCTCGCCCTCGCTGAGCCAGTTCCGGATCGGGCTGAAGTTCGCGTCGATGATCCCGTTCGTCGAGATCGGCAAGGCCCTGGGCGGGCTGGCGATCAACAACCCGGTGGTCCAGCAGTTGATCGCGTTCCTGCTGTGCAAGCACACCGGCTCCGTCGCGCGCCGCGATCTGGCGACCGTCATCACGGCGGCGCTGCACTGCGACGCGATGATCCCGCTGCTGCTCGGCAGTCTGCGCTCGCCGGGCATGGACGATCTGCACGAACTGTCCACCCCGGTGCGGATGCTGCTGGCCGAATACGACCGGATCATCCCCAACCACGTCTACGCCACCCGCTACCTCCGGGAGTTACCCGAATCCGCGGACCGGATCCTGGTCCACGGCGTCGGGCACGTGCCGATGCTGGAGGCGCCGGACCGGGTCGCGACCCTCATCGCCGAGCACATCTACGCCAGTCGCGACCATCTGCGCGCGGTCTGACATACGAAAACCCGGCCGCGCGAACAGTATTCGCGCGACCGGGTACCGCGAGTGGCTACTTGCCGAGTAGTCCCTTGGCGATGTGGGTCACCTGGATCTCGTTGCTGCCCGCGTAGATCATCAGCGACTTCGCGTCGCGCGCGAGCTGTTCCACCCGGTATTCGCTCATGTAGCCGTTGCCGCCGAACAGCTGCACCGCCTCCATCGCCACCTCGGTGGCCGCCTCCGAGCAGTACAGTTTCATCGCCGAGGCTTCGGCCAGGCTCGGCGGTTTACCCGCCTTGGCGCGTTCGAGCACGTTGAACACCATGTTCTGCACGTTGATCCGGGCGATCTCCATCTTGGCCAGCTTCAGCTGGATCAGCTGGAACCGCCCGATCTCCTGACCCCACAGCGTGCGGTTGCGCGCGTAGTCGACGCAGAGCCGATGGCATTCCTCGATGATGCCCAGCGCCATGAAACCGACGCCGATCCGTTCGGCGGTGAAACTGGCTCTGGCGCTTTCGCGTCCGTCACCGCCCTTGTGCTCCTCGGTCTCGCCGAGCAGCCGGTCGCGGCTCAGCCGCACATTGTCGAAGAACAGTTCGCCGGTGGGTGAGGAGTGCAGGCCCATCTTCTTGAACGGCTTGCCCTGGGTGAGCCCTTCCATACCCTTGTCGAGCACGAAGGTGAGCACCTTGCGGTCGCGCTTGTCGCCACCGTCGCCCTCGTCGAGCTTGGCGTAGACGATCATCACGTCGGCGCACGGGCCGTTGGTGATGAAGGTCTTCTGGCCGTTGAGGATGTAGTCCTCGCCGTCGCGTTCCACGCGGGTCTTCATGCCGCCGAACGCGTCCGAGCCCGAGTCGGGTTCGGTGATCGCCCAGGACGCCACCTTGCGCAGGGTGACGATGTCGGCCAGCCAGCGCTGCTTCTGGGCGAGCGTGCCCCGCGACATGATGGTGGTGGCGCCCAGCCCGATGCTGACGCCCAGCGCCGACACCAGACCCATACAGACCCCGGACAATTCGCTGATCAGCACCGCCATCATCGACTGCTGACCGCCGAACGGCGAACCACCACCGCCGGACTTCTCGCCGCCCGCGGCCTCCTTGGCGAGCATCTTCGTGACGGCGTCCTCGCCCATCGCGTCGATCCCGAACTGGCTGAACAGTTTCCGCAGGATCGGGTAGGGCAGCATCTCGCCGCTGTCGAGGGCGTCCAGGTGGGGGCGCACCTCCTTGTCGATGAATGTCCGCACGGCGTCGCGGATCATCAGATCGGTCTCGGACCATTCGATCATCGTCGTCTCCCCCGCTCAGGGCAGCCGCGCGGCGATGTCGTCGATCGCCCACGGCCCTTCGGTCTCGATGGTCTTCACATCGTGCCAGCCGGCCAGCTCGGAGATGGCCCCGCCTTGCACGGCGAACACCTTGCCGGTGATCGGGCACTTGTCCGAGGACAGGTAGGCCACCAGCGGGGAGATGTTGGCCGGGCTGAACGCGTCGAACGCGCCGGATTCCGCAGCCGCGGCGGCCTCGGCGGCGAACATCTCGCCCATGCCCGGGGTGGCCAGGGTGAGCCGGGTCCGCGCGATCGGCGCGATGGCGTTGACCCGCACGCCGTAGCGGCCCAGTTCCTCGGCGGCGACCTGGGTGAGCGCGGCGATGCCCGCCTTGGCGGCGCCGTAGTTGGCCTGGCCCGCGTTGGGCAGGGTGACGCCCGAGGCCGACGCGGTGTTCACGACCGCCGCGTTGGGCTGGTTGCCCGCCTTGCTCTGCGCCTTCCAGTAGGCGGCGGCGTGATGCAAGACCGCCGCGTGCCCCTTGAGATGCACCGCGATGACGGCGTCCCACTGGGCTTCGTCCATCGCGGCGACGAACACGTCACGCAGGATGCCCGCGTTGTTGACCACGATGTCGAGGCCGCCGAGCTCGCCGACGGCCTGGGCGATCAGGTTCTGCGCGCCGTCCCAGGTCGCGATGTTGTCGGTGTTGGCGACCGCGACGCCGCCCGCCGCGACGATCTCGTCGACGACCTGCTGCGCGGGCCCGGTGTCGGCGCCCTCGCCGGCATTGCTGCCGCCCAGGTCGTTGACCACGACCTTCGCGCCTTCACGGGCGAACAGCAGCGCGTGCTCGCGGCCGATGCCGCGTCCGGCGCCGGTGATCACGGCGACCTTGCCTGCCAGGGAACTCATGGATGACTCCTGTGGGTGATGAGGGGTTCAGTCGGCGATCTCGGCCAGGCCGTCGCTGAGCACGACGTCGGCGCCGCGCACCGTCTCGAAGGCGTAGGTGGTGACGCCGTCGGCACTGCCGACGGTCCAGATCCGGGTCCGCAGGTCGTCGCCGGGGAACACGAGCTTGGCGAAGCGCACCGCGAAACGGCGCAGCCGGTGCACATCCGAGCCCGCGGTCGCGGTGAGCACACCCCAGGAGGCCATCGCCATGGTGCACAGCCCGTGCGCGATGATCCCGGGCAGGCCCGCGTCCTTGGCCACCTGTTCGTCGAGGTGCAGTGGCACCGGATCGCCGGAGGCAGGCGAGTACCGGAAGGTCTGGTCGTCGTCGACGTGATGGTCGACCACCGCGAACGGGGCACCGGCCCGCAGACTCTCGTCGAACCGGTGCGCGGGCGCCTGCTCGCCCACCGACTTGCCCGCGTCGATATTGCGGAAGAAGGCAGTCAGGTACTGCTCGTTCACGAGTTCGCCTGCCGCGTCGCGGCATTCGACCAGGATGGTGATGGTGGTCCCGGTGGACTTGCTGGTGTAGCCCACGGCCTTGGCCCGCGAGACCAGCTCCTCACCGGGCCGGATCGGCCGATGGAAGTGGAAGTCCTGCTCGCCGTGGACCACCCGGCCGAAGATGTCCATCGGGGCCACCTCGATGACGGGCATCATCATGGCCTCGAACACCGGGACGATGGCGAACACCGGCGGCGCGACCAGCCCGTCGCGATGGGCCGCGATCGGATCGTTGGTCGCGGCGGCGTATTCGGCGATCCGCTCCGCGGTGACCGCGAATTCCTCGGCGTCGCTCCACTTCTCCAGGCCGGTGTCGTCGAAGTCGACGGCCCGGCCCGCTGCCTGTGCGGTCATCGCCCCGTCCTAGGCCGAGGCCAGCGCGTCGAGCTGGTCGAGGGACTTGTCCAGCTGGGTGCGGCCGTCCTTCTCCACCGCCTTGCCCAGCGCGCCCTTGATCAGCGCGCCCTCGAAGTCGCCGGAGACCACGACGGTGCTGCCGGTGCCCGCGGGCTGGATGTCGAAGGTGAATTCGGTGCGCACACCGGCCATTCCGGCACCGGTGAGGGTGAGCCGATGCGGCACCTCGACTGCCTTCACCGTCCATTCCATCTTGTTGGCCATGCCGAGCATGACGATCTTGGCGACCAGCTGCGCGCCCTCGGCGAGCACGGCGGGCGGCTCCTCCATGAACCGCTCGTGGATGGTGAACCACTTGTCCCAGGTCTGCGGATCCGACACCACCGCCCACAGCGCTTCCGGCGTGGCGGTGACGGTCTTGGTGGCTTCGATGTGTCCCATGGCGATACTCCTCGTGCTGGTCAGCGCACCGCGCGCTGGTAGGCGGTGACCACGGCGGCGCCGCCGAGGCCGATGTTGTGCTGGAGCGCGGCGGTGACGCCGTCGACCTGGCGCTTGTCCGCGGTGCCGCGCAGCTGCCAGGTGAGCTCGGAGCACTGGGCCAGGCCGGTCGCGCCCAGCGGATGCCCCTTGGAGATGAGACCGCCGGACGGATTGACCACCCACTTGCCGCCGTAGGTGGTCTGGCCCGCGTCGATCAGCTTCCCTGCCTCGCCCTCGCCGCACAGGCCCAGCGCCTCGTAGAGCAGCAGTTCGTTGGCGGAGAAGCAGTCGTGCAGCTCGATCACCTGGAAGTCCTCGGCGCCCAGCCCGGCCTGCTCGTAGACCTGTTGCGCGGCACGGACATTCATGTCGTAGCCGATGAGGTTCTTGGCGGTGCCGTCGAAGGTGGAGGCGAAATCGGTGGTCATCGCCTGGCCGACGATCTCGACCGCCCGCTCGGACAGATCGTGCCGGTCGACGAAGGCCTCGCTCGCCAGGATCGCCGCGCCCGAACCGTCGGAGGTCGGCGAGCACTGCAGCTTGGTGAGCGGGTCGTAGATCATCCGCGCGCCCAGGATGTCGTCGAGCGAATACTCGTCCTGGAACTGCGAATACGGGTTGTTCACCGAGTGCTTGTGGTTCTTGTACCCGATCTTGGCGAAGTGCTCGGCGGTGGTGCCGTACTGCTTCATGTGCTCGCGCCCGGCCGCGCCGAACATCCACGGCGCCACCGGGAACAGCACCTCGGAGATCTCGGCCAGTGCCAGCACGTGTTTGGCCATCGGCTGCTCGCGGTCGTCCCAGGTGGACCCGAGCGAGCCGGGCTGCATCTTCTCGAAACCGAGCGCCAGCGTGCACTCGGCCAGGCCGCCGCGGATCGCCTGCGCCGCGAGGTAGAGCGCGGTGGATCCGGTGGAGCAGTTGTTGTTCACGTTGACCACGGGGATGCCGGTCATGCCGAGCTCGTAGACCGCCCGCTGACCCGAGGTCGACTCGCCGTAGACGTAACCGACGTAGGCCTGTTCGACCTCGCGGTAGTCGATGCCGGCATCGGCCAGCGCCTTGGTACCCGACTCGCGGGCCATGTCCGGATAGTCCCAGGCCCGGGTGGTCCCGTCGGCCTCGTCGACCTGCCTGCGGCCCGGTTTCTCGAACTTCGTCATCCCGACGCCGACCACGTAGACCTTGTTCGCCATCGAACTCCCTCTCTCCCGCGTGGCACAAACATACAGCGCTGCATGTATCTCTACAAGCGTTTTCGTGAGCCCGGTCACCTTCGCGGCGCGTAACAGCGGCGTAACGGTTCGGCAAATTGCCGTCTACATCCGTCGACGACGGTCGGTGAGCCGCCCGATTCCGGACGGTGTGCGGATGAGGAGGCAGGAATGGCCGGAGCAGAGACCGCCGCCAAAGAAACACTCGAGGACTACACGCTGCGTTTCGCCCCGCGGAGCTATCGAAAATGGAGCCCCGCGGTAGTCGGCATCTCCGCTCTGGGCGGTATCGCCTACCTCGCCGACTTCGCCATCGGCGCGAATATCGGCATCGCGCACGGCACCGGAAACGCCCTGATCGGGATCGGTATCTTCGCCGTCGTCGTGATGCTCACCGGATTCCCGCTGGCCTATTACGCGGCCCGCTACAACATCGATCTGGATTTGATCACGCGCGGTAGCGGATTCGGTTACTACGGCTCGGTGATCACCAATATCGTGTTCGCGTCGTTCACCTTCATCTTCTTCGCGCTGGAAGGTTCGATCATGGCGCAGGGCCTGCAATTGGGCCTCGGAATTCCGCTGTGGCTGGGTTATCTCGCCTCGACGGTGATCATCTTCCCGCTGGTCATCTACGGCATGAGCACCCTGGCCAAGCTGCAGGTGTGGACCACGCCGCTGTGGCTGCTGCTGATGGTCGCGCCGTTCGGGTTCCTGCTGCTGCGCCACCCCGACTCGGTGGGCTCGTTCTTCGCCTACGGCGGCGAGAACGGCGGCGGCGTGAGCCTGTCGGGCGCGCTGCTGGCCGCCGGTGTGTGCCTGTCGCTGATCGCCCAGATCGCCGAGCAGATCGACTACCTGCGCTTCATGCCGCCGCGCACGCCGGAGAACCGGGCCAAGTGGTGGGGCTGGATGCTGCTGGCCGGGCCCGGCTGGGTGCTCTTCGGCGCCGCCAAGCAGGTCGTCGGCCTGTTCCTCGCGGTCTACCTGATCGCCAATCTGCCTGCCGCCCAGGGCATCGCGAATCAGCCGGTGCACCAGTTCCTGGAGATCTACCGCGACATGGTGCCGGGCTGGCTGGCCATGACCCTGGCCGTGGTGCTGGTGGTCATCAGCCAGATCAAGATCAATGTCACCAACGCGTACTCCGGCTCGCTGGCCTGGACCAACTCCTACACCCGGGTCACCAAGACCTACCCCGGCCGGCTGGTGTTCCTGGTGGTGAATCTGGGGGTGGCGCTGGTGCTGATGGAAGCGAACATGTTCGACTTCCTCAACAACATCCTGGGCTTCTACGCCAACTGCGGTATCGCCTGGATCGTCACCGTGGCCACCGACATCGCGGTGAACAAGTACCTGCTGAAGATCTCGCCGAAGGTGCCGGAGTTCCGGCGCGGCATGCTCTACGACTTCAATCCGGTGGGCCTGGTCGGCTTCGGGCTGTCGGCGGTGCTGTCGATCATGACCTTCTTCGGCCTCTTCGGCGACCTGCTGAAGCCGTACTCACCGCTGGTCGCGGTCCTGGTCGCCTTCGTCGCCACCCCGCTCACCGCGATCGCCACCAAGGGCAGGTACTACCTGCGCCGCGCCGACGACGGCATCGAACTGCCGATGTTCGACGAGCACGGCAACCCGTCGGGCGACCTGCTCCCCTGCCACGTGACCGGCCTGGAGTTCGAGCGCCCGGACATGATCGCCTCGGCGATCCCCGGCCCCGAGGGCGAAATCCAGTACATCAGCTCCCTGGCCCTGTCCACCGACAAGGACGGCAGGCACCTCCTCCCCCGCCAGCACTGACTCCGAGATACCGAAAGGCCGTGCCGGGTGAAGTTGCCCGGCACGGCCTTTCGGGTGGTCAGAGGAGTTTGCGGACCACAGGTAGGGGGAGGGTGCGCAGGGCGTAGGCGAGGGGGATCCAGGGCCAGTCGGGAACGTAGGCCTTGGCGCGGCGCTTCTCGATGGCGGCGACCATGGCGCGGACGCCGGTTTCGGTGTCGACCATGAATTTGGGCTCGTGTTTGATGCGGTCGTTCATCTCCGAGCGGATGTAGCCGGGATAGATCACCGAGACGTCGACACCGGGGACGGCTTCGGCGCGCAGGCCCTCGGCGAGCGCGGCGACGCCTGCCTTGGTGGCGGCGTAGGTGGTGAGGGTCTTGGGCATGCCGCGCAGGCCGGAGATCGAGGAGATCATCACCAGGTGGCCGCGGCCCTGCGCACGGAAGATCCGCATGGCGGCCTCGGTCTGGGCCAGGGCGGCCAGGAAGTTCACCACCGCGGTCTCACGGTTGGCGGCGTGCTTGCCGGTGCCCAGCGGCGCGCCCTTGCCCAGGCCGGCGTTCACCACGACGCGGTCGAGCCCGCCGAACTCGGCGGCGAATTCGTCGAAGACGGTGAACACGGCGTCGTCGTCGGTGACGTCGAGCTGCTTCACCGAGACGACCCGGTCGGGATGAGCGGCGAGGATCTCGGCGCGCACCTCGTCGAGCCGTTCGGTGCGCCGGGCGCACAGGCCGAGGTCGTAGCCGAGAGCGGCGAACTGGCGGGCCATCTCGGCGCCGAGGCCGGAGCTGGCGCCGGTGATCACGATGGTGCCCCGGCTCATGACGCTGCCGCCGGGCGGGACTCGATGTGCGTTTCCATGGGCTCACGCTAGCGATCCGGCCCCCGCGACGGAACCGGTCGACGCGATGCCGGCCTCGGGGTCAGCGCGGACCGGTCACCATCACCGCGGCCGCCGCCGCGCGCAGGTCCACCATGGCCCGCCGCCAACGCCGATGGGCCCGCTCGGCGTCGGGGACGACGAAGTTGGCGACGAGGATGCCGCGCAGCGCGTCCATCGCGGTGTAGGTGAAGTCGCGGGCGCCTTTGCGGTGCAGATCGTCCGGGATCAGGTCGGCCACCGCCCGCAGCACCGCCGTATTGACCAGCGGTTCCACCTCTTCCATGGCCGCGGCCAGCACCGGATCGGTCCGGCCCGCCACCCACAGTTCCACCGTCGCGACGAACAGCGGGCCCTGGTGCAGGTCCCAGAGGAACTCGAGCGCGGTGCCGACCGGGTCGCCGCCGACCCGGACCTGGGTCATCTCGCTCATCGCCGCCGCGACCCGGCGCTCGGCCAGATGGTTGATGGCGGCGACGACCAGGTCGTGCTTCGAGCCGAAATGGTGCACCTGGGCGCCGCGGGTCACGCCGGCGCGTTCGGCGACCCGCGGTGTGGTGGTGCCGGTGTAGCCGTATTCGACGAGGCAGTCGATGGTCGCGTCGAGCAGGCGGGTGCGCATCTCGCTGCTGCGCTGTTCCTGCGTCCGCCGCGGCGGCTTGTCGGCTGCGGTGCTGGTCATCGACCGATCCTACCGCTTACATACAGGTCTGTTTGTAAGCGGTAGGCCGGGCGTCAGCGCGCGGCGACCAGGCGGGCGGTGTTGGCCGACTCGTCGTCGCCCGCCTCGTTGGCCGCCAGTTCGGCGTGCACACGGTCGTAGTAGCGGTTGATCTCGGCCTCGGTGGTCTCGGCGTCCCAGCCGAGCAGCGGCGCGATCAGGCGGGCGATCTCCGGCGCCGCGGCGAGGCCGCGATCGGGTACCTCGATGGAGATCCGCGTGCGCCGGGTGAGCAGGTCGTCCAGGTGCAGCGCGCCCTCGTGGGTGACCGCGTAGACGGCCTCGGCGGCGAGGTAGTCGGGGGCGCCCGGCAGCGGCGCGCGCAGCGCGGGGTCGGCCGCGACGAGGTCGAAGATGTCGGCGGCCAGGGCGCCGTAGCGACCGAGCAGGTGCTCGACGACCTCCACCGGCAGCCCGGCCGTGGCCGCCAGTTCGGCTGTCCCGGCGAGCATCTCGCGGTAGCCCTCCGCGCCGGCTATGGGCAGTGTCGCGGTCGCCGAGGCGGGGATGTCGCCCCCGAGCCGGGTGGTGACGGCGTCGACCACGTCGGCGGCCATCACCCGGTAGGTGGTGTACTTGCCGCCCGCGATGACGAACAGCCCGGGCACCGGTTCGGCCACGGCGTGCTCGCGGGAGAGCTTGGCGGTCTCCTTGGTCGCCCCGGTCATCAGCGGACGCAGGCCCGCGTAGGTGCCGACGATGTCGGCCCTGGTCAGCGGCTCGCGCAGCAGCCCGTTGACGTGGTCGAGGATGTACCGCACGTCGGCGGCGGTGGCGGTGGGGTGGTTCTTGTCCAGCGACCAGGCGGTGTCGGTGGTGCCGATGATCCAGTGCTCGGCCCACGGGATCACGAACAGCACCGACTTCTCGGTGCGCATGATCAGGCCGGTGTGCAGGTCGAGCCGGTCGCGCGGCACGAGAATGTGCACGCCCTTGGACATCTGCACGTGGAACGGGAAGTCGACGCCGGTCATCTTGATCATGTCGTCGGTCCACACGCCGGTGGCGCTGATCACGCTGCGGGCCCGGATGGTGTGCGTCGCACCGGTTTCCAGGTCGACCACGTGCGCGCCGACGACCCGCTCGCCGTCGCGGACCAGGCCGGTGACCTTGGTCCGGGTCAGCACGGTGGCGCCCTGATCGGCGGCGGTCCTGGCGATCATCATGGTGTGCCTGGCGTCGTCGACCTGGGCGTCGTAGTAGCGGATGGCGCCGGTCATCGCGTCCTCGCGCAGCGCGGGCGCGAGTTCCAGTGCGCCGGAACGGGTCAGGTGCTTGTGCATCGGAACCGCGCGGGCGCCGCCCAGGGTGTCGTAGAGCGCCACCCCGGCGCCGATGTAGGCGCGCTCCCAGACCCGGTGCTGCAACGGGAACAGGAACGGCACCGGATGCACCAGGTGCGGGGCCAGCGTGTTCAGCAGCAGCCCACGCTCTTTCAGCGCCTCGCGGACCAGCGCGAAGTCCAGCTGCTCCAGGTAGCGCAGGCCACCGTGGATGAGCTTGGACGACCGGCTCGACGTGCCCGCCGCGAAATCGCGGGCCTCGACGAGGGTCACCGACAGCCCACGCGACGCGGCGTCGAGCGCGGCGCCCGCGCCGGTGACACCGCCGCCGATCACCAGCACATCGATCTCGCGGTCGTCGAGCGCCGCGATCGCCGCGGCGCGGTAGGTGGAGTCCAGGGGTACGGACACGGCTTACTCCTTGGTGGGGTGATCGGTCATCAGTCGAGGTCGGCCCAGTCGAGGGTGCGTTCGACGGCCTTGAGCCAGCGGCCGTAACCGCGGGCGCGCTGCTCGTCGGACCAGGTGGGGAACCAGCGGACGTCTTCGTGCCAGTTCGCGAGCAGTTCGTCGGTGGAGGTCCAGACGCCGACCGCGAGACCGGCGGCGTAGGCGGCGCCCAGCGCGGTGGTCTCGGCGACGACCGGGCGCGAGACCGGGACGCCGAGCAGGTCGGCCTGGATCTGCATGGCCAGCTTGTTCATGGTGACGCCGCCGTCGACCCGCAGCGTCGCCAGCCGCACACCGGAGTCGCGCTGCATGGCCTCGACCACGTCGCGGGTCTGGTAGGCGATGGATTCCAGCGTGGCCCTGGCCAGGTGGGCGTTGGTGCTGTAGCGCGACAGGCCGACCACCGCACCGCGCGCGTCGGGTCGCCAGTACGGCGCGAACAGCCCGGAGAACGCCGGCACGAAATACACGCCGCCGGAATCGGCGACCTGCTCGGCCAGATCCTCGACCTGCGCGGCGCCCGCGATGATGCCGAGCTGATCGCGCAGCCACTGCACCGCCGAGCCGGTGACCGCGATCGAACCCTCCAGCGCGTACACCGGTTTCGCGTCGCCGAACTGGTAGGCCACGGTGGTGATCAGGCCGTGCGCCGAGCGCACGATGTCGGTGCCGGTGTTGAGCATCAGGAAATTGCCGGTGCCGTAGGTGTTCTTGGCCTCGCCCGGCTGGAAGCAGACCTGCCCGACGCTCGCGGCCTGCTGGTCGCCGAGCACGCCGGCGATCGGGACCGCGCCCTTGAACGGACCGGTGGGGTCGGTGGTGCCGAAGCCCGCCGGGTTCGACGACGCGGCGATGGCGGGGAGCATGGCGCGCGGGATGTCGAACAGGCGCAGCAGCTCGTCGTCCCAGCTCAGCGTCGCCAGGTCCATGAGCATGGTGCGCGAGGCATTGGTGGGGTCGGTGACGTGCACGCCGCCGCGGCTGCCGCCGGTGAGGTTCCAGATCAGCCAGGTGTCGAGCGTGCCGAACAGGGCGTCGCCGCGTTCGGCGTCGGCGCGCACGCCCTCGACATTGTCGAGGATCCAGCGCAGTTTGCCGCCCGAGAAGTACGGCGCGGGCGGCAGACCCGTGCGCTCGCGGACCAGCTCGCTGTGCCCGGCGGCGTCGAGGGCGGCGATGATGCGGTCGGTGCGGGTGTCCTGCCAGACGATCGCGTTGTAGTACGGGCGGCCGGTGCGGCGGTTCCAGACCACGGTGGTCTCGCGCTGGTTGGTGACGCCGATGGCGGCCAGGTCGGCGGCGGTGAGATCGGCGGTGCCGAGCGCGGTCTTGACCACGGTGCGGGTGCGTTCCCAGATCTCGTCCGGATTGTGTTCCACCCAGCCCGGCCGCGGCATGATCTGCTCGTGTTCGAGCTGATGCCGGGCGACGACGGCGCCGTTCCGGTCGAAGACCATGAAGCGCGTCGAGGTCGTGCCCTGATCGATCGCGCCCACATACCGCGTCATCGCGTTGTCCTTCCCGGACTCGGCGTCGAATCCGTCTGCCCGGCCACCTCGGCCGCTGTCCACGCTAGGAATCGCGGGGGCCGGCGACCACGGGTGCCGTTCGACAATGTCGAACGGTCGGCCTGATAGGTTGCGACTGTGCCAGGGCCGATCCAGTCGATCGAACGTGCCGCGGCGGTGCTGCGGCTGCTCGCGCGCGGGTCGGGGCGGATGGGTGTCGGCGAGATCGCGGCGGCCCTCGACCTCGCCAAACCCACCGCGCACGGGATCCTGCGCACCCTGCAGGGCGTCGGCTTCGTCGACCAGGACGCGGCGGGCAGATACCTGCTCGGTCCGGCGCTCGGCGAACTCGGCGCCGACCATCTCGACGTCAACGAACTGCGCTCCCGCGCGATCCACCGGGCCGACGCGCTGGCCGCCCGCACCGGGGAATCGGTGCGGATCGCGGTCGCGCGGGAGGGCGGAGTCACGGTGATCCACCACGTCTTCCGGCCCGACAACAGCGAGCAGGCGCTGGCCGTCGGCGAGCTGCTGCCCGCGCACGCCACCGCGCTGGGCAAGGTGCTGCTGGCCTACGACGCGGCCACCGAAACCGCCGCGCCGCAGGCGTTCACGCGACGCACGGTCGTCGACCCGGCGGCGCTGCGCCGGATGGTCACGGAGGTGCGCCGGGCCGGCTGGGCGGGCGAGGTCGAGGAATTCCGGTCCGGCGAGGCGGGAATCGCCGCGCCGATCCGGGCGCGCGGTGGACTGGTGGTCGCCGCCCTCGGCATCACCGGCCGGACCGACCGGCTCTGCGACGCGCACGGCAGGCCGCGGTCGGCGATGATCGAGCAGGTGCAGGCGGCCGCGCTGGCGATCCATCGCGATCTCGGCGCACCGCGATGACCGGGACCTGGAGGCGACGTTGACCCCGCGCTATGTGCTCGCCCTCGACCAGGGCACCACCTCGACCCGCTGCATCGTCTTCGACCGGCACGCCCGGCTGGCCGGCCTCGCCCAGCGCGCCCACCGGCAGCGCTATCCCCGGTCGGGATGGGTGGAGCAGGACGCGGCCGAGATCTGGCGCACGGTCGAACGGCTCGTGCCCGCCGCGCTGCGCGACGCGGGCATCACCGTCGAGCAGGTGGCCGCGATCGGGATCGCCAATCAGCGCGAGACCACCGTGGTGTGGGATCGCGACACCGGGGTGCCGGTGCGGCCCGCCATCGTCTGGCAGGACATCCGCACCGAGGAGCTGGTCGAGCGGTTGCGGAAACTGCCCGGCGCGCACCGCATCACGGAACTGAGCGGCTTGCCGCTGGCCACCTACTTCGCCGCGCCCCGGCTGCGCTGGCTGCTCGACCACGTCGACGGGCTGCGCGCGCGGGCCGAGCGCGGTGAGGTGCTGTTCGGGACGATGGAGTCCTGGCTGATCTGGAATCTCACCGGCGCGCACGTCACCGACGTCACCAACGCGGGCCGCACGCTGCTGATGAACCTGGCGACCCGGCAGTGGGACGAGGAACTGCTGCGGTTCTTCGACATCCCGCGCGCGATGCTGCCCCGGATCGAGCCGTCGACCGGCGATTTCGGCACCGCCCGCACCGTCGCGCCCGGCGTGCGGATCGGCGCGGCACTGGGCGATCAGCACGCGGCGCTGTTCGGCCAGACCTGCTTCGCGCCCGGCGAGACCGAATGCACCTACGGCACCGGCGGATTCCTGATGATGAACACCGGCGCCGAACTGATCCGCTCCCGGCACGGACTGCTCACCACCATCGGCTACCAGGTCGGTCCCGATCCGGTGTACGCGCTGGAGGGGCCGATCGCGGTGACCGGCTCACTGGTGCAGTGGCTGCGCGACATCGTCGGCCTGATCGCCACCGCGCCCGAGATCGAAACCCTCGCGAGCACCGTCGACGACAACGGCGGCTGCTACCTGGTCCCCGCCTTCTCCGGGCTGTACGCGCCGCACTGGCGCAGCGACGCGCGCGGGCTGCTGATCGGCCTGACCTCCTATGTCACCAAGGGGCATCTGGCGCGCGCGGTCCTGGAAGCGACCGCCTGGCAGACCAGGGACGTGGTCGAGGCGATGAACGCCGACGCCGGACTGCACGCCCGCTCGCTGCGGGTGGCGGGTGGGATGGCGGCCAACAATCTGCTCATGCAGGTCATCGCCGATGTGCTGGGCATTCCGGTCATGCGGCCGCTGGTCACCGAGACCGTGTCGCTCGGCGCGGCCTACGCGGCCGGGCTCTCGGTCGGGTACTGGCCCGATCTGCAAGGGCTGCGGCGTAATTGGCGCGTCGCCGCTCAGTGGGTGCCGCGGGCCGATCGAGCGGTGCGCGACGAGGAGTACGAGCAGTGGCAGCGCGCGGTACAGCTCAGCATCGGGTGGGCGCGGCCCGAACGCTAGGCCGCTATCCGAACCGATCGTTCACGAATGACGAACGCTCAGCCCAGGATCGAGGTGGCCACCCGGGCGGCGTCCCGCAGGCGGGTGGCGGAATTGGGCGCGCGTTCGAGGACCCAGACACCCTGGAGGAAGACCAGCAGGAAGCGGGCCATGGCGCGGGTGTCCGCGTCGGCGGCCAGCTCGCCCTGTGCGCGGGCACGCGACAGCGCGGAGAACAGGGCGGTTTCCGTTCTTGCCCAACTGGATTCGACCAAGCGCGCGACATCGGGATCGCGGGCGGCGAGCTCGACCGCGGCGGTCGTCACCAGGCAGCCGAGGAAGCGATCTTCGAGGCAGGAATCGTGCACGAACCGGTCGATCAGCCCTTTGATCGCGGGCAACGCCGGCCCCGGACGGGCCAGTTGCGTGGTGACGCGCTCGTCGACGATCTCCAGGTGACGTTGCAGGGCCTTGAGGAAGAGTTCGTGCTTGCTGCCGAACGTCGCGTAGATGCAGCCCCTGGCTATTCCGAGATGCTCGATCAGATCCGCGATCGAGGTGGTCTCGTAACCGCGCTGCCAGAACAGCTCCAGGGCGCGGTCGAGCACGACATCGGGATCGAATTCCTTGGTGCGCGCCACTTTCCGAGCATACCAAGGCTATTGCGACCGATCGGTCAAGTATGGAACACTGCGACGCGCCATCCCCAAATCACTGAATTGAACAGAGGATTCATCATGGCGTTCACCAAACTGCTCGCCGCGGGCATCACCGCACTGGCCATCGGCGCCCTCACCGCGGGCCCCGCGGCCGCCACCCCCACCCCCGCCCCGTCGGTCTCCCCCACCGCGGACGCGCCGTCCACCGGCAGCTCCCTGATCGACGGCGTCGGCTCCCTCCTGCGCCAGCTCCAGTGCGGCTCCGCCTACTCCTGCAACCCACCCGCCTGATCCGAACCCAGCCCCGAGCTGATCAGTGAGCGGGATCGCGCGCCTCGATAGGCCACAGCGATCCCGCCACCCCCTCGGCGGCGTCAGACGAAAAGCTCGCCCGCCGAGTTGGCGGTCACCGCCTGCACCAACCAGGCGTTGAGCTGATCGAGATCGGCGCACTCGGCAAGGGTGGCGCGCTGCGCTACGGACAGTTCGAGGCCACGGGCGGTCAGCACGGTGAGAACGGCATGCGCGGCTTCCTCCGCACGCCCTTCCTCCCGCCCTTCTTCGCGGCCTTCTTCCCGCCCCTTCGCCACGTACTTGGTGGCGATGCGGCCACGGTATTCGGGAGTGCTCTTCACAAGTTCCTCCAGACGTCGGCTCGCCGCGAGGGTCAACTCGTCGTCGACCAGATCCAGGTACATTTTCACACGCTCATCGTCGATTTTCATCAGCCCGGCGAGGAAGGCCGAGAGAACCGCGTCCATGTGCGGGCCCGCGCCGTGGGCGATCGCCGACAGGGTGGCGCGTTCCGGGCTACGCCGAGCCTCGTCGGGGTCGGTCACGAGGGGGAATCGGTCCGGGCCGAGGACACGGGGATGGATCACGGAACCGTCGGGGTCGAGTTCGATCGGGTCCGACGCCCACTTCGCGACGTGGCGACTCGGTGTCACCACCAGCAGCACGGCCGGGCAGCGCAGACGCGATCGCAGGGTGGTCACGTAGACGGGCCATTTCCATCGGCGATCATCCTTGCAGCTCAGTTGTACCTCGACGCATACACCGAGGACCGGCCGGTTTCGGTCGTCGCTGGTGCTGAGCGCGAAGTCACCGCGGTATTCCTTGGGCCCTATGTCGGTGAAATCGCAGGGTTCGGCGCGCATCTCGGCATGATCGGGTAGCACGATTCCGAACTGTTCGGCCAGTAGCGACAGAGCGAGGGTGGGGTCGGTTCGGAAGAGATCAAGCAAACCTTCGTGTAGGTAGCTCGGCATGCCGGGGAACGTATTGCGAGGGCCTAGCGGGCCCCCAATTTGTGCCGGTGTGTCCGATGAAACGCGGGGCGTGGGCGGCGTGCCGTGCGCACTCGCCGGGGTGGCGAGTGCGCACGGGCGTCACGGTAGGGCGGCTAGGGCTTCTACCTCGAAGAGCATGTCGGGGAGGGCTAGGGCGGATACGCCGAGGAGGGTTTGGGTGGGTGGGGTGGGGCCCCAGATTTCGGTGATCTTGGCGCCGAGGATGGCGAGTTTTTCCAGGTCGTGGGCGACGATGAAGGTGCGGAGCTGGGCTACGTCGCGGTAGTCGGCGCCGGCGGAGCGCAGGGCGATGCCGAGGTTGGTGAAGGCGCGGTCCACCTGGGTGGCGAAGTCGGGGGTGGTGGTGTGGCCTTCGGCGTCGGAGTCGTATTGGCCCGCGATGAGGACGAGCTCGCCGGTGACGCGGGCGACGTGGCTGTAGCCGAAACCGGTGGGGTCGTGCAGCTCGGGCGGGTTGCTGATCACTACTGACATGGAATCTCTCCTGGTGCCGGAATGCGTGCACTGAGGAGACGACGCGGGGACGCGGGGTGTGACATCGCGATGCGGCTCGACGCCCGGTGGATGTCATCGGGAACTCTCATCGAAACGCCGAGCGGCCCGAGGTCCACGAGTCGGTCAACTGGTGGTGGCGACGGCTTCACCGCGACGCGCCACCCACACCGTGACGGCGAAAAGCAGCAGCCCGAGCACGGCCAGGAGTGCGCCGACCGCGGCGGGCGCGGTGTAGCCGAAGCCCGCGGCGATGACGAGTCCTCCGAGCCAGGCACCCGCCGCGTTGGCGATATTGAGCGCGGCGTGGTTGAGGGCGGCGGCCAGAGTCTGGGCGTCGGCGGCCACGTCCATCAGGCGGGTCTGCAGGCCGGGTGCCAGCGCCGCGCCGGACGCGCCGACCAGGAAGGCGCCGATCGCCGCGGTGATCGGATTGTGGGCGGCCAGGACGAAACCGGCCAGGATGACCACCATCGCGATCATCCCGGCGAAGATCGACCGGTCGACCCCGCGATCGGCCATGATCCCGCCGAGGATATTGCCCGCGATCATGCCCAGGCCGAACAGCGCGAGCACGATCGGGACCGCGCCGATCGACATGCCAGCCACATCGGTCATGGTGGTGGTGATGTAGGTGTACACCGCGAACATGCCGCCGAAGCCGATCGCGCCGACGGCCAGCGTGAGCAGCACCTGCGGGCGCCGCAGGGCACCCAGTTCGGTCATCGGGTTGGTGATCTTCATCCCGGTCAGGCCGGGCACGAACCGCCACAGCGCGGCCACCGTCGCCACCCCGATCACGGCGACCACCACGTAGGCGTCCCGCCAGCCCAGATGCTGGCCGAGCCAGGTGGCGCCGGGCACCCCGATCACATTCGCCACGCTCAGCCCCAGCATCACGGCGGCCACGGCTTTGGCGCGCTGCCCGACGGGCGCGAGGGTGGCCGCGGCCAGCGACGCGACACCGAAGTAGGCGCCGTGCGGCAGGCCGGAGACGAACCGGGCCAGCACCAACGTGCCGAACGTGGGCGCGAGCACGGTCGCGGCATTGCCGACGGTGAACGCGGCCATCAGCGCGATGAGCAGCTTCTTGCGCGGCACCCGCGCGCACAGCGCGGCGATCAGCGGCGCGCCGACGACGACACCCAGCGCGTACGCCGACACCGCGTGCCCGGCGGTCGGCTCGGAGATGCCGAAGGCCGCCGCGATGTCGGGCAGCAGACCCATGGTCACGAACTCGGTGGTGCCGATGCCGAACCCGCCCAGCGCCAGCGCCAGCATCGCGGGGACGTGCCAGCCGGTGCGTGGCGTCTCGACGCGGTCGGTGCTGGGGAGGGCAGAAGTCACGTCTCCATGCAACGGCCCGGCGCACCGGTTCGCTACCGGAGACGGGGGTGAAGTACCCCACGTCACATCCCGGACCACCCGGTCCGTATGTGACCAGGTTCGCGCCTGGTCGCGCGAAAACTAGAACACGTTCTAGTAGTGTTCGGCTATGGAAACGGAACAACTCACCGGATTGGATGCCAGCTTCCTCTATCTCGAGACCGGAACCCAGCATTTGCACGTGTGTGCCCTGCTGATCCTGGACCCGGGAGACGGGGACTATTCGTTCGACGGGCTCAAGGCCGAACTCGGCCGCCGCCTGCCCCTCATCCCGCACATGCGCCGCCGGGTGCACGAGGTGCCGTTCAACCTCGACCACCCCGTCTGGGTCGACGACCCGGACTTCGACCTCGACTACCACATCCGCCGGGTCGGCCTGCCCGAGCCGGGCGGGCAGACCGCGCTGGCCGAGCTCATCGGCGAGATCGCGAGCCGCCCGATGGACAGGGCCAGACCGCTGTGGGAGATGTCGGTGGTGGAGGGCTACGAGGGCGGGAAAGTGGCGGTGATCTGCAAGTATCACCACGCCGCCGTGGACGGCATCACCGGCACGAACATGATGATGCACCTGTGCGATCTGGAACCGGGCCGGACCAGGCCCGAGCCCGAGCCCTGGCAGCCCGCGCCCCAGCCGGGCGACCTCGAACTGGCCGCGCGCGCACTGCTGCGCCTGCCGGTCAAGGTGGGCTTCGTCGGGATGGTGCCCAAGACGCTCGGCATGGTCGCGGGGTTCGCGCAGCGCAGGCGGCAGCAGCAGGCGGGCATGGCCCTGCCGTTCTCGGCGCCGCGCACGCCGTTCAACCGCGCCATCAGCGGGCATCGCGCCGTCGCCTTCACCAAGGCCGATCTGGGCGCGATCAAGGAGATCAAGGCGGCCTTCGGGGTGAAGGTCAACGACGTGGTGCTCACCGTGGTGGGCGGCGTGCTGCGCCGGTACCTGGAGACCCACGACGACCTGCCCGAACGCACCCTGATCGCCTCGGTTCCGGTCTCGGTGCACGAGTCCACCCGGCACACCGCGGGCATCAACAAGGTCTCGACGCTGTTCTGCCGGCTCGGCACCGACGTCGCCGATCCGGTGCGGCGGCTGCGCCAGCTGGCCGAGGCGAACCGGGAGGCCAAGGCCGAGCACGATCTGATCGGCGCCGACTTCCTGCAGGACTGGTCGCAGTACGCGCCGCCGAACACCTTCCGGCTGGCCTCGCGGGTCTACTCGTCGCTGAAGCTGGCCGAGCGGCATCCGGTGGTGCACAACCTGGTGGTCTCGAATGTGCCGGGACCGCCGATGCCGCTGTACTTCCTCGGGGTGCGGGTGGACGGGATGTATCCGTTCGGGCCGGTGTTCCACGGCGCGGGGCTCACCGCAACCGTGCTGTCCAATTGCGGCGACCTGGACTTCGGGTTCATCGCCTGCCGGGAACTGGTGCCCGATATCGGTGAGCTGGCCGCCGCGGTGCCCGCCGTCGTCGACGATCTGCTGAACGCGGCCCGCGCCCTGGGCTGAGTTCGGTCTCGAATGCCCTGTTCGCCACCGTCGCCGAACGGGGTCTGTCCCTCACAGCCGCCGCGCCACCGCCGCGCACGCCGCGTCGAGTACCGGAACGAACCGGTCGGCCGCGAACGCGCAGGCCGCATGGCCAGCGGCGACGGGATGAATGCTCGCCTCCGGGATCGCGGCCGCCAATTCGATCTGGCGGTGCACCGGGATGGCCTTGTCCTTCGTGGTGACGACCACCGCGGTGGGCATCCGCAGCCGCGGCAGCCACGCGGTCGCGTCGAACTTCCCGAGTGCCACCAGCACCTGCGTCAGCGCCCAGCCGCTGGTACTGCGGAACTCGCTCATCGCCCACTTGCGCAGCTGCCCGGGAACCAGCGCCGCGGGCAGTTCCGGCCTGCGATCGGCCCAGCGGCCCGCCCGCTCGTACGGGTAGGTGCCCAGCGTGCCCGTCAGCGCCGCGAACCCGCGATGGAACGCGCGTTCGCGCCATTTCTCCTGGAACTTGTACGGCGTCGCGCACAGCACGAGGCCGGCCACCCGGTCCGGATGCCGATGGGCCGCGAGCAGCGCGACCACCCCGCCCAGCGAATAGCCGACGCAGACGAAGCGGTCCAGGTCCAGCGCGTCGGCCACCGCCACCACGTCGTCGGCGCAGTCGTCGAGCCGGAAGCGTGACGAGCGGATCCCCCGCCCGTGCCAGCGCTGATCGAACAGCACCACCCGGTAGTGCTCGGCGAGCGTGGCCAGCGCCGGGAACCAGTTGAGCATCGCCGTGGTGGCGGTGCCGTGCAGCAGGATCAGCGTCGGCGCGTCCGGCGGGCCGGGAATGTCGACGACATAGGTGCGGCCCCGCCCCGGCAGCTCCAGCAGCCTGCCCTCGGGCAGCTCGTCGATCGCGGGGACCACGAACGGACCGGTCCGCACGGATCGCGGCGTTCCCATCACGGACCTCCATCGGCACCTCGCGAGCCCATTTCTAGAACTCGTTCTAGTCCGATGATGCCACACGGCCCAGGACGCGAAACGGCCCGGCGGGTTACCCACGTTCTCGTGCGAACAGGGGCGACCGACCGGGCCGGACGAACTCTCCGCCATTCCGCCGGCCGGCGACGCGGGTCGCGCGTCGCCCTGGCCCGGCCGGAATCACGGAGCGGGAACTGCTACCTCAGGGCACGGGACAGGTTGACGTCCAGCGCGCCGAGGAACTCCTCGGTGCTCAGGTAGCCCTGGTCGCCGCCGACGAGCAGCGCCAGGTCCTTGGTCATCTGACCGCCTTCGACGGTCTTGATGACGACATCCTCGAGCGCCTGCGCGAAGCCGATCACCTCGGGGGTGTTGTCCAGCTTGCCGCGGTGCTCGAGACCACGGGTCCAGGCGAAGATCGACGCGATCGGGTTGGTCGAGGTCGGCTTGCCCTGCTGGTGCTGGCGGTAGTGCCGGGTGACGGTGCCGTGCGCGGCCTCGGCCTCACAGGTCTTGCCGTCCGGGGTGAGCAGCACCGAGGTCATCAGGCCCAGCGAGCCGAAGCCCTGCGCCACGGTGTCGGACTGCACGTCGCCGTCGTAGTTCTTGCACGCCCAGACGTAGCCGCCCTCCCACTTCATGGAGGAGGCGACCATGTCGTCGATCAGGCGGTGCTCGTAGGTCAGGCCCGCCGCGTCGAACTCGGCCTTGAACTCGGCGTCGAAGACTTCCTGGAAGGTGTCCTTGAACATGCCGTCGTAGGCCTTGAGGATGGTGTTCTTCGTGGAGAGGTACACCGGGTAGTTCTGCTGCAGGCCGTAGTTGAACGAGGCCCGCGCGAAGTCCTCGATGGACTTCTTGAAGTTGTACATGCCCATGACGACGCCGCCGTCTTCCGGCATCTTCACGACCTCGTGCACGATCGGCTCGCTGCCGTCCTCCGGCGTGAAGGTCAGCGTGACGGTGCCCGCCTCGTAGACCTTGAAGTCGGTGGCGCGGTACTGGTCGCCGAACGCGTGACGGCCGATGATGATCGGCTTGGTCCAGCCGGGCACCAGGCGGGGCACGTTGGAGATGATGATCGGCGCGCGGAAGATGGTGCCACCCAGGATGTTCCGGATGGTGCCGTTGGGCGAGCGCCACATCTTCTTGAGCCCGAACTCCTTCACCCGCGCTTCGTCCGGGGTGATGGTGGCGCACTTGACGCCGACGCCGTGCTTCTTGATGGCATTGGCCGCGTCGACGGTGACCTGGTCGTCTGTCTTGTCGCGGTACTCGATGCCGAGGTCGTAGTACTCGAGGTTCACGTCGAGATACGGGTGGATCAGCTTGTCCTTGATGAACTGCCAGATGATCCGGGTCATCTCGTCGCCGTCGAGTTCTACGACGGTACCTTCAACCTTGATCTTGGACATGGATCTTCGTGTCCTCCTAGGATGGTGCCCTCATTGCACGGCCAGGCGAACACGCTTGTGAGCGGACCCCAGCTGTTCCAACAGACAACGTATATGCCCCGCGTTGTCTGCGGGACGTGTGGTGCAAACAAGACGAGCGTACTGCTGCCCCCTACCTCACCGCGATGGGAGGGCCCGCTGTGCGGGACTTCACCCACCAGCGGACGGCAAACGGGTCGCAAGTGACGGGGCGCACTGTCGGGTCATGACCGACATACGCTCGACTCCCAACCTACTAGGGATGCGCCTCGCCCATCGCGCAATGCTGGCCGATACCGCCAGGTTGGGCGTGGTCGCCGGCGAGCTCGCCGCCGCCGGGGCAGCGTGCCCGCCCCGCCGGGCCCGTGCGCTCACCGAGTACCTGGGCCTGCTGTGCGACTCCATCCACCATCACCACCGCGTCGAGGACGAGGTGCTCTGGCCCACGCTGACCGCCGCGGCGGGCGACGCGGTCGAGCTCAGGGAGCTCACCGACGACCACGCCCAGCTCGACCCGGCGCTGGCCGAGATCCGGACCCTCTGCGCCGACCTGGTCGCCCGGCGCCCGGGGGCCGCCGCCACTCTGGCCGAGCGGTTGACCCGGCTGCACACCGTGCTCGACGAGCACATCGCCGACGAGGAGCGGACGGTCTTCCCGATCGTGACCGAGTACCTGACCATCGAGCAGTGGGAGACGGTCGAGGCGGCGGCCCGAGGCGGCGCGGTGCTGAGTTTCGAGCTGCCACGCATGCTCGCGGTCGGCACCCAGACCGAACTCGCCGAGCTCATGGCCGAGGGCGGACTGCCGTTGCGGGTGATGCGGACGGTGTTCGGTTTCGGATACCGCCGTCGGGAGCGGGTGCTGGCGGGGCGGTGAGCCGGTGGTCGGCGGCCGGGCTAAGCGGTCGGCGACGGCCCGCCGGTAGCGGTCGGCGACGGGCCGCCCATGGCAGTTGGTGACGGGCCGCCGATGGCGTCGAGCGCGGCCAGTTCGGTCGCGATGGCGGCGAGGACGTCCTCGGCCGCGGCGCGGTGCGCGGTCGCGGCGGCGTGGTCGCCCAGCCGGTCGGCCAGTTCGGCGAGGACGGTGTCGACCGGGCCGAAGGCGACCGACCCGGAGTCCATCCCCGCGATCGTGCCCGCTCTCGGCAGCAGGTCCCGATAGAGCCGCCGGGCCGCCTCGTCCGTGCCGATCCGGGCGACCACCCTGGCCTCGAACGCCGACATCGCGCACCAGTAGTAGTCGCGCGGGACCGGGGTGCCCGCGCCGAGCAGCGCGGCGGCCCGCTCGGTGTCTCCGGCGTCGAGCAGGGCCAGCATGTACGCGGGCCTGAGCGCGTGCGGTGCGGCCGCGTTCAGCGCGGCGTAACCGTCGAGGCCGGGCGCGAGGTCGCCGAGCGCCCACCCGGTCATCATCTCGGCCAGCAGGACCAGTTCGGCGCCGTTGGCGTGACCCGCCGCGACCATCTTCGCGCTGAGGTCGGCATCGATGGCCCGCGCGGTCGCGAAGTCACCGCGCAGGACGGCGAGCACCGCCAGATGCGCGGTGGAGACGACCAGCAGCGGGCCGAGCTGGCCGCCCTCGGCGCAGTCGAGCGCCTTGGCGATCTCGGCCCGCGCGGCGACGAGCCGGCCCGCACCCGAGGCAACCAGGAAGCGCAGGAAATGCGCGACGGCCTGGTACTCCGGCAGGCCCGCCGCGGTCGACACGCGCAGCAGTTCGTCGGCCAGCTCGCCGCGCTCCGGCCACAGGTCGGGACCGAGCGCGACGAACGCTCTGGCATTGAGTGCGGCGCACAGCAATTCGGGGTCACCTAGCTCGCGCGCCGCACGCAAGGCCTCGGCGGAGCAGGCGAAGGCGTGCGGATTGTCGAAGCCGACGACCTCGAAGGCGGTGGCGACGAGCAGCCGGATCCGCGGGTCCGGCGCTGTCGTGCGCGTCGACGCGGCGGCCAGCTCGGCCCACAGGCCGGGGTCGGGAAGGCCGCGTTCGCGGCTGGTCCAGATCGTCGGGGCGCGCCAGCAGGTGAGGACCTCGACGACAGGATCGGTGGTGATGGTCTGGGCATCGTCACCGCGCGCGGTGGCGGCGCGCTGGTCGGTGCCTGGCATGAGGGTGCGGGCTGTCGCCAGGGCTTCGGCGCGCAGGATGCGGGCCTGTTCGTCGTTGCCGCCGTAGGCGAGGGCATTGACCAGCGCGCAGGTCGTCGACAGGGCAGCCAGGCGGTCCGCACGCGGCGCCGTGGCGTCGAGGTGTCCCGCGCGCGTGTGCAATTCGAGGGCCGAGCGCCACAGCGGCTCGGCGTCCTGGTGAGCGCGGCGGGCGGTGCGCCTGCGGGCGGCGGCGAGGACGTAGCGCAGCGCGCGGGTGGCGTTCGCGGCGCCCGCGCCGGCGATGGCGTGGTGGGCCATGGCGTCGAGGTCGACCGTGGCGGTGTCGGATTCGAGGTCGGCCTGGCTGACGCCGGTGCGGCGTTCGAGCAGTTCCAGGGCCGACCAGTGCAGGCGGGCGCGGCGCAGCGCGGGGATGTCGCCGTAGACGGCGTCGCGGATCAGGGCGTGGGCGAAGGTGACGCGGTCGGTGCCCGCGATGCGGACGAGTCCGGCGACGGTGACCGTGTCGACCAAGTCGATCAGGGTGTCCTCCGGCTCAGCGGTCAGCTCGAGCAGGGTGTCGAAGTCGATGTCGTCGCCCCAGACGGCGGCCAGGCGCAGGGCGCGGGCTGCGCCGGCGGGCAGCCGGGCGATCCGCCGGCTGAGCACGTCGCGGACGCCGTCCGGCACGGCGTGTAGATCGCCCACCGCCGCGGCGAGTTTGGCGACCTCGCGGACGAACAGAGGATTACCGCCGGTCCGCGCGCGCAGCCGTTCGGCGGTGTCGTCGTCGACGGTCCGCAGGCCGGCCGCGGCCGCGACGGCACGCACCGCGGCGGTATCGAGGCCGCCCAGTTCCAGGCGACGACCCGTCACCGCCGCCAGCGCCGCCGCCGAGGCGCGCACGCCCGCGTCGGCCTCGGACCCGCGCGCGGTGACCAGGACCAGGACCGGGCGACTCGCCAGCCACGCCACCAGCTGCCGCAGGATCTGCAAGGTCGCGCTGTCGGCGCGGTGCACGTCCTCGAGGATCACCAGCACCGGGCCGTCGGCGAGCCGCCGCTCACACGCCAGCGCCACAGCCCGCGCGATCCCGAACGGACCCGCGTCCCGCTCCCCCGGCGGCACCTCCGCGCCGAGCCCGTCGAGCAGATGCATCCAGGCCCACGCCGCGGGCGCGCCGTCGACCTCCGGGCACGCGGCCCCGACGACGGTCCACCCGTCCCCGGCCAGCGCCCGGGCCAGCGCGTCGCCCTGGGTCGTCTTTCCCGCGCCCGCTTCCCCCTCCAGCCACACGACCCTGGCCTGCCCGCGCGCCACCACCTCGGCCGCCTCGGCGAGCAACGCCCGCCGTTCGGCGTCGTAGCCGACCGCCCCCGTGCTGAACCGCGTCCGTGCGCCGGGACGATCCGAACCGCCACCGGCCGGCGCCGGATCCGCCCGCTCGCCCCCAGCCGCGTCCGCACTCGCGCCACCGGCGCCCGCAACGCCTGCGCCCGCCGGCGTCTTCGGTGCCGCCTCCCCCAGACCCCACGTCGGCCGTCCTCCACGGGCATCAGTGATCGGCCCGGCCGACGCCGAGATATCGGCCGACGGCATCGCACCCACGCCGGCGGTCGGCCGTGGATCAGCGTCGGCACCTCGCGCGGATTCCGCCGAACCGGCCGACGAGCTACCCCCGCCACCGGCAGGCCGCGCGGCTTCCGCACCTCGCGCGGATTCTGCCGAACCGGCCGCCGAACTACCCCCGCCACCGGCAGGCCGCGCGGCTTCCGCACCTCGCGCGGATTCTGCCGAACCGGCCGCCGAACTACCCCCGCCACCGGCAGGCCGCGCGGCTTCCGCACCTCGCGCGGATTCCGCCGAACCGGCCGCCGAACTACCCCCGCCACCGGCAGGGCGCGCGGCTTCCGCACCTCGCGCGGATTCCGCCGAACCGGCCGCCGAGCTACGCCCGCCACCGGCAGGCCACGCGGCTTCCGTCGGACGGTCGTCGGCGCGCCGACCGGGATCTTCCGTTCCGTCGGCCGACCGGGAGACGGTGGCGAACCGATGCGCTTGCGGGGCAAGGTCACTCGATCGTGCGGTAGCGGTTCCGGATCCGGGGACGTCGGCATCGCGCGTCGGGGGCCGAGGGTGAACGGGCTGTGCGAGTTCGGCGGACGGATTCGCCGGGGCGGGGCCGCCCGGTCGGGACGGGCCGGGCAGGGGCTGATGGTCCAGTTCCGGGGCGTGGGTCAGGATCGCGGTTTCCAGCGTGGCGAGGGCAGGTCCTGGCAGGACGCCGAATTCGGTGTCGAGATAGGTGCGGACCCGGCGCAGGGTGGCGAGCGCGTCGAGTTGGCGGCCGAGGCGATAGAGGGTGAGCGCCAGCAGGCGGGCGGCGTTCTCGCGGTCGGGATGATCGGTGACGTGCGGCTGCAGCAGCGCCATGGCCTCGTCGGGGTGGCCGAGAACCAGCGCTGCCTCGGCCCGGCGTTCGACGGCGACGCGGCGGAGTTCGTGCAGGCGGGCGGCTTCCGGGGTGACCCAGTGCGCGGTCGCGAACGGCGCGTACGGCTCGCCGTGCCAGCACGACAGCGCGTCGCCCAGCACGCCGTAGCGCTCGGCCGGATCGGTGCGATCCGCGTCGGCGAGCAGGCGTTCGAAATGCCAGGCGTCGACGGCGGATCGGTCGAGGCGCAGGGCGTACCCCGGCGCCTCGGAGATCAGCACGGTGGCGGGGGCGCGGGGCGGGCGATCGGGTTCGAGGGCGCGGCGCAGGTAGGAGATGTGGGCCTGGAGGGCGCCGAGGGCCTTCGGCGGCGGGTCGCCCGCCCACAGGTCGTCGATCAGGCGATCGGTCGACACCACCTCGCCGCCCGCGAGGACCAGGCGGGCCAGCAGCGCGCGCTGACGCGGTCCACCCAGATCGGCGGGCCGCTCACCCACCTCGACCCGCAACGGGCCGAGTACCTCGATGCGTACGGCGGGCGTGCCGCCGTACGGTCCTTCGTGTTCGATGCGGTCAATTTACCTGGCGATACGCACCCCCGCGATGCCGATCGCCACACCCTGGGCGACGGTTCCCGGGATGATCCACCACCCCTCGGCGCCCGGCAGCACCCCGGGCGCCATCGCCGCGACCGTCATCGACAGCGTCCCGAGGATGATCAGCACGCCCGACCAGCGGCCGAACACCGCGGCGGGCCGGATCAGCGCGTACACCGCGAGCAGCACGAACCCGAGCAGCAATGCCAGCGACAGCGGAGCGAGCACGGCGGCCGAGGCGTCGGAGATCTCGGCGGCGGCGTGGTGGTCGAGATGGGTGCTCACGAACACCTCGTGATAGGCCCCGATCGGGATCACCACCGCCAGCCCGGCGAACAGCAACCCGTGCGCGAGGGTGAGCATCCTGCCCGCCCCCGCGTCGCCCGGCCTGCGGATCGCCCGGACCAGCGCGGGTAGCCCGACGGCCATCAGCACCGCGCCGACGGCGAAGGTGAGATGCGCGGCCGCCCAGGTCGGCGCCTGCTCGGCGGACTCGACGTGTTCCAGCGGATGCATCAGGTTGCCCGCCGCCCACAGGGCCGCGCCCACGGCGAGGACCACCGCGCGGCCCCGGTCCCGACTCCCCGGCGGGACGGGGCTCGACGCCCGGTCGACAGGATGCGGCGCGGCCGCGGTGTTGTTCGCCTCGTCGGCGGTCTCGATAGTCATGAACAGAGCGTGACCGCGGCCGATTGGCGCCCACTTGCGAACGATTTGCGATCGCCCGGGCCCCGCCTGCCGAAACCGGCATGCGGGGCCCGGTGATCGAACTCAGACCGCGATCGGCACCCGGGTGGCGTGTTCGTCGCCTTCGATCAAGTTCTCCGGCTTGTCCCTGATCATCACCGCGATCACCACGGCGGCGACCAGGAAGAACCCGGCGCCGACATAGAACGCGACGTCGTAGCTGTGGATCGAGGCCCGCTCGAGCAGGTGGTCGACGGCCGGGTTCTCGGCCGCGTAGTCCTTGGCCGCCTGCACCGACAGCGTCGTCAGCAGCGCGGTGCCGACCGCCCCGCCGACCTGCTGGGCGGCGTTGAGCAGGGCGCTCGCCACGCCGGAATCCTCGGCGTCGACCTGGTGCAATGCCACCGCCTGCATGCCGACGAACAGCGGCCCCATGCCGAGCGCGATGAGCAGCTGCGCGGGCAGCACGCTCAGCGCGTATCCGTCGCCGTAGCCGAGCTGAGCAAGCCACAGCAGGCCGACGGTGCCGAGCAGCGCGCCGACGACCATGAGCGGGCGCGGCCCGAGCTTGGGCATCAGCGCGCTGGTGACACCGGCCGAGACCGCGATGCCCACCGGGAACGGCAGGAACGCGATGCCCGCCTTCAGTGGCGAATAGCCCAGCGTGTTCTGGTAGTAGAAGCTCAGGAACAGGAACATCGCGAACATGGCGATCGGGATCAGCAGCGCGGCCAGCAAGGCGCCGCCCCGGTTGATCTCGCCCGGAATGCGCAGCGGCAGGAGCGGATTCGCCGTGCGCGCCTCGATGACGACGAACGCGATCAGCAGCGCGAAACCCACGCCCAGCAGGCCCAGCGTGCTGCCCGCGAGCCAGCCGTCCTCGGCGGCCCGGCTGAATCCGTACACGATCGACACCAGACCCAGCGTCACGGTGACGGCCCCCGGCAGGTCGTACCCGCCGACCCGCGGGACCGGCACGTCGCGCACGATCACCGCCAGCGCGCCGAGCAGCGCGACGATCGCCACCGGAGTGTTCATCAGCAGCGTCCAGCGCCACGACACGTACTCGGTGAGCGCGCCGCCCACGATCAATCCGAACGCGACACCGCCCGCCGAGATGCCGGCGAAGACCGCGAACGCGCGGGCCCGCTCCTTCACGTCGGTGAACGTCACCGACAGCAGCGACAGCGCCGAGGGTGCCAGCAGCGCGGCGAACGCGCCCTGCAGACCGCGGCCGAGGAACAGCTGCAACCCGTCCTGGGCCAGTCCGGCCAGTGCCGACGCGGCGGCGAAGCCGACCAGGCCGATCAAGAAGATCCGCCTGCGCCCGAGGTAGTCGGCCATCCGGCCGCCGAGCAGCAGCAGACCGCCGAAGATCAGCGTGTAGGCGGTGAGCGCCCACTGTTTGTCACCCTCGCTGATGCCGAGGTCTTTCTGGGCGAACGGCAGCGCGATCGTCACGACGGTGGCGTCGAGGATCACCATCAGCTGCGCGGAGGCGAGCACGGCCAGCGCCCACCATCGTCTCGAATCCTGTTGTTTCTCAGTTGTTTTCGCGTCTGTCTCGGTGCCGGTCACCGCGGACTCCTAGTCACTCGAAGGCTCGGCACAATCCTGGCACCGTGAGACAATTGGCGTCAAGAGCAAAATGTCTGACTGCGCCATTTGACGTAAGTGGACAGACTGGACGGTAAGCTGGACAGATGCTGGACTCGACCCCTCCGATCAGCGCGGACCGGACGACCGACCCGGCCGCGCCTCCCGCCCGCCAGACCCCTGGCCTGCGGGAACGCAAGAAGCAGCAGACCAGGGCCGCGATCGTCGACATCGGGCTGAGCCTGTGCGACACCCAGGGATTCGACGCGACGACGGTCGAGCAGATCGCCGCCGGCGCCGACGTCTCCCCCCGCACGGTCAACCGGTACTTCCCGATGAAGGAGGACATCGTCCTCGCGCCCATCGACGACTTCGGTATCTCCGTGGCGAGCGCGCTGGCCCGGCAGCCGCGCACCGGCAACGAACTGCGGGCGCTGTGCGGCGCCTATCTGCACGTGGTCGACGCCGAGGCCGACGCGGACGGCGTGCGCTTCCTGCGCCAGTTCCTGCAGATGCAGCGGATCATGCGAACCAGCCAGGCCGTGAACGCCCGCGCGCTCGAGTACGCGGAGAAGAAGAACGTCGCGGTGTGCGCCGAGCTGGCCGAGCGGATGGGGACCGGCGCGGAGGACTTCTCGGTGCGGCTGGTGGCGGGCACCTGGCAGATGCTGTGCCATCTGTCGCTGGTCGGCGTCGAGGACGCGCTGCTGAGCTCGACACCGCAGGCCGCCGCGCAGGTCACCAGGACCGCCATCCTGCGGGCGTATCACGAGCTCCGCCGCATCTGCGGTGCGCCGCCGGACACCGACACGCCGACGCCCGGCACACCGACGGGACAGTGATCCAGGCGACGAAACCGGGGGAAGTTTCCGCGCGGACACGACGGCCGGTTAACATGACGGCAAGGTCATGAGTACCAGCGCCAAGCCCCGGCTCGCTGGTCGGCAACCCTCCAGCTGCGGTGGGGTGCTCCGGGTGATGACCGGGCTCTCGAAGGTCGAGGGCAAGCGCGCACCGCAGGAGGCCCCCATGTGTTGTTGTCCGTCGATCCAACCCATCTGACGCGATTCCCCGGCGAACAACCCTGGAGCACAAACATGTCCGACTCTGCCCTGCCCGAGAACTGGTCGTTCGAGACCAAGCAGATCCACGCGGGCCAGGCTCCCGACGCGACCACCAACGCGCGGGCACTGCCGATCTACCAGACCACCTCCTACACCTTCCGCGACACCGATCACGCCGCCGCGCTGTTCGGTCTGGCAGAGCCGGGCAACATCTACACCCGGATCATGAACCCCACCCAGGACGCGGTCGAGCAGCGCGTCGCCGCGCTCGAGGGTGGCGTCGCGGCGCTGCTGCTGGCCTCCGGCCAGGCCGCCGAGACCTACGCGATCCTGAACCTGGCGAGCGCCGGTGACCACATCGTGTCCAGCCCGCACCTCTACGGCGGCACGTACAACCTGTTCCACTACTCGCTGCCCAAGCTCGGCATCGAGGTGTCCTTCGTCGAGGATCCCGACGACCTGGCGCAGTGGCAGGCCGCGATCCGGCCCAACACCAAGGCCTTCTACGGCGAGACCATCGCCAACCCGAGCAGCGCGGTGTTCGACATCCCCGGCATCGCCGAGGTGGCGCACAACGCGGGCATCCCGCTGATCGTCGACAACACCGTCGCGACCCCGTACCTGATCCAGCCGCTGGCCCACGGCGCCGACATCGTCGTGCACTCGGCGACGAAGTACCTCGGCGGCCACGGCGCGGCGGTCGCGGGTGTGATCGTCGACGGTGGCACCTTCGACTGGACCGTGCGCGACGCCGACGGCAACGCCCGCTTCCCCGGTTTCACCGAGCCCGACCCGAGCTACCACGGCGCGGTCTTCGCCGACCTCGGCGCGCCCGCGTTCGCGCTCAAGGCCCGCGTGCAGCTGCTGCGCGACCTGGGCGCGGCGGTCTCGCCGTTCAACGCCTTCCTCATCGCGCAGGGCATCGAGACGCTGAGCCTGCGGGTCGAGCGGCACGTGGCCAACGCCGAGGCGGTGGCGAAGTTCGTGGCCGAGCAGCCGGGCGTCGACGCGGTGCACTACGCCGGGCTGGAGACCTCGCCGTGGCACGCGCGGATCAAGCAGCTGGCGCCCAAGGGCGCGGGCGCGATCGTCTCGTTCGAACTGGCGGGCGGTGTCGATGCGGGCAAGAAGTTCGTGGACGCTCTCAGCCTCCACAGCCATGTCGCTAACATCGGTGATGTGCGTTCTCTCGTGATTCACCCGGCGTCCACCACGCACTCGCAGTTGACGCCCGAGGAGCAGCTGGCCTCCGGCGTCACCCCGGGGCTGGTCCGGCTCGCCGTCGGCATCGAGGGAATCGACGACATCCTGGCGGATCTGCGCGCCGGATTCGCGGCGGCGAACACGTGACTGTGAGCACCGAATCGCCGATCACCCGTCCCGCGACCGGAGTGGCCCTGCTGCCACCGCCGGACGGGCGACTCGGCGTGGTCGCCATCGGGGATGTGGCGCTGGAGAACGGCGCCGTCGTCCCCGATGTGCGGCTGGCGGTGCAGCGCTGGGGCGAGCTCTCGCCCACCCTCGACAACGTGGTGCTGGTCGAGCACGCGCTCACCGGTGACTCCCATGTCATCGCGAGCGCGGACAACGCCCAGCCCGGCTGGTGGGAGGGCATGGTCGGGCCCGGCGCGCCGATCGACACCGACGAATGGTGTGTCGTCGCGACCAATGTGCTCGGCGGCTGTAAGGGCAGCACCGGGCCGTCCACGCCCGCGCCCGACGGCGCGCCGTGGGGTTCGCGCTTTCCCGACCTGACCATCCGCGACCAGGTGAACGCCGAGGCGCAGCTGCTCGACCTGATCGGGGTCGAGCGGCTGGCCGCCGTCGTCGGCGGGTCGATGGGTGGCATGCGGGTGCTGGAGTGGATCGTCGGGCAGCCGCAGCGGGTGTCCGCCGCGCTGGTGCTCGCCGTCGGCGCGCGCGCCACCGCCGACCAGATCGGCACCCAGACCACCCAGATGGCCGTCATCACGGCCGACCCCGACTGGCAGGGCGGCGACTATCACGGCACCGGCCGCGCGCCGATGACCGGCATGGGCCTGGCCCGCCGGATCGCGCACCTGACCTACCGCACCGAGGGCGAGCTGGACCACCGCTTCACCAATCAGCCCCAGGGCGACGAGGATCCGTGGACCGGCGGCCGCTACGCGGTGCAGAGCTACCTCGAGCACCAGGCCGAGAAGCTGGTGCAGCGCTTCGACCCGGCCACCTATGTGCTGCTCAGCGAGACCATGAACCGGCACGACATCGGCCGCGGCCGCGGCGGCATCGCGGCGGCCCTGGCCTCCACGCCGGTGCCCGTGGTGGTGGGCGGTGTCGACTCCGACCGGCTCTACCCCCTGCACACCCAGGCCGAGCTGGCCGAGCATCTGCCCGGCTGCGCCGGACTCGAGATCGTGCACTCCCGCGACGGCCACGACGGCTTCCTCACCGAGGCCGCCGCGGTGTCCAAGCTGCTCACCGAGACCATGCGGCTGGCCCGCGAGAACCGCTGAACCTCAGTCTCCGCCGGTACCCGCCAGCAGCGTGACGATCGAGCGCACGTAGTCCTGTAGCCGTTCGCGCGGATATTCCGCGGGCTCGCTGACGGCCAGCCTGCCGAGCATCTCGGCGACGGTGAGGGTGGAGTTCGCCAGCAGTCCCGCGTCCATCGACGCCCAGCGCGGTGACATCGCGATCCCGACGCGGACCAGCGATTCGGCGCGGGCGAGGATATCGGCCCTGGCCGCGCGCAGGGCCGCGCGGTATTCGTCGGGCGCGCTCGACGGCGTCGCCAGGATCAGCCGCCAGCGGGTGGGGTTCGCCAGCGCCACTCCGACGAACGCCTCGACCGTGGCCGAGGCCGCCGCGATCGGGTCGGTGTCGAGCAGGTCCGCGGGCAGGGTTTCCGCGATCTGGTCGAGCCCGCGTTCGCGTTCCCGTTCCAGCAGCGCCTCGACGAGTTCGGCGCGGGTCTTGAACACCGTGTACAGCACCGGTTTTCCGACGCCGGCCTCCTGGGCGACGGCCTCCATGCTCAGCTCGTGCAGTTCCATCCGGCCGAGCACGGTGAACGCGGCGTCGAGCAGCTGGGCGCGCCGCTCCCGCGGCGGCAGGCGCGGGGCGTAGCGGCGCCGCGGCCGTTGCTCCTGCGTCGCGGTCACGCCCGCACCTCCTGTCGTCACCTGGACGATACCCCGCCGGTGGATTCCCGGCATCAATCCTACGCAACCGTTGTATTCGATTCGCGTAATTGCTACGGTGGCGTTGTATTCACCTTCGAGGTTCGCCTCGGCACTGCAAAGGAGCACGTGCATGGCTTTCGACCCGTCCACCCTGCGCCGCGACGACTACGGCTTCTTCGGGCCGGACTCGCCCAGCTGGAAGGTGTGGGGCTCGCCCACCGCGCTGATCGGCTTCCAGCGCGCGGTCACCCTCGAACACTTCGATCCGTTCCTGACCGCCGCCGTCGCGGACTCCCAGGGGATCTACGACAACCCGGCCACCCGCCTCGACCACACGCTGTCCTACTTCGTGCTGGTCGCCCTCGGTGACGGCCGCACCGCCATCCAGGCCGCCGAGCACCTGATGAAGGTGCACGCGCCGATGACCGGCATCGAACCGATCAGCGGCAAGCGCTACAGCGCCAACAATCCCGACTCCCAGCTGTGGATCCACCTCACCGGCTGGCATTCGGTCCTCAAGGCCTACGAGATGTACGGGCCGGGGCCGCTGAGCGCCGCCGAGGAGGACCGCTACTGGGCCGAGTGCGCGATCGCGGCGGAGCTGCAGACCTGCAAACCGTCGGACATCCCGCGCGACCGCGCCGGGGTGCACGCCTATTTCGACCGGGTCCGGCCGACCCTGTGCGTCTCCGAGCGCGCGATCGAGGGCATGCACTACCTGCTGTGGACCCCGCCGAGCAAGGGCTGGCATTTCGCGGTCGGCAGCAGGCTGCTGTCCCTGGCCACCATCCCCACGCTGCCGCTGTGGATGCGCGAGCTGGGCCGCTTCGCGGTGCCGCGCGTCGTCGACCCGCTCGTCCGGATTCCCGCGCGGCTCGTCTCGTGGACCGCCGCCCGCCGCGACAACACCCTCCTGATCGCCGCGGCCCGCTACATCGCCCCGATGACCGGCGCCATCTTCGCCGCGCACGCCGACCCGACCCCACCGGCCGACCCGTCGACGATCACCCCCGCTCGCGCCCGCGAGCTGTACGGCAGCCAGGGCAGCCGCAGCCTGTGGGAGCACCGCGACCGCATCGCCGAATCAGCCTGACCCACACCGATCGCCGCGCACGACCCCGTGCGCGGCGTCAGGACGACTGCGCGGCCCGCGCCCGCTCGATGCGATTGATGTTGACCTCCACCCATTCCCGCAGCGCCGTGATCGGCTCGCGCAGGCTGTGCCCGAGATCGGTGAGGGCGTAGTCGACCCGCGGCGGAACCGTGGGATAGACCGTGCGCGTGACGAATCCGTCGCGCTCGAGCCCGCGCAGGGTCTGGGTGAGCATCTTCTGGGAGATGCCGTCGATGCGCCGGCGCAGGTCGGTGTAGCGCAGGGTGCCGTCGGCCAGCGCGTCCACGATCAGCACCGTCCACTTGCCCGCGATGTGGTCGAGGACCTCGCGGGTGGGGCATCTGGCCGAGTAGACGTCGGCGGGTAGTCCGGTGGCTTCGTGAATCGTGCGCACCCGGCCGAGTCTAACGCACAAAAAGGTGCCTACTTCCCGAAAGAGAGCGACTCTCCGATAGTAGGAATCATGACAACGCAGACACTCTCGGTCACCGAAGCCATCCGCACGCGCCGCACCGTGCGTCACTACCGGCCCGAACCCATCGCGCCCGAACTCCTCGCCGAACTGCTCGATCTGACGGTCCAGGCGCCCAGCGCGTGGAACATGCAGGACCGGTCGATCGTGGTGGTCACCAGCATGGAAGGGCGTAAAGCGCTGTCGGAGGCGGCCTTCGGGCAGCCGCAGCCGCTGGAGGCGCCCGCGGTTCTGGTGTTCGTGGCCGATCCGGCGGCCTGGACCGCGGCCAATACCGACATCGCCGAGCAGGCGGTGAACAGCGGGGCGTGGAACGAGCAGTTCCTGGCGCAGTTCGACGCCCGCGCCGAGTACCACTCGCTGCGGGAACGCGGGCTGCTACGGGAGAACGCGGTGAAGAACGCGATGATCGCGGCCACCTACGTGATGCTCGCCGCCACGGGACTCGGCCTGGCCTCGGCGCCGATGAACGGCTGGGACGCGCAGCGCGTGAAGCAGGCGATCGGCATCGACGCGGACACCGACCTGGCGATCGCGGTCATGGTCACCGTCGGCCACGCCGCGGACACCCCGCCGCACCCCGGCCGCAGGCCGCGAGAGCTGACCGTCTTCGCCGAGCGCTACCCGGCGCTCAGCTGACCCCGAGGGTGTTGATGGTGGCGGCGAGGAAGACGATGGCGCTGCCGAGGGCGGTCAGGGTGGCCACGTCGAACGGCCGGCTGCGGACCGCGAGCAGGCCCACCTGCACCGTCGGAAGGCACAGCCGGAACGCGGCGGCGACCAGCGCCGCGCTGCCGAAGATGATCGCGCCACGCCGCCACCGATCCCAGGCCACGAACACGACAGCGACCAGGATCAGGGCGCTCACCACGGTCATCGGCAGGTGACTGCGCAGGTACTGCTCCCCCGCGCTCAACCGCACCACCCGGTGCTTGCCGGTCGTCTCCGCCTTGTTCACGGCCCCGATTGTTCCAGACGCGGCCCCGGCGCGGGCGGGCCGCGCCCGATCGGGGCCGGACCGGGGTGACATGACAGAGTGGTCGGCTGTGCTGCATCTGATCTTTCACGAGCCGGTGATTCCGCCCAACACCGGCAACGCGATCCGGTTGGCCGCGGGGACGGGGTGCGCGCTGCATCTGATCGAGCCGCTCGGCTTCGACCTGTCGGAGTCGAAGCTGCGGCGGGCGGGGCTGGACTATCACGACCTCGCGGTGGTCACCGTGCATCCCGATCTGGCGACGGCGCTGACGGCGATCGACCCGGGCCGGGTCTTCGCGTTCACCACCCAGGCGAGCACCCGGTTCACCGACATCGCCTACCGCGACAACGACGCCCTGCTGTTCGGCACCGAACCCACCGGCCTGCCCGAGCACGTGCTGGCCGACCCCGCGATCACCGACCAGGTCCGCATCCCGATGCTGCCCGGCCGCCGCTCGATGAACCTGTCCAACGCCGCCGCCGTCGCGGTCTACGAGGCCTGGCGCCAACTCGGCTTCCCCGGCGCGGTCTAGATAGCGGCGCTATTTCAGCGCTAAAATAGCGCTATGGCTACCATCCAGATCCGGGACATCCCCGACGAGGACGCCGAGGTGTTCCGCCGACGCGCCGAAGCCGAGGGCATGTCGTTGCAGGCGTACATGCGACGGGAGTTGATCGCCGCCGCTCGTCGACGGTCGAAGACAGAGGCGTTGGCGGCTGTTCGCGAAGCACTGGAACGTGATTCGAGCGCAGGCGCCGACCGCGAGTCGATCCTGAGCGCGTTGGACGACGCCCGTGGCGAGTGACGAGTACGTACTCGACGGGTCGGCCGCCTCGACAGCGCTGCTGCGCAAGGACGCCGTCGGCATCGCCGTCGGGCGGTTGATCGAGACCAGCACCTGCCACGCGCCGCATCTCATCGATGCGGAGGTCGGCAATGTGCTGCGTCGCCATGAGCGCAAGGGCCTGGTCGACCCCGAGACCGCGACGATCGGCCTGCGGATGCTGGCGACGATGGTCGATCGGCGATATGCCCACCAGGGCTGGCTCAGCGAGCAGGCGTGGCTGCTCCGCCACACGATCACGTTCTACGACGGCCTTTATGCCGCGCTCGCGGCGCGACTCGATGTGCCGCTGCTCACCAGCGACGCGCGACTGAGTAAGGCACCGGGATTGCCGTGCCGGGTCGAAGTGATCGACTGAGTCAATCGTCGATGTCGAAGCGCTTGAAGCGGGAGGTGGCGCCTGCGGTCAGGCGCACCGCAGACTTGGCGACGCCGAAGTGGTCGGCGAGCAGTGCGATGGCGGCCTTGTTGGCTTTGCCCTCGACGGCGGGGGCGCGGACGTAGAGGGTGAGCGTGCCGTCCTCGGCGGTCTCGACCAGCGGGCCCTTACGGCTGTTGGGTTTGATCGTCGCCCGGACCGTCGGCATCGGCGGGTTCCTCCTTCGCGGGACGCGCGGTCGACGAGCCGGTCGCGGCCGCAACGGTTTTCGGCGAGGTCCGGCGACCGCGCAGCGCGGTCCGCAGCACCAACCAGATCACCCCGCCGAGCACGGCGGCGAAGCCCAGCCACGGCAGCGCCTTGCCGGTGAACACGATCGCGTCCTGCAGCCAGTCGATCAGCGAGTTCCAGCCGGCGACGATGCCGTCCCAGAAATTGTCCGGGTCGCCCGGGGCGTGCTTGTCGGCGGCGGTCAGGGTGATGGTGAGGGTGGACAGCGCCACCTGGTCGTCGAGCGAGCGCTTCTGCGCGGTGAGGCTGTCGAGTTCGCCCTGCCTGCTCGACAGCGCTTCCTCGGCGGCGATCAGGTCGGCGGTGTTGGTGGCGCCCGCGATGAGCGCGCGCAAGCGGTCGACCGAGGCCTGCAGGGCGCGGATGCGGGCGTCGAGGTCCTCCCACTGCATGGTGACGTCGTCGCGGTTGGTGCTGACCTCGGTGACGGTGCCGATCCCGCCGAGCCCGGTGATGAAGGCGTCGGTCTTGTCCGCGGGCACCCGCACGGTGAGCACCGCGCGCGGCGTGCGGTCCTCGGAGCCGGGTTGTTCGGTGCGGCTGTCGATCCGGCCGTTCATGGCCCGCACCTGCTCGGCGACGCTCGCCGCGCCCCCGATCGGATCGTCGGAGGTGATGTCCACCGAGCCGGTGATCACCTCTTTCCGATTCGCCGAATCCGCGGGCGCCGGACCCTCTTTCGACGGCGCCCCCTCCCGGAACCCGGGTGCGATCGCCGGGGCCGGCCCCGACATCATCGGCGTGGACGCACGGTCGGCCGCGCTCTCCCCGTCGTCCCCACACCCGGCCACGAACACCAGCCCGAGCACCCCGATCATCACCACGGCAAGCTTGCGCATGCTCGCAGCGTAATCCGCCGACCCGCCCCACGGGGCCACCTGCGCGCCATGACCCCGGGTCAGCGGGTGCGGGCGTACTGTTCGGCGGCGCTCAGGCGGGAATGAGGGGCAGGGTGGGTGGCGAGGAGGGTCGGGGGTTCGGTGGGGCCGGGGGCTTCGGCGCGGTGGTGGAGGACGCGCAGGACGACGCGGAAGTCGTCGAGGTAGCCGAGGTCGACGACGACACGGTCGGCGAGGTATTCGCCGTGCTGCCACAGCTGGGGGCGCAGCAGTAACTGGGCGGCGGCCAGGGTGGTGGCCAGCGCCGCGGGCCAGGGGCCGAGCAGGAGGGCGAGCGCGGCGAAGCCGAGGCAGGCGGCGGTGCCGTAGGCCAGGACGGCCGGACCCGCGAGCAGGGCGGTCGCGACCACCAGGCCGAGGTAGGAGTAGCGCAGCGCCGCGAGCACCCGGTCGGCGAACGCGGACAGCCGGGGCACGGCCCACCCCATGAGCAGGTCGGCCGGGGCGAACACCAGGCGGACCAGGCATTCGAACGGCCGCGCGTACCAGCGGACCAGCGAGCGCCAGGTCGCGGTGCCCTGCAACCGGTGCCCGAGTTCGTGCGCGAGCAGCGCTTCGAGCTGGCGGCGGGTGAACACCTCGACCGCGTGCCGGGTGACGGTGACGTGCCCACCGGTGTGCACCGCGCCGTTGACGGTCGCGGATTCGATCACCCACACCGAGACGCCGTCGGCGGGCAGTCCGGCGCTCGCGAGCACGGAAGCCCATGCCGCCGTGACCCGTTCGTTCTCGTCGGGCAGATGACCGGCCGACCACTGCGCCATCGCACCCAGCGCGATCCGCCGCCAGGCCAGCAGCGCCGGACCCGAGCCCGCCCACAGCACGAGGACCACCACCGCGAACCAATTCGCGAGCAGCGCGGCGACTTCCGCCAGCAGGACCGCGCTCAGCACGATCGACGGTAGTGAGGCCACCAGTTCCGCCAGCGCCCATCGCGCACCGCGCCGGTAGGTCACGGCGAGCCGGTTCGGCTCGGAGTTCGTCATGGTGGCCCCCACGATCCAGGTCCCACTTCCTTGATACCGCAGCGGTTCCCGGAAGTCCGGCAACGATTTCGCGGCGGTCAGCGGAAGTCGCGGGAGCGGGCGACGATGGTGAGGTCGAGGTGTTCGAGGTGGTCGGCGAGCACGCTGGCCGCGCCCTCGGCGTTCTGGACGCGCCCCCGGATCAGCAGGGCGGTCGCGCTCTGCGCCAGGCGGCGGTAGCGCGTCCAGAGCCCGACCGAGCAGACGACATTGACCATGCCGGTCTCGTCCTCCAGGTTCAGGAAGGTGACGCCCGCCGCGGTGGCGGGACGCTGCCGGTGGGTGACGGCGCCGGCGACCAGGATCCGGGTGCCGTCCTCGACCAGCAGCAGGTCGGCGGCCGGGACCACGCCGAGCGAATCCAGGTGCGCGCGCAGGAATTCGGTGGGGTAGCTGCCGGGTGAGATACCGCTGGCCCACACATCGGCGGCGGCGAGTTCGAGCGCGCTCATCCCGGGCAGCGACGGAGCGAGCGTCGCCGGACCGGTGCCGGGCAGCAGATGCGGACGCTCGCCCGCCGCGGCACCAGCCGCCCACAGCGCGGCCCGGCGCACACTGCTGCCACGGCCGACGTCGGGCACCCCCGCCCTCGCCCCGGCGGCACGGCGAACATCGCTCCCGCGACCGGCCTCACCCGCCGCGTCGGCATGGCCCGAGCCGGGGCCGGTATCGACCAGCGCGTCCAGCGCACCCGCCGTGGCCAGCGATTCCGCTTGCGCGACAGTCAGTTCCACGCGACCGGTCAGGTCGAGCATCGAGGTGTACGCCCCCGCGGCGGCCCGCTCGGCGACGATCCGGTCGGCGAGATCGTCGCCGATGTGGCGGACACCGGCCAGCCCGAGCCGGATCTCGGTACCCACGTTCTCCAGGGTCGCCTCGGCCAGGCTCGCGTTGATGTCGGGGCCGTGGACGCGCACACCGTGCCTGCGCGCGTCGGCGACCAGCGACTGCGGCGAGTAGAAGCCCATCGGCTGGGCGCGCAGCAGTCCGGCGCAGAACGCGGCCGGATGGTGCAGCTTGAACCAGGCCGAATAGAACACGATCGAGGCGAAGCTCTGCGAATGACTCTCCGGGAAACCGAAATTGGCGAAGGCGTAGAGCTTCTCGTAGATGCGGTCGGCGACCTCGCCGGTGATGCCGTGCAGGTCACGCATGCCCTGGTAGAGGCGATCCTTGAGCCGTTCCATCTTCTCCGGTGAGCGTTTGGAGCCCATCGCGCGGCGCAGCTGGTCGGCCTCGGCGGGGGTGAATCCGGCGACGTCAACGGCCATCTGCATCAGCTGTTCCTGGAACAGCGGCACCCCGAGGGTGCGTTCGAGCGAACTCTCCAGTGCCGGATGGTCGTAGGTGACCGGCTCCAGCTTGTTGCGCCTGCGGATGAACGGGTGCACCGATCCGCCCTGGATGGGCCCGGGCCGGATCAGCGCCACCTCCACCACCAGGTCGTAGAAGTTGCGTGGCTTCAGCCGGGGCAGGGTGGCCATCTGCGCGCGCGATTCCACCTGGAACACCCCGATCGAATCGGCCCGCGAGAGCATCTCGTAGACACCGGGTTCGGCGAGGTCGAGGGCGTGCAACCGGACCGTCTCGCCCTTGTGCTCGCGCACCAGATCGATCATGTAGTGCAGCGCCGAGAGCATGCCGAGGCCGAGCAGGTCGAACTTCACCAGGCCGACCGCGGCGCAGTCGTCCTTGTCCCATTGCAGGACACTGCGCCCGGCCATGCGCGCCCATTCCACCGGGCACACGTCGGCGATCGGCCGGTCGCAGATCACCATGCCGCCGGAGTGGATGCCCAGGTGCCGGGGCAGGCCGTCGAGTTCGCCCGCGAGCTCGAGCACCGGGGCCGGGATGTCGGTGCCGGTCTCGGCCGCCACCCCCGACCAGCGGCTCACCTGCTTGCTCCAGGCGTCCTGCTGACCCGGCGAGAAGCCCAGCGCCCGGGCGGCGTCGCGCACCGAGGACTTGCCGCGATAGGTGATCACGTTCGCCACCTGCGCGGCGTAGTCGCGGCCGTACTTGGCGTAGACGTGCTGGATGGCCTCCTCGCGCCGGTCCGACTCGATGTCGACGTCGATGTCGGGCGGGCCGTCGCGTTCCGGTGAGAGGAACCGTTCGAACAGCAGCTTGTTGCCCACCGGGTCGACATTGGTGATGCCGATGGCGTAGCAGACCGCGGAGTTGGCCGCCGAACCCCGGCCCTGGCACAGGATGTCGTTGTCCTGGCAGAACCGGACGATGTCGTGCACCACCAGGAAGTAGCCGGGGAAGGTCATCTTCTCGATCACCGCGAGCTCGTGCTCGATCTGCCGGTACGCCCGCGGGTTGCGCTCGCGCGGACCGTAGCGCTCGGCCGCGCCGCGATAGGCGAGTTCGCGCAGCCACGAGTTCTCGTCGTGGCCGCGCGGCACCTCGAACGGCGGCAGCTTCGGGGCGATCAAACGCAGGTCGAAGGCGCATTCCCGGGCCAGCTCGACCGCGTTGGACACCGCGTGCGGGCTGTCGGCGAACAGCCGCGACATCTCCGCGCCGGAGCGCAGGTGCGCGCCACCGGTCGGCGCGAGCCAGCCGGCCAGCTCGTCGAGACTGCTCCTGGCGCGGATCGCGGCCAGCGCCATCGCCCGGCGGCGCTGGGCGGGTCCGGCGAAATGCGCGCCGGTGGTGGCCACCACCGGCAGGCCGAGCCGGTCGGCGAGCGCGCGCAGATACCCGTTGCGTTCGTCGTCGGTGGCGATGCCGTGGTGGGTGAGTTCCACGCTCACCCGGTCGGCGCCGAAGCGCTCGATCAGATCACGCAGCGCCGCTTCGGCTTTCGGCAGCCGGGTGGCTCCCTCGCGCAGGTCGTGTTCCAGCGCGGAGCGCAGATGTCCCTTCCGGCAGCCGGTGAGAATGTGCCAGTGCCCGCCCGCCGACGCGGTGAGCGTGTCGAGGTCGTAGCGCAGTACGCCCTTCTCCCCCGCCGCCATGTGCGCGGCGGCCATCTCCCTGGAGAGCCGCCGATAGCCTTCCTGACCGCGCGCCAGCACCAGCAGGTGCGGGCCGTCCGGATCGGGAGAGCCGGTGCGCGGCACCGAATCCGGGGCACCGGCATGACCGACGGCGTCGCTGTCGGCCGCGATCCCGCGATGTCGTGGCGCAGGCCACCGCGGGGAACAGAACGGCGCCGGACCGCAACCCCTCGGCCCGGCGCCGCCTCCGCATCGGTTCCCAGTGACAGTTCGGCACCGAAAACCGTTGGCATTCCCCATTCCCTGGCCGCCTCGGCGAACCGGACGGTCCCGTAGAACCCGTTGTGATCGGTGAGCGCGAGCGCCTCCAGCCCCAGGCGTACCGCCTCCTCCACCAGTTCCTCCGGCTGACTGGCACCGTCGAGGAAGCTGTAGGCCGAGTGCGCGTGCAGCTCGGCAAAGGGCACCGTCGGCCCGATCGGCGACGCGCTCGAATCCGCTTCGTAGGCACCGCGTTTGCGCGACCACGCCGGGCTGTCGCCGCCGTCGCCCGGATGCATCTCCTCGGCGGGACGGCGGCTCGGCTTGCCCGAGAGCACCCGCTCCAGTTCCGACCAGGTCGGCGGACCGTTGCTCCAGCCCACGGGCCCACTCCTCTCACGACCCCCGCATCACGTCCACCTCCCGCTCGACCACGTTTGCCCGACCCCTCAACTCACGGGCAACCGCTCCACCGACCGCGATTCCAGCGCGGACTCCACATGCCCCATACCGGAGCGGATCACCGCGCCGTAGGCGTCGTTGGCGAGCACGTCCAGGTGCCCGCGCGCGATGGCGAGCTGCATCCGCGCCATGTCGAAATCGCCGACGCGGCGGTGACTGTCGGCCAGATTCAGATACAGCGAGGGCAGGAATCCGCGCAGCCCCTCGTCGAGCGGGACACCCGGCCCGAACACCGCGGCCAGCGCCCGCTGATCCCAGAGCAGCGCGCCCTCCGCGAGCTCCTGCACATCCGCCAGGTGATGCGCGATCACGCAGCGATGCAACGGGTCGCCGCCTTCCCCTATCTCGTCCCAGAGCCTGGTCAGCGCCGTGCGCGCCGCCTCCGGGTCGCCACCGCCGAGCCGCACCGCGGCATAGATATCCGCCATCCGATCGTCCGCCATGGGTCCCAGTATCGCACATACGTTCGAACATTGGCGAGAGGTGTTCGAACATATTTTCGAGTTTTTCCCGGGGTCTGGTCCCGAAACTTACTTTGGAGTAAGTTCGAGGGAACGAGCTGCAAAGGAGCAGTGATGGCACAGGTTTCTCCCGGTGAACAGGGTCGTCGCGGTCGGCGGCGGCGCGAGCTGACCGGCAGTCATGTCGTGATCACGGGCGCGTCGTCCGGGATCGGCCGCGCCGCCGCGCTGGCGGTCGCCGACAAGGGCGCGGTCGTCTTCCTCCTCGCCCGCCGCGGCGACGAACTGGCGGGCGTGGTCGCCGAGATCGTCGACGCGGGCGGCCGGGCGCACGGATATCAGTGCGACGTGACCGACGCCGAATCCGTCGACGCGACGGTGAAGGCGATCCTCGATCAACACGGCCACGTCGACATGCTGGTGAACAACGCGGGCCGCTCCATCCGGCGCGCCATCCACCGGTCCACCGACCGCATGCACGACTTCGAACGCACCATGGCGGTCAACTACTTCGGCGCGCTGCGGATGACGCTGGCGCTGCTGCCGCAGATGCGCGAGCGCGGCTTCGGCCACATCGTCAACATCTCCAGCGCCGGCGTACAGGTCGCCACCCCGCGCTTTTCCGCCTATCTCGCCAGCAAGGCGGCGCTGGACAAGTTCACCGAGGTCGCCGCCGTCGAAACCCTCGCCGACGGCGTCACTTTCACCACCATCCACATGCCGCTGGTGCGCACCCCGATGATCGCCCCGAGCGGCGACCAGGGCCCGTCGGAGTCACCGGAGTGGGCCGCGGCCACCATCGTGCGCGCGCTCACCGAGCGCCCCAAGCGCATCGACGTCCCGCTCGGCACCTTCGCCGAATACGGCGCCCTGCTCACCCCCAAACTCCGCGACCGCATCCTGCACCGCTACTACCGCGCCCTCCCCGACTCCCCCGCCGCCAAGGGCGAAGCGGTCGAGGTGGCCGAAACCGCGGAAGTCCTGGTCCCCCAACCGGATCCGAAGCCGAAGTCCGCGGCCCGCAAGGCCACCGGCAGCGCCCTGCGCCGCGCCGCCCGCTGGGTCCCCGGCACCCACTGGTGAGCCGGACGAACCGCGGCATTACGACTGACAGGTGGTAGTGCCTGGGGGATAATGGATTCGGCCGTTTCGTGCGTCGACCCGACCACCGCGTGGGATCGGGTGCCTGGAGGTAGCCGAGGTATGCAGCGCTATCGGATCTTCATCAGCTACCGCAGGGACGACACCCGGCATTTCGTCAGCAGGCTACGCGCGACCTTCGACAAGGATCTCCCGGACGACCTGGCGTTCTTCGATCGCGACTCGATCGACGGCGGCGCCGGCTTCCAGCAGGCGATCGACCAGGCGATCGCCGAGTCGGCTGTGGTCGTCGTCGTCATCGCCACGGAGTGGCTCAACCCGCACAACCGGAACCGACTGCACGCCCCTTACGACCCGGTGCGCACCGAGATCGAGACCGCGCTGCGCCTCGGCAAGACCGTCCTGCCGCTGCTGGTGGACGACACCGCGATGCCACGGCCACAGGAATTGCCACCGAGCATTCGCGGGCTGCACGAAAAGCACGCGGCCCGAATACGATCCGAGGTCTACGACGATGATGCCGACCGGCTGGTGCGCGTCATCGACGGACTCATCACCCAATCGGTACCCGATCGCCGGGTCAGCAGCGGCGTCACCTTCCCCGACACCGGTGAGAGCGCGAGCACCTATCTGAATCTGATGATCGCCGGCATCGCCATCCCGCTGTTCGTCTGGTTCGCGTTCCGGGTCCACGGTGAACTACGCGAACTGCTTTCGGTATTGTTCGGCGGATCGGTGATCGCCGGGCATTTCTATTTCCGCAGCAGCAACGATCGGCTGGTCATCGACGTCGGCGGCATCGAAGTTCGCAAAGTCGGTATTGTTCATCGCTTTCCCTGGAGCGAAATCGACCGTATCGGCACCCATGCCACGAAAAAGAACGTGTTCCTGGTAGCCCGGCGGGCGGGCGAACAACTCCGCGAGGAGTACGCGCGGGCCGACAGCTGGCCGCGCTGGGACAATTCGTCCGGGTATTTGATCATGTGCGATCTCAAGGTCGAAGCGAGGCGCGGTGGGGGAAAAGACGGCGGCTCTTTCACTTTCACCACGGATAGATATTCCGGCGGTACCGATTCCCAGGTACTGGACGCGGCCAAGCGCTATCGACCGATCGGTGGATTCGGTGGCTTGCGTCCGCCACCGGCCATGTTCCCTGGACGGGACGCGCGGCAACATCCCTGGATCGGGGTGGTCGCGGCGGTCGTGCTGGCGATCGTGGTGACACTCATCGCCCTGTCGGTCGCTCGTTCAACGGATTCGCCGTCGTCCAACCGGAACTTCGGTTTTCCGGCTGTCCACATTTCCGGCGCGGCCTCGGCGATCACCGGCTAGTCTCGAAATCCGAGCATCGTTGTGCCGCAATACCGATGCTCGGTACACACCGTTGGTCGCCTGGAAAGACCGTGGATGTCGCGCTTCGACTGGATTCGACGAATGACCGGGACCGAAAACCGTTACCGGCACTCACTATCGACCGGGCAAGACCGCCGGCTCGACCTATTGTTCGACGATTCCGACGCGGCCGAGATCGAACCGCTACTCGCCGCGATCCGGGAAACCGGCGTACTACCCGGGCGTCCCGGCGCCGAACCGGCACCGGTGATCGCGGTACTGATCACCCCTGCGCTCCTCGAGCACTACGACGAAGCCGGGTTGACCGCGGCCACCGCGGGCTATCAGGACGTGGTCCCGGTGTCGTTCCTGCCCGGCGCGGCACCGGTTTTCGAGGACCTCAGCCAGACGCTGGTGCGCAAGATCGGCCCCGCCGAGGCCGCACGGCAGATCGAACTGACCGTCCAGCACGGCGGTGGCATCCTCGTCGGCTGGCAGCGCCTGGCCGATCAGGCGATCAAGTGGCGCGACGAGAGCGCTGGATTGCTGCGCGCACCGGATATCGCCGCGGCCCTGACAATCGCGCACAGCGACACCGCGCTGTCCTCACCGCATCGCCGCGTCGTCCTCGACTACGTGCGGACCAGCGAGGTTGCCGCCACCAAGCGCAGGCGGCTCTGGAGCGGTGTCGTCTCGACCGCCGCGCTGCTGCTGGCGGTCGTCCTGATCATCGCGGTGACGCAGGCATTCTCGGCCCGTCGCGCACAGCTGGCGGCCGATCTGGCCGCGAATCGCGCCGACGCCGACCGGCTGAGCCGGGCGGCGATCTCGCTCATCGACGCCGATCCCGATCTGCCTTCGATCCTGGCGGCCACCGCTTACGACCTCGCCGAGACCGATCTGGCGAACGAGGCGCGCGCCGGCGCCGCCGCCAAGACCTGGCCGCACACCTCCGTCCCGATCGACTACCAGCCGCAAACGATCACGGGGGCACGCGATGTCGAACGGTTCGCGGTCAGCGAGGCCGACCAGCCGGTGGTGCACGTGCAGCGAATCGACGGCGACGGCGGTGTCGCCGAGACCGCCCGGATCGAGGTCGAGACCACGAAAGGCCATCAGGTGAAAGGCTTTCTGAGCCCCGACGGGTCCCGGCTCGCCACCACCGAAGCGGCACCGGGCACCCTCCGGCTCTTCGACGCCGCCTCGGGCACTCCGGCGAAGTCCAGCTGGGTGACCGGCGACGACCAGCTGTTCGGCTGGCTCACCAACGATCGGCTGCTCGTCGGCCGGGGTGACCGGCTGCTGAGCATGGGGCTCGACGGTGGCGCCGAGATCGTGCTGACGGCGCCGTCCGGACAGGTCGTCGACGAGGCCGGTATCAGCCGGAACGGACGCTTCGTCGTCGCGGGCACCGCGGAGTCGCTGATCCGGGTCGACCTGCACCGCGAACTGCCCGACCGGACCGCCGCTGTCGCGGACGCCTGGGAGGTCGCGGTGAACGACTCCGGCACGCTGGCGGTCGCCGCCACCAACCCGCTGGCCACCACCGTCGACTTCGCCGCCGACCCGCCCGAGGTCAGCGAGCTGGGCTCGTTCTTCGGGTCCAGCGTGGCCTTTCTCGCCGACCAGCTCGTCGTGAGCGGACAGCGCGACGGTGTCTTCGCCTTCTTCGCCCGCGACGAGCATCGCGCGGAATGGCTGGAATCGGCGACGATGCGGGCCCATCTGGCGGGCAGTGTGCGGCCGGCCACGGCGGGTGGCACCCATCTCGTCACCCTCGGCAACGACCGGTACCTGCGGGTGTGGGACATCGCCGAGGATGCCGGCGCGCGCTCCTATCTGAGCAGGGCGAGCAAAGCCGGAATCAACGAGGTCAGCGCCCGGGAAACCGAGCCGCGCCTGTCCGCTCGCAACCAGATCCGGTTCGCCACCCCGCAGGACGTCGTGCTCGCGGGACGCGCCGGGTACGCGACCGTGCTCGCCGCCGACTCGCTCGCCGAGATCGAGCCACCGCAGCGCAGGCGGCAACGCGAGGCCGGGCGCTGCTCGGACTGCGCCGGCGTTCCCGGCTATTTCAGTAGTCTGGAGAGCGAGCTGCTGCTGTCCCGCAACGGGCGGTTCCTGGCCGCTGTCAGCTCCAAAGCCGTCTGGATCAGCGGGCATTCGCCGCAGTCGCACTACTTCGACGGCCCTGGACAGGCCAAGATCACCGCGACCCCGCCGCGGGTCACGGCCGGGGGCGGCGAGGGGGTCGGCGCGGTCGCCGACGACGGCAGCGTTGTACTCGTCGCCGACGACTCCGTCGTGGCGACCCTGCCCGCGGGCGGTTCGATGGTCGATCACGAATATCGCGAGCAGCGCAAACCGGTGGGATTGTTCGCGGGAGCCCCGGCCTCGCTGGTCGTGACCGCGGACGGCTACACCCGTGATTCCACGGGTACCGAGCAGCGATTGACGCTCCCGGCCGGGACCGAGCTGGCGGCCTGTGAACTGCCCGCGCTCACCGACTACCTGTGTGTGACCACCGCGGGTGCGCTCCTGCGTATCACCGGCACGGCGAGCACCGAGATCGGCGCGGTCGGCGACGGTTTGCGGCCCTTCGCCCTCCGGCTGTCGGCGGACCAGCGCCGGGTCGCGGTCCTCGGACGCACCGGATTGTCGATCGTCGACCTGGATTCCGGCACTCGGCAGCGGGTCGCCAACCGGCTGCCGGAACGGATGATCACCGACGTGGCCTTCAGCCCGGAGGACGACCGGATCCTCGCGGTGCGGACCGACGGGACAGCCATCGTGGTCGACCGGCCCGGAGCGGCGGCACCGCCCAGGGCCCTGACCGAGGCCGAGACGCGGCGGTTCGCCGTGCCGAGCGGAGGCCGCTGATGGCTGACGTCGCGATCTCGTACGCGCACGCGGACACCGCGTTCGCCGAACGGGTGCAGGCCGCCGTCGAGGCGGACGGGCTGACGGTATGGCGGGACGAGTCTGTCAATCTGCCTCCGGGACAGCGGCATTGGGAGGTAATCGCCGCCGAGTTCGCCGGCGCCGATGTGGTCCTGGTGATCGATACACCCCAGTGGCACGCGTCCGGCTACTGCAGGCAGGAATACGACTTCCTGCGCGAGCGGGGGAAATGGGTCGTGCATGTCGACCCCGCCGACGCGGCGACCTACACCGCCTTCGCCCCGGAACTGCGCGCGAACCGGGCGAGTATCCGGGTGCACACCCGGCTCGTGCAGGCCGCACTGGCGAGCGAGCGGGACACCAGGCACTCTTGGGCCGAACGGTGGCTGAACCGGTCGCACGCGCACGACGCGCGACAGGTACTGGAATTCACCGAGCCGCAGCAGGTCTCGGTGCCCGGTGAACTCGCCGAGTTCGCCAGGAAGGTGGTCGAACGAGATCAGACAGTGCGGCGCAACCTCGTTCGGGCTGGGGTTCTCGTCACCGCGGTGCTCGCGGTCTTCGCGGTAGCGGGCCTCGGAGCGTGGATTCTCGCCGAAATCGGTCGGAACGCCGCCGAGCACAACGCGGACAAGTCGATGGCACTGAATCTGGCTTCGGAGTCGTCTACCGAGCCGAACACCCTGCGCGCGGTGGAACTCGCGACCCGCGCGGACGCGCTGCAACCCTCGCAGGCGACCGCCGAGGCACTCGCCCAGGCGAGGGCCCGTGATGCGCGGATGCGCGTGGTCGACATCGAGAAACAGCCGTACAAGGGTGCCGCCTGGGCCCCGGGCGGCCGAACCCTCGTCGCCTACACCAATTCCGAGATCCACTGGCTCGACGGCGAAACCGGCCGAATTCAGGCCAAGCGCGACACCGCCGCCGGGATCGTCATCGGCACGGTTGTCGTCGCGGCGGACGGCGGAACCGTCGCGTTTGTGGCCGATGACGTGCTGTGGCTGATCAGCCGCGACGCCTCGCAGGAACCGCGGCTGATCACCCCCAACGTCATCAGTGTCGCGACCGGGGACGGGACCGATCTGTGGTTCGGCACGTCGTTGCACGGTATCGGCGGGATCACCCGCAGCAGTTTCAGCGCGGCCTCGCCGAAGGATCCCAGAGTTTTCGAGGGGACCCCCGCGCTGGCGATCACCGTCGACCACGCGCGCGGGCTGGTCGACATGGTCGGCTTGGACGGGAAGGCGCATCTGCTGCGCATCGATCAGGACCGTCTCAGCGAGTACGGGTCCTTCGACATCACCACCGTCGATCCGCACAGCGGCCGATTCGGCGCGGCCGTCACCCGGTGCGGTGACAACCTGTTCGGAATCCTCTACGGCGGACCCGGTATCCACTACACCATGGGCTTCCGCGCCAAGTCGTTCAGTTCGGTGCAGGGGGTGGTCGAGATCGGTGAGCGGAGCAACGGCAAGTCCGCGCCGGTGTGTCAGCCCGACGAGTCGGCGGTGCTCGGCAACTACATCGGCGGAGCGAAGCCCGATAGTGTCCGGCCCACCGGCTCACGCCCGCAGATCCCTGACGGCTCGGATGTCTACACGCTCGCGGCGGATCCCGGCGGCACCCGGCTCGCGGTCCTGACCTGGGTGGGAAGGCTCTATCTGCTCGGTGACGAGCACACCAGTTCCTGGCCGGTCGAGAACGCGGTGACGCTGCTGCCGCTGGCCCGCGACCTGGCGATCCGGCAGGACGGCGCGATCGTGGACGCCGGGACCGGCGCCGAGGTCGGCCGGGTGAGCTCGGCACAGGTTTTCTCGAGCACGTTGTCGGTACTGGACGGTGTGGCGTATGTGCTGACCGGCGACGGCATCACCGCGATCCGGGCCGACGGCGCGGCGGAGGTGGTACTGCCGGTCGACCCCGCCACCCTCACCGACCTGCGCGCAGGCGCGGACGGCAAGCATCTCGTCCTCGCCCACGAGCAGGCGGTCACCCTGTTCGAGGTCGGGACGCGGTCGGTCCGGCGGATCTCCCTCGACGGAGGGACCGATGCCGATCGTGTGCTCGACGCCGATGTCGTGCCGTCGGGGGACACGGTCGTGTTCGCCACGGAGCAGGGGCGGGTCGGTTCGGTCACGGTCGACGCCCCGGGCGCACCGCGATTTTACGAACACGCGCTGCCGGTCGGAACGCAGACCAGGATCGCGGTCGCGTCGGGGGGACGGATTCTGGTCGCCGGCCAGGACGGTGTGCTGCGGGTCCTGGATCCGGATCTGTCGCTGGTGGACGAAGCGTTCGTGCACGGCCCGGCCGGGCGGATGACCATGGCCGGAAACTACGCGCTGCTGGCGTTCGGGGACTCGGCGCAGGTGTACGACGTGGCGACGCTGCGGCTGATCGACACGATCGACGGTCCGCTCGATCCGGAGACCCTGCGGCTCGATCTCGGGCGCGGCGTGCTGCGCGGGCTGATGTCGAACGGCTTCGCGCTGGCCGAGATCGGTGATCTCGCGACGATGCGGCGCGTGGAGATCCCGGTACCCGGGGTGCGGTGAGCCGGGTTGCCGATCGCGATCAAGCGGTCGAGCTGTTGGACAGCACGGCGAGCGCCGGGAGTTGTTCCACCGTGGCCGGTTCCAGATAGGTCGCGGCCTTGGGGGCGGTTCCGCAGCTGGCCTGGCGGGGGGCGGCGGTGACGGTGCGGGCGGTGACGCGCCAGCGGCGGCCGTCGCGGTGGACGACGACGGCCGAGCCGGCGAGGGCCGGGTCGTGGGTGGGGGTCGCGTCGGGGTGCACGGTTAGGGCGTCGGCGGGGAGCGACGGGAGTTGTTCGCGGACGGCCACTTCGGCGAGCTGGGCGATCGGGTCGTAGCAGCTGCGGCCACGCAGGCCGGTCAGCGAGACCTCGCCCACGTCGGCGGCGGCGAGCAGGGTGGCCGCCGAGGCCGGGTCGACGCGGCCGTAGGTGAGGCCGGACGGCAGCAGGACCACGGCGGGGGCGAAGCGGTGCCCGCCGGTGTGCGAGGCCTCCCAGACCCGGCCGGGATGGTCGGCCGACAGCGCGGCGGCGATCGGGCGGCCGAGGCGAGCGCAGCACTGGTCGCGTTTACCGTGCGCGCACACCAGCACCAGCGGATCGTCCACGCGCACACCGATGCCCGGCGGCGGACCGTCGACCAGGCGCAGGTCGATATCGAAGAGCTGCCGCAGGTCGGTGATCTCGAACCGTTCGCACCAGGAACCCTCGGGGCGCGAGCTGACCAGCAGCACGGTGCGGGTGCCGGTGAACTCGTTGCGCCCGGGGCGGCGGATCAGTGTCGGCCGGACTCCGGCCGCGGTGGTGCGCGCGGCCAGTTCGGCGGTGATCTCCGGGCCGAGCACCTCGTCGCCGATCACATCGCGTCCCCAGGCGCCGGGATGTTCGATGCACAGCCAGCCGGTGACGTGCGCCGCGGTGCCGAGCAGCGAGAGCTCGGTCGCGGCGGCCGAGCACGACAGGCCCTCGAACGGGTGCACGACAGCTCCTTCCACGACCGTGCCCTCCGGCCGATCCGGAACAGGCGTCATTTCACTGTAGAACCGATTCCGGTCGCATAGGTAAGGGCACCCTGTGTTCTATGCCGCAGTGGTCATTCGTAGACGCCTTCGGCGTGCCAGGTCGCGGCGTCGTAGACGAGCAGGACGGCGCGGATCTCGGTGGGTTCGGCGTCGAGCTGGACCTGGGCGCGGGCGGCGAGGGCCGGGTGTTCGGCGGTGGCCCACCAGCGCTCGTCGACCGGCCAGGGGCCCGCCCAGCCGAGCAGGGCCCACTGGCGACTGCCCCAGCGCAGGCGGGCGGGATCGGCGGTGAACAGGCCACGGTCGGTGACCTCGACGGCGGTGCCGTCGGCGGCGGTCAGCTGCACGGTGGGGCGGTGCAGGAGCAGCAGCGTGGGGGCCGGTTCGGGGAGCTTGCCCGGCCAGGGCTGGGACGGGTCGGCGGCCGGGGTGAGCTCGTCGCCGAGGGCGATCATGGTGATGCGTTCGGCCGGGCCGCGCCCGCCGCTGAGCACCCCCACGCGCACCGCCTCGCCCCCGAGCAGACCCTGCACCCGGACCAGGGCGCGGCGGGCCCGTTCGGTCTGCTCGCCCTCCCCGCCCCACAGGCCGAGTTGCAGCGCGCCCGCGGCGACCACCTCGACCGGTTCCAGCCGCAGCGCGACGATCGGCGCGGTCGGGCGGTCGCGGTGGGTGAGCCAGCCGTCGAGCTGCCAGCGGATGCGGTCGGCGGTGTCGGGCGGGGTGAGCGGACGGGCGCAGCGCCAGATCCGGGACAGCTCTTCCCCCGCCTCGGTACGGGCGGTGATCGCCAGGCGGGTGCAGGCGGCGCCCGCGGCGGTGAGGGCGGTGTGCAGGCGGGTCGCGAGGGCGCGGCCGGCGAACGCGGCGGCGTCGACCCGGTCGATCGGTGGGTCGCAGTCGAGCTCCACGGTCAGGTCCGGCGGGAGCTGCCGCGCCGAGGGCGGGCGTTCGGGGAGCGCGCGGGCCAGGCGATGGGCCTCGATCGCGTCGGCGCCGAAGCGGGAACCGACCTCGGCGGGCGCGAGCCGGGCGAAGTCGCCGACCCGGCGTAAGCCCAAGCGGTGCAACAGGTCCACCAGGTCGGCACGTTCCGGCGGGGCGAGCGCGGGTTCGACGGCCAGCTCGGCCACCGGCAGCGGCGCGAGGAAGCGCGCGCCCTCGCCCACCGGCACGAACACCGAACGGCGCGCGGCGAGCACCGCGGTCGACATGGCGTCGGCGATGCCGATCTGCGCCTCGGCGCCCGCCACGGCGACGGCGTCGATGAGCTGCACGGCCGCGGCGTCCTCGGACCCGAAGAACCTGGTGGCACCCCGCGCACTCAGCACCAGCAGACCAGGGCGCAGCACCTCGACGCCGGGCACCGTCGCGTCGACGGCACCGGCGACCGGTTCGAACAGCCGGGCATCGCGCTCCGGATCAGCCTGGGCGACAACCAGTTCGGGGCACCTGGACTGCGCCTCCCGGCGCGTCACCCCGACCCGCACGCCCTCGATCCGCGCGATCGCCGAACACGACACCACCCGATTCCCGTGCAGCACCGCCACCGGACGATCCGCGGGCACCCCCGCCCCCGCGGCGGCGGCCACCGCGGGCCAGTCGGGACACAGCAGCGCCAGGACCCGCTCTGCCCGCGTCATCGTGGTTCCCGGGACCGACCGGTCACGACACGGCCTCCGCGAGGTCGGTCACCGCACGGGCCTCGGCTTCGCGCGCCCGCCATTCGGTGCGACCGGCCTTGGCGCACAGGTCTATCCGGCCCTGCCGTGTCGGGCCCGCCTTGGCACTGACACGCACGTCCAGGCAGACCGAGCGCAGGCGACCGCGACCGGCGTCGAGACCGCGATAGCCGGTGACCCGGGTGTCCAGGCGCAGCGACGGATTGGTCCAGGTCCCGCCCGCGACGACCAGGGTCGCGCCCCGATTGCGGGCGCGGGCGGCGAGCACCCGGCAGCGGGCGGGGGCGACGGCCACACCGTCGAGCCCGAGCACGACCAGATCGAGGCCGTCGAGCAGGACGGCGGCCACCTCGGCCGGATCAGGGCCGGGGTCGGCGATCACCGCCAGCCGGGACAGCTGGGCACCCATTTCGGCGGCCGCCAGCAAACCCAGCCGGGGCAGCCCGACGACCGCGGCGTGCCCGCCCTCGCCGGTCACCGCCGCGAGCAGACCCGACAGCAGCGAGTGCGCGCCGGTATAGGCCACCACCGCGCCCTTGGGCAGTCCGCCCTCGGGCAAAAGCTCGGCGAGCGGGGCGGGCACGGGCAGCAGATCGCGACGTAACCGCTGTTCACGCGGTGTGTGCGTGGTGGCGGACTCGCCGCGTCCCGGCACCGCGGCGATCCGCCTGCGCAGGTCGTCGACCACGCGCGCACGAGCCGCCACCTCGGGTGACAACGCATCCGAACCCATCAACACCACCTACTTCCACGATGGACTCGCGAGCGGGGGGCCGCCCAGCGCCGGAACGGCAGCACCGTTTCAGCTATCGATCGTATTCGAATATACGTTCGATCGCGACCAGGGTGACACCCACCCCCGTCTCGTGTCCACAGCGGGCCCCCTTATACCCGCGCGGCGTGATACCGGCCAGTCATCGGCATATTCGACTACCCTCGCACCCGTGACCGAACGTGCTCGCCCCCATATCGGCCCCGACTACCTCGTCGCGGGTCGTTACCGCCTGCAGTCGAAACTGGGCGGCGGTGGCATGGGCGCGGTCTGGCTCGCGACGGACCGGCTGCTGAACCGTGAGGTCGCCATCAAGCAGGTGCTCTCCACGGCCGGGCTGAGCGAGGCGGAGGCCGAGCGCATCCGCAGCAGCATCGTGCACGAGGGCCGGGTGGCGGCCAAGCTGTCGCACGAGCACGCGATCGCCGTCTACGACGTGGTGATCGAGGCGGGCGAACCCTGGCTCGTCATGGAGTACTTACCCTCGCGCAGCGTGGCCAAGGCGCTGACGCTGTTCGACACGCTGCCCGCGGTCGAGGTCGCCCAGATCGGCGCGCAGGTGGCCGACGCGCTCGCCGCCGCGCACGCCGCGGGCATCGTGCACCGCGACATCAAGCCGGGCAACATCCTCGTCGCCGATCGCGGTCCCGATCTCGGCAAGGCCAAGCTCAGCGACTTCGGCATCTCCCGCGGCGCGGGCGACACCCACGGCGACGATCCGGAAGGCACCATCACCGGCACCCCCGCCTACCTGCCGCCCGAGGTCGCCCGCGGCGCCAGGCCCACCGAGGCCAGCGACGTGTTCTCCCTCGGCGCCACCCTCTACACCGCGCTGGAGGGGCAGCCGCCGTTCGGTTTCGACGACGACGAGAACGACGTCGTCACCCGGGCCGCGATGGGCCGGATCATCCCGCCCAGCCGCAGCGGCATCCTCACCCAGCCGCTGCTGCACATGCTCGAGCCCGCCCCGCAGCGCCGCCCGACCATGGCCCAGGCGCGCGACGAGATCCTCACCGCCGCCTTCGGGCCCGGCACCGCCGCCTACATCCTCGGCGTGCCGCTGCGCACCGAGGACGGCACCATCCCGTCCTGGGCGGCCCGCAATTCCGCCAGCGGCCTGCGCAGCCCGCACTCGGCCCCGCTGCCCCGCCCGCAGCGCGCTCCCCTGGCCGCCCCGCCCGCGCAGCATCAGCAGCAGCGCACCGGCAGCTTCGTGGACAACCTGCCCAACGGCGCCCCGCTGGCCATCGGCGCTGGTGTGCTGATCGGCTTGGTCATCCTGATCGCGCTCATCATCGCGGTGATGTAGACCTATCCCAGCCCGCACGCCCCGACCTCGAGGAGGGTCCGCCACGCAGTGGCGGTTCGCGGCCGGGACACAAGGGGCCGCGAACTCGAGCGCGCCAGCGCTCCAACAAACACCGCTCACTCGATCCGGCGGCGGTGGGCCCAGCGGGTCAGCGCGTTGCGGTTGGACTGCTGGGTCTTGCGGAGCACGTTGGAGGCGTGGGTCTCCACGGTTTTCACCGAGATGAACAGGGTTTCGGCGATCTCGCGGTAGGTGTAGCCGCGGGCGAGCAGGCGCAGCACCTCGAGTTCGCGCGGGGTGAGCGAGTCCAGTTCCGGATCGAGCGGCGGTTCCGGCACCGGGGAGCGGCCGGTGAACGAGTCCAGCACGAAACCGGCCAGCCGGGGGCTGAACACCGCGTCACCACCGGCGACCCGGCGGATGCCGTCGGCCAGTTCGGCACCGGAGATGGTCTTGGTGACATACCCGCGCGCGCCCGCCCTGATCACCGCGATCACGTCCTCGGCGGCGTCGGACACGCTCAGCGCCAGGCACACCGGGCCCTCGGCGATGCCGGTGAGCACCGCGACCCCGCCGCCGTCGGGCATGTGCACGTCCAGCAGCACCACATCCGGCTTCGCCGCGTCGATCCCGGCCACCGCCTCGGCCACCCCGCCCGCCTCGCCGACGACCTCCATGTCGGCCTCGCGGCTCAGCTCGGCGCGCACGCCGGAGCGGAACACCGCATGATCGTCGACCAGGAACACCCGAACACTCACTGACAGCTCTCCTCGTTCAACCGGCGTGCACTCATCGGTACCACAGAGTCGCGCCCCACCGTCGAGTCCGGCGGGGGGCGGCGGTCGCTCAGTGGTCGTCCCGCGGCGGGGATTCCGGCACGTCGACGTGGTCGGGTTCCGCGGGCGCCTGCTCCTCGGCGGCCTCGGGCTCGACGCTGCCGGAGTCGGTCCGCGGCATCACGATGCGCACCTCGGTGCCGCGGCCGAGGGTCGAGTCGATCTCGGCGGTGCCGCCACGACGTTCCACCCTGGCACGGATCGACTTGGCGACACCGCGCCGGTCGGCGGGCACCGCGGACACGTCGAAACCGGCGCCGCGGTCGCGGACGAAGATGCTCACCTGATGCGGTTCGGTCTCGGCGAACAGGTCGATCTCGGGCACGCCCGCATGTTTGGCCGCGTTCACCAGCGCCTCCCGGCTGGCACCGAGCAGGGCGGTGAAGTGCTCCTTGGGCAGCCCCGAGCCGGTCTCACCGGGGTCCATCGCGACATCGCCGACGGTGACCGGGGTGACCTTCACCCCGTGCTGATCCTCCACCTCACCCGCGATGGTGCGCAGCGCGGCGGCCAGGCTGGCGTGCGCGGGGGTGGCGTCGTCGAACAGCCACTTGCGCAGTTCGCGTTCCTGGCTGCGGGCCAGGCGCAGCACCTCCTGCGGGTCCTCGGCCTGCCGCTGGATCAGCGCGAGGGTCTGCAGCACCGAATCGTGCAGGTGCGAGGCGATCTCCTCGCGTTCCTCGTTGCGGATGCGGGCGCCGCGTTCGGCATTGAGCGCGCGGACCATGCGCAGCCACAGCGGCACCGTCAGCAGGCCCGCGCCGATCAGCGTGACCGCGACCGCGATCAGGGCCGAGCCGAGCGAGCTCAGATCGATCCTGGCCAGCACGACCACGCCGAGGCCGACCACGATCAACGTCGCCCCGCCCACGATCCGCGACCAGGTGACCACCGACGGCCGCGCGGGCAGCCCGAACAGCGCCCGCGGACCCGGCGCGGCGACGTCGTACTCCCGCCACACCAGCGCGGCGCCGACCGCGACCACCACGATCGGCGCGATCACCCGCGCCGCGGTCCCCTCGAACAGCCACGACACCGTCACCGCGAGACCCAGGCCGAGCAGCGCCAGGCCGATCGCCTGCCTGCGCTCGTCCCCGGTGGGCTTGGCCGCGTCGCCGCCGCCGGGGGTGAAGATCCACAGCAGCCCGTAGGCCACCACGCCCGCGCCGACCAGCGCCGACAGCAGCACGAACGCCATCCGCACCTTGAACACGTCGACGCCGAGATGATCGGCCAGCCCGCCCGCGACACCACCGACCACCCGGCCACCGGTCCGCCGGACCAGTCGCGGAGTCTGCGGCGCCGGGCTGCCCGCCGGTTCGGGACCGGGCACCGGGAGCACGCCCGGCAGGTAGCCGCGCGGGACGCCGTAGCCCTGCGCGTAGTCGGCGTAGGGGCCCGGCGCGGAACGGTATTGCTGCTGCTGGAAGTAGGGCTGCGGAGTGCCGTATACGGCCTGGCCCGTGCCGAGCGCCCGTGCGACGAACCGGGGCTGACCCTTCGGCCGTCTCCGTCCACCCGGGTTCATCGCGGCGCCCGGTCCGCTGTTGTAGACGGGTCCGGTGTAGCGGGGCGCGCCGGCGGGGGGCGGAACGGAGTAGTACCCCGGGGTTCCACCGTGGACCGACGAGCCGCCGTTCGGCCGAGTGCCGGGAGGCAGATAGCCCGGCCCGGCCGGGCCTCGTCCGTTCTGCGGCGCAGCGCCCGAATGGCCCGGTGCGGCGACGGGTGCGCCTCGACCCGGTTCTGTCGCCCCGGATCCGGTCGCGACGGGCATCTGCCGGATCGGCGCGGCCCGGCCGTCGCCGGATGCGACCCGACCTTGCTCCGCCGGCACGGATCCGGTCGACATGATCGGCCTCGTGACGTCGTTTCCCGGGGCGACGCCGTGCCCGTGCGGGACCGGTCCCTGGGCGGCGCGGGCGGGAACAGACGGATCCATCCTTCGATACTGGCACGGGTGAGCGGGTGCCGACATCAGGAAAGTCCCTGATGTCACCCCTGATGTCCGCGATCCGCCGCCGACCTGTGCGAAGACCTGTCCGGTCCGGACGGAAATCACCTTCTACCAGGTCAGATGTCCCGTACCGCCGGAAGCAAGGCGCGCGGCCGGCGGCACCGGACCGGAAACCCCGTCACAGCATTCTCACCTGCGATCTTCAGCCGATTCGCAGCTCGGCGGCGGGCCGGGGCACAGTCCGGCTTCCTACCGTGATGTCGGGCCGGAACACCCGGCCGGAATTCGGGGAGGAACGTTGCACATCATCACCACCGTGCTGGGCGCCACCGCCCTCGCGCTGACCACCACCGGTATCGCCGCGGCGACCCCGATGGCCCCGCACGAGAGCACCTACCACGGCCCCGCCGGCTTCGAGCTGACCCTGGGCCACACCGACCAGTCCTACCGGCAGGTGCCCGCCCTCAACGCCATGCCGACCAACCGGGAGGTCTTCCTCGACAACACCGCGTACGTGACGGCCCCGGCCGGGGCGACCGGCGGGCCGCTCAACATCTACTCGTGGGCAACGGTCACCGCGACCACCCCGCAGGTGAGCGCGACCAACTCGGTCTTCGGCGACACCATGTTCCTCTGACCGTGTCGGGACCCGGCCCCGCGCCGGGTCCCGATGGACCAAATGTCATTCCCCACGGTCGTTTTCGTCGAACGGGGGGTTCCTTGACCAACAGTGATCCGGAGAGTTCTTCGCCACGCGCACTTTTCGCGCAGCGGTTCGCCGAACTCTATGCCGCGGCGGGAAATCCGACCCTGCGCCGGGTGGCCTCGGCCACCGAGCGGCGCATGCGCAACACCCAGGCGGGCACCCCGTCGGCACAGCGGATCAGCGACTGGAAAGCCGGACGCAACGTGCCAGCCCGTTTCGAATCGCTCCTGCCGGTGATTCTGACCCTCGTCGACCTGGCCAGGAAGGCCCAGCGCGAACTGCCGCGCGCCCTGGCCGACCCCCACGAATGGCGCCGCCTCTGGCAGGAGTCGGTGACCTGGACCGCCACCGCGGGCGAGGGCGACACCTGCCCGTTCCCCGGCCTGCGCGCCTTCCGCGCCGACGAGCGCGCGCTGTTCTTCGGCCGGGAGCGGGCCACCGCCGACTTCGTCGACCTGGTTCGCGGCAGCACCGGCATCGTGGTGCTGATCGGCGCGTCGGGCGCGGGGAAGTCGTCGCTGCTGGCCGCGGGCCTGCGACCGGCGCTGGACCTGCCCTCGGCCACCATGACACCCGGCGCGACACCGTCGGCCGCCCTCGCCGCCGTCGACACCGCCGACCTGCGGGTCCTGGTGGTCGACCAGTTCGAGGAACTGTTCACCCTCTGCCGCGACGAGACCGAACGCGCCGGCTTCCTCACCGCCCTTGCCGCCCTGACCACCCGCCCCGCAGACCCCATCACCGTCGTCCTGGCCCTGCGGGCCGACTTCTACGAACCCTGCCTGCACCACCCGGTCCTGCGGGAGAGCTTGCAGCACAACGGCTATCTGCTCGGCCCGATGACGATGGACGAGGTGTCGCGCGCCGTCACCGGCCCCGCGGCCGCCGCCGGGCTCACCCTCGAACAGGGCCTGGAAGAACTGGTCCGCACCGAACTGCACGGCCTCGGCGGCCACACCGGCGCCGACGGCTACGACCCCGGCGCGCTGCCACTGCTCTCGCACGTGATGGCCGCGACCTGGCAGCAGCGGGAAGGCCGCAAACTCACCGTCGCCGGGTATCGCAAGGCGGGCGGGGTGGCGGGCTCGGTCGCCGAGACCGCCGAACTGGCCTGGACCGAACTCACCCCCGCCCAGCAGCACGCCGCCCAGGAAATGCTCGGCGCGCTGGTCACCGTCGGCGAGGACGCCCGCGACACCCGCCGCACCGTCCCCCGCGCCGACCTGCTCACCCGCGGCGGTGACCCCGACGCCGCGGCCGAGGCGCTGGAGGTCCTCGCCGCCGCCCGGCTCATCGCCCTGGACGCGGACTCGGTCCAGTTCTCCCACGAAATCGTCCTCACCGCCTGGCCCCGCCTGCGCGGCTGGATCGACACCGACCGCGTCGGCCACCTGGTCCGCCAGCGCCTGGAATCCGACGCCGCCGAATGGGAGACGACCGCCCGCGACTCCGCCCTCCTCTACCGCGGCACCCGCCTCGACAGCGCCACCGCCCACACCCGCGACACCGCCAGCCCCCGCGCCCGCGCCTTCCTCGCCGCCTCCGGCCGATCGGCGCGCCGGGGCAGGAGATGGCGAATCGGCGCCGCCGCGATCGTCCTGGCCCTGCTGGCGACCGGTGTGGTGGCGTTCGATCGCGGCAGACTGGCCGATCAGCGGACCGCGGATCGCGACTACACCGAGCTGGTGGCCGCCGCGCAGCGCACCCGCGCGACCGACCCGACCCTGTCGGCGCAGATGCTCCTCGCCGCGTACCGGATGCGTCCCGACGACGCGACCCGCACCCAGCTGCTGAACAGCCAGGACCTGCCGCTCGCCGTCACCGTGCCGGCGCACACGCGCGGCATCCGCAGCCTCGCCGCTCGCCATTCGGACAACCTGCTCGCCGCGTCCGACTACGCGGGCGAGGCCGCCTTCTGGAACATCGACGATCCCACCCGGCCGCGACGCCTCGACGTGGATCCCGGATTCCGGGCCGACCAGCTGATCTTCGTTCCCGGCGGCTCCGACGCGGTCACGGAGGGCGCGGGCGGAATCCAGCTCTGGGACCTCGCCGACCCGCGATCCCCGCGCGTGCTGCACACCTTCGACACCCTTCGTGGACGCTCCATCGCGGTCGACCCGACCGGCAAGCTGCTGGCCGAGGCCGACGCCGGGCGCTTCACGCTCTGGGACATCAGCGATCGGACCCGGCCGACGCGCGCGTTCACCACGCCACTGCCCGGCGATCACCACCGCATCGAATTCGCGCCGGCGAGCCCGACTCTCGCGCTGAGCACGACGACCTTCGCCCCGGGCCAAGTCGACACCGTCCAGCTGTGGGACATCCGGGTGCCGTCCGCCGCACGCGAGATCGGGACGCCGATCACCTCCATCGGCAGCGAGCGCATCCAGGACTTCGCCTTCAGCCCGGACGGCACCCGGATGGCGGTGGCCACCTACGGTGTGCGAGAGAACGCCAACGCGGCCACCAGCCGGGTCACGCTGTGGCAGGTCACCGACCCGCTGCGCCTGCGCGCCTACGGGGCGCCGATCCGGATCGACAACGAGGTGACGAGCTCGCTCGCCTTCCGGGAGGACGGGAACCTGCTCGCCGTCGGCTCCGACGAGTCGGGCCAGCTGTGGAATGTCGCCGACCCCACGCAGCCGGTGCGGACCGGGCCCTCGCTGTCGGTCTCCCCGACCGCGTGCCCGCAGGCCACGCGCGCGATCTGCCGTGGCGGCCCGATATCGATGGTGTTCCTGCCGGGCGCGCCGATCCTGTTCGGCGCCGGTGACGACGGGCACGTCCGCAGCTGGTCGTTGCCGCCGTCGACGGCCGACGCGGTCTCCGGTGTCGCGTCGGTGCCGGTCTTCGACCGGGCCGGCGACCGCATGACCATGCTGACGGTGAGCGGCCACCTGGTCGTCTGGGATACCACCGATGCCCGCCGCCCGCGCCGGGTCGCCGATATCCCCGGCAGCCCGAAGTGGCGAGCGCCCGAGCTGAGTCCCGACGGCCGCACCCTGTCCGTCCACGACGCGAGCACGGCCCAGCGCCGGGTCTTCGACCTCACCGACCCGCGCTCGCCACGCCCGCTGACCAGCTGGCCGACCACCGGCGGCCAGGGTTCGCCGGTCGAAGGCGGCCGGATGCTGGACATCGGCGAGAAATCGGCCCAGCTGTGGGACGTCGCCGACCGCGCCGCGCCCGCTGGGACCGCCGATACCCGCGCGCATCGGCACCTTCATCGCCGGCGACCTCAGTCCCGACGGCACCCGAGCCCACGTGACGATGCTCGACCAACGCGACTGGATGCCGCTCTACGTTCGCCAGATCTGGGCGTTGGACGACCCACAGCACCCCCGGTTGGTCACCGAAACCGACATCGATGTCACCGCCGTCTACCAGCCGATGAGGTTTCTGTCCGACAACAAGACCCTCGTCGGTCCCCGGTTCGATCACTTCGGCCTGTGGGACACCTCGACTTCCGACACCGTCTCCCCGCTGGTCGACGCGGTGCGCACCGAGATCGGGCCGCTGCAGTCCGTATCGGCCACCACGGACCGTGACACCCTGGCGCTGTCCGGCGCCGACGGCACCACCGGTTTGTGGGACATCGGTTCCCCGCGCACCCCGCGCCGTCTCGGCGGCGCGATCGGTCCCGCCGACGGCGGCGGGCGGCAGGTGGCCCTGCACCCGCGCGGCCGGCATCTCGTCCTGGTCACCGACTACGGGCAGGTCGGGGTGTGGGATCTCGACGTCGAGGCGGTCGCCGCGCGCATCTGCGCTAGCACCGGCGGGGCGCTCACCCACGCCGTCTGGCGCGGTCAGCTGCCGCACGTCCCGTATCGCCCACCCTGCGCCTGACCGGGGAACCCGGGCAAACCTCAGGGTTCACCCCGATGTGCGAAACAGCTGGTCGGGCACACCATGGAGGACATGAGCAGAACGAGCTTCGGTGACCAGATCCAGCAGATGTGGCATACGCGGCCCGTCCGGCTGCCGCGGCAGGGGCCGATCGCCGGTGTCGCGGCCGGGTTCGGATTGCGGTACGGGGTCGACCCGGTGCTGTTGCGGGTGGCGTTCGTGGTGTCGACGATCTTCGGTGGCGCGGGCATCGTGCTGTATCTGCTGGCCTGGCTGATCCTGAGTTCCGCGGGGAACGAGGTGTCGGCGGCCGAGGCGCTGACCGAGCACGCGCGCGGCACGCACTCGCAGACCAAGACGATCGTGCTGATCGTGGCGCTGGCCATCGCGGTCTCGGCGATGGGGCCGATCGGGCTCGGGCTCGGCGGGTCCGGGGTGATCAGCATGGGTCTGATGCTCGCGGGCTGGTGGATGCTCTACATCCGGCATCCGGAGCTGCCCGCCGGGTTCGACACCTACCGCGCGGCGCCGCTCGGCGCCACCGGCTACCCGGCCGCCGGATATCCGACCGGCGTCCCGGTCCGCGGCTACCCGTACACCCCCGATGTGCCCCCGACCGGGATGTACACGCCCTACACCAAACTGCCCGACGCCTACGTCCCCGATCCGGCGACGACGGTGCTCCCGCGCGAGGAAACCCGCGTGGCCGGAGCGGAATCCACTCCCCTGCTGCGCGTCGACGCGACCGAAACGGTGGTCCTGCACAAGGATTCCACCGGTGCGGTCGCGGCCGCCGAGGTGACGGCGGAGATCGAGGCCGTGGAAACGGTCCCGGCGGAACACGATTCCCGCACCACGCTCGAATCCCCTTCCTCCGCAACAGCCGAGCCGACGTCGAATGTCGACAGCACGTCGACCGACCAGCCCACGCCGGCTGACGCCGATGCCTCCCCGACCGACCAGGCGGCCCCGGCCGAAACCGACGCCACCTCGAGCGAGGCCGCCCCGGCCGGCGTCGACTCCACCTCGACAGAGCCCGCCCCGGTGTCGATCGCGAAACCCGCCGTGATCACCGACGCCCGGGACGACGGCGAGCCGGCCGTCGCCCTCGACAAGCGCGACACCGACCCGCCGCACGCCACCACCGTCCTGCCCAGGGACTTCCCCGGCGCGCCCACCCCGGGCTACCCCCGGATCAGCGCCCAGATCCCGCCCGGCGTCGACCCGCTCAGCATCGCCCCGCTGGCCTGGGAACTCCCCGAGGCCGCGCCCCGCTACGCCGTCGCCGCGCCCCCGCCGCCGAAGCGGCCGCGCTCCCGGCTCACGCCCATCACCATCGGGCTCGCGATCCTCGCCGCCGCCGCGGCGGGCGCGGTCGCCGCGTCCGGGGCGGAGTGGATGACCCCGGCACGGATCGCCGCCTTCGCGCTGGCCGTGGTGGGCCTGGGGCTCATCGCCGGCGCGTTCCTGCGCCGGGGGTACGGGCTGCTCGTGCTCACCGCGCCGCTGGCCGGCTTCGTGCTGCTGGCCTCGCTGATCGGCCCGATCGACTTCGAGCACAACGGTGCCGTCGGCGAGCGGGTGTGGGCACCGGCGACCGTGCAGGATCTCCAGCCGCGGTACGCGCTCGACATCGGTTCGGGAACGCTGGATCTGCGCGGCCTGGACCTGACCGAATCGCGCAGCGTAGAACTGGCCGTGAACATCGGTGACGCGCGGGTGTTCGTGCCCGAGGACATGACCGTGCGCACGACCTGTGACGTCCGGGTCGCCGACGACACCTGCGTCGAAGGCGTGACCGGCCCGAATACCCCCGGTGCCCCGATCCTCGACCTGAAGATCAAGATGCACCTCGGCGATGTGAAGGTGACCCGTGGCTGATCAGACCGAAACCGAGACCCGGCGCCGACCGGCTTTTTCCCTGCTCTGCACGGGCCTGATCGCCCTGGCACTGAGCGTGTGGGCCCTGCTCGGCGCACCGACACCCGACAACGGCATCCTGCCGATCGGCTGGGGTGTGGTGATCGCGGCGATCGTCGTGGGCCTGCTGCTCACCTTCGCCCCCGGCCGCAAGCGCTGAACCCACCCATCGAGATACGACAATGGCCCGTCACCGTGACGGGCCATTGTCGTGGAAGGAGCGGTGTCGCGCTACCTCACTCCCATTCGATGGTGCCCGGCGGCTTGCTCGTCACATCGAGCACCACGCGGTTGACGTCTTTCACCTCGTTGGTGATCCGGGTGGAGATGCGCTCCAGCACGTCGTAGGGCAGGCGGGTCCAGTCCGCGGTCATCGCGTCCTCGCTGGACACCGGGCGCAGCACGATCGGGTGACCGTAGGTGCGGCCGTCGCCCTGCACACCGACCGAACGCACGTCGGCCAGCAGCACCACCGGGCACTGCCAGATCTGCTTGTCCAGGTCGGCGGCGGTGAGTTCCTCGCGGGCGATGGCGTCGGCCTGGCGCAGCAGCGCGAGCCGGTCGCCGGTCACCTCGCCGACGATGCGGATCGCCAGGCCGGGGCCGGGGAACGGCTGCCGGGCGACGATCTCCTCGGGCAGGCCGAGCTCGCGGCCGACCGCGCGGACCTCGTCCTTGAACAGCAGCCGCAGCGGCTCGACCAGATCGAACTCGAGGTCGTCGGGCAGGCCGCCGACATTGTGGTGGCTCTTGATGTTCGCGGTGCCGGTGCCGCCACCGGACTCGACGACATCGGGGTACAGGGTGCCCTGCACCAGGAACTCGACCTTCGGCGCCGTGCCGTCGCCACCCTGCTCGGCGACGATGCCCGCGACCGCGTCCTCGAAGGAACGGATGAACTCGCGGCCGATGATCTTGCGCTTCTCCTCCGGGTCGGACACGCCCTTCAGCTCGCCGAGGAACTTGTCCACCGCGTCGACGGTCACCAGCTTGGCGCCGGTCGCGGCGACGAAGTCCTGCTGGACCTGCTCGCGCTCGCCCGCCCGCAGCAGACCGTGGTCGACGAACACACAGGTGAGCCGGTCCCCGATCGCGCGCTGCACCAGCGCGGCGGCGACGGCGGAGTCGACACCGCCGGACAGACCGCAGATCGCGTGGCCGTCACCGATCTGCTCGCGCACGCTCTCGATCAGCGCCCCGGCGATATTGGCCGGGGTCCACTGCGGCGGAATGCCTGCCAGCTCGTGCAGGAAGCGGCTCAGCACCTGCTGGCCGTGCGGGGAGTGCAGCACCTCGGGGTGGTACTGGACGCCGGCCAGCTTGCGCGCCCGATCCTCGAACGCGGCGACGGGGGCGCCCGCGGTGGTGCCGGTGACCTCGAAGCCCTCGGGCGCGTCGGTCACGGCGTCGCCGTGGCTCATCCACACCGGCTGGATGGTCGGCAGGCCGCCGTGCAGCACACCGCCGTCGATGTTGAGCTCGGTGCGGCCGTACTCGCGGGTGCCGGTGTGGGCGACCGTGCCGCCCAGCGCCTGCGCCATCGCCTGGAAGCCGTAGCAGATACCGAAGACCGGCACGTTCAGGTCGAACAGCCGCGCGTCCAGCTGCGGCGCGCCCTCGGCGTACACGCTGGACGGGCCGCCGGACAGGATCACGGCCAGTGGCTGCTTCTCGGCGATCTCCTCCACCGTCATGGTGTGTGGAATCACCTCGGAGAACACCCGCGACTCGCGCACCCGACGGGCGATCAGCTGGGCGTATTGGGCGCCGAAGTCGACGACGAGGACGGGTCTCTGAGTTTCTGCCACCGCCACAGTTTAGTGAGGGCGCACGACGAGCAAGCACCGGGCATCGGTGCTCGCACACGCGTTGGGAGAACATTGCGCAATACCGGGCCGACCTGGCTATCCTCGTGCACGTGCCATTCGCCCGCGCGATCGATGCCGACATCTACTACGAGGACAGCGGTGGCACGGGGCCGGTGGTGTTGCTGGCCCACGAATTCTTCATGGACCGCACCATGTTCGCCGCGCAGCAGGCGGCGCTGGCACCCGAATTCCGGATCGTCGCGTGGGACGCGCGCGGGCACGGCCGCACCAAGGATCAGCGGCTGCCGTTCACCTTCTGGACCGCGGCCCGCGACGCGCTGACGGTGCTGGACACCATCGGCGCCGAACGCGCCGTCGTCGGCGGCACCGCGCAGGGCGGCTTCACCGCGTTGCGCACCGCGCTGGTGGCGCCGGAGCGGGTCGCCGCGCTCATCCTGATCAGCACCGAGGCGCACGGACCCACCCGCGAGCAGTCCACCGCGACCCAGCGCTTCCTCGACGAATGGCACGACCGTGGCTCCCGCGCGGAAGCCGCGGACCGGCTGGCGGACTGGCTGATCGGCGACGACGACTCACACCGTGACGTCTGGACCCGGCGCTGGGTCGACGACGCCCACCACGGCCTCGACGCGGCCGTCGGCTGCCTGCTCGGCCGCGACTCGGTGCTGGACCGGTTGCGCGAGATCACCTGTCCCGCGCTGATCATCCACGCCACCCACAGCGGCATCGCCGGCGATCGCGCCCGCACGCTGGCCGACGGGCTCACCGCCTCCAGCTACCTGGAGATCGATGGCGCCCGTCTGGCCGTCACGATGACCCACCCGGAACCGGTCAACGCGGCGATCGCGCGGTTCCTGCGCGAGCGGGTCTCCCTCGCGCACGTGCGTTAGCGGACGCTGAGCCCGACCTTCTGGAATTCCTTGAGGTCGGAGTAGCCGGCCTTGGCCATCGAGCGGCGCAGGCCGCCGACCAGGTTCAGCGAGCCGAACGGGTCGTCGGACGGGCCGTAGAGCACGCGCTCGAGGCTCGGGCGGGTGACGGTGCCGTCGGCGCCGTCCAGCCAGGACTCGTCGACCGGCAGGAACGAGCCGCGCGGCACCGAGGGGTGCGCGGTGGCCGAGGGCCAGTACCAGCCGCGACCGGGCGCCTCGGCCGAAACCGACAGCGGCACACCGAGCATCACGGCGTCGGCGCCGCAGGCGATGGCCTTGGCGAGCTGGCCGGAGGTGGCCACGTCACCGTCGGCGATGACATGCACGTAGCGGCCGCCGGTCTCGTCGAGGTAGTCGCGACGGGCCGCGGCCGCGTCGGCGATGGCGGTGGCCATCGGCACGCCGATGCCGAGCACCTCGCCGGTGGTGGTGGCGCCCGGGTAGGAGCCGTAGCCCACGATGACGCCCGCGGCGCCGGTGCGCATCAGGTGCAGCGCGGTGCGGTGGTCGCTCACGCCACCGGCCACGACCGGCACGTCCAGCTCGGCGATGAAGGTCTTGAGGTTCAGCGGCTCACCGTCACCGACGTGCTCGGCCGAGATGATGGTGCCCTGCACGACCAGCAGGTCGACACCGGCCTGCACCAGCGCCGGGGTGAGCGCCCGCGCGTTCTGCGGGCTGACCCGGACCGCGGTGGTCACGCCCGCCGCGCGCACCTGCGCGACGGCCGCGGCCAGCAGGTCGGGCTGCATCGGCGCGGCGTGTAACTCCTGCAGCAGGGAGATCGCGCGCTCGTAACCCCCCTTGTCGACGAGGTCGATCAGCTGGTCGATCTTGTCCTGCACATCGGCGTGCCGCGCCCACAGGCCCTCGCCGTTGATCACCCCGAGGCCGCCGAGGCGACCCAGCTCGATCGCGAACTCGGGCGAGACCAGCGCGTCGGTGGGGTGCGAGAGCACCGGGACCTCGAACCGGTAGGCATCGAGCTGCCAGGCCAGCGAGACCTGCTTCGACGAGCGCGTCCGCCGCGAGGGGACGATGTCGACGTCGTCGAGCTCATAGGTCCGCCGGGCGACCCGGCCCATCCCGATTTCCACCATGTCACGCACAGTTGCTCCCTGTGTCCGGGCGCGCGTGTGCGCGCGTTGTCGCGGCCGTAACGACCGCATGGCTGTGCGCCGGGAGCGTACCTCCCGGCGCACAAACGCATCTATTGTACTCAGCCGCGCCCGGTGTAGTTCGGGGCCTCGACGGTCATGGTGATGTCGTGCGGGTGGCTCTCCTTGAGGCCCGCCGCGGTGATCTGCACGAACTGAGCGCCCTGCAGATGCTCGATGTTCTGCGAACCGGTGTAGCCCATGGCCGCGCGCAGGCCGCCGACGAGCTGGTGGATCACCTGGTTGACCGGGCCGCGGAACGGCACCCGGCCCTCGATGCCCTCGGGGACCAGCTTGTCCTCGGCGAGCACGTCGTCCTGGAAGTAGCGGTCCTTGGAGTAGGACTTGGCCTGGCCGCGACCCTGCATGGCACCGAGCGAGCCCATGCCGCGGTAGGCCTTGAACTGCTTGCCGTTGACCAGCACCAGATCGCCGGGCGACTCGGCGGTGCCGGCGAGCAGCGAGCCGAGCATCACGGTCGAGGCGCCGGCGGCGATGGCTTTGGCGACGTCACCGGAGTACTGCACGCCACCGTCGGCGATCACCGGCACACCGGCCGGCTTGCACGCGGCCACGGCCTCGAGGATCGCGGTGATCTGCGGCGCGCCGACACCGGCGACCACGCGGGTGGTGCAGATCGAGCCGGGCCCGACACCCACCTTGACAGCGTCGACGCCCGCCTCGACGAGCGCGGCCGCGCCCGCCCGGGTGGCGACGTTGCCGCCGACGATCTGGATGCGGTCGCCCACCTCGGCCTTGACCTTGGACACCATCTGCAGCACCTGCGACTGGTGGCCGTGCGCGGTGTCGACGATCAGCACGTCGACCTGGGCGTCGGCCAGCGTCATCGCGCGCGACCAGGAATCCTGGCCGACACCGATCGCGGCGCCGACCAGCAGGCGGCCGTCGCGGTCCTTGGTGGCGTTGGGGTACTGATCGGTCTTGACGAAGTCCTTGACCGTGATCAGGCCGCGCAGCCTGCCGTTGCCGTCGACGATCGGCAGCTTCTCGATCTTGTGGCGGCGCAGCAGACCCAGCGCGGCCTCGGCGGTGACGCCCTCCTGCGCGGTGATCAGCGGCGCCCGGGTCATCACCTCGTCGACGCGGCGGTCCTGGTCGACCTCGAAGCGCATGTCGCGGTTGGTGATGATGCCGACCAGCGCACCGGTCTCGTCCACCACGGGCAGGCCGGAGATGCGGAAGCGGGCGCACATGGCGTCCACCTCGGCGAGGGTGTCGGTGGGACGACAGGTGACCGGGTCGGTCACCATGCCCGCCTCGGACCGCTTCACGGTCTCCACCTGGGCGGCCTGATCGGCGGCCGACAGATTGCGGTGCAGCACGCCCATGCCGCCCGCGCGCGCCATGGCGATCGCCATGCGGGCCTCGGTGACGGTGTCCATGGCCGAGCTCACCAGCGGCGTGCGCAGGGTGATCTCCCGGGTGAGCCTGCTCGAGGTCTCGACGGAACTGGGGATGAGATCCGAGGCGGCAGGCAGCAACAGCACGTCGTCGAACGTGAGGCCCAGCATGGCGATCTTGTTCGGATCGTCGCCACCCGTAGGAGGGCGCACCGCGATTCGTTCGCCCGACACGGGATTACTCATTCGGATCGACCCCTCCTGGTCGTCGGTAGCAACGTACGCCGAAAGCTGCGATGCGACGGTGCTGAGCGGAAATGATGGATGGTCGATGAGAACAAGCTCGCCGACGCCTGCATTCCATGGTATCCGGCGGGCGATCGCGGCTGTGAAGTGAGCCCTGTGGCAAACTTGCCCGGTCCATCGCTGGCGCAGACCCACCAGGACTGCGTACCGTGGGGATGTGCGTGACCATCTACCACCTGGCCTGCCGCCGGATCCCTTCGCCGGAGACCCCTCCGACCCGTCTGCCGCGCTCGATGCCATCGAGCCCGGTGAGCCGCTGGATCCTCATGAGCGCCTCGCGGTCGAGGAAGATCTCGCCGACCTCGCGGTGTACGAAGCCCTGCTGGCCCATCGCGGCATCCGCGGGCTCGTCGTCAGCTGCGAGGACTGTCGGCAAGATCACTACCACGACTGGGACATGCTGCGGGCGAATCTGCTCCAGCTACTCGTCGACGGCACCGTCCGTCCGCACGAGCCCGCCTACGACCCGACGCCGGAGGCGTACGTCACCTGGGACTACTGCCGCGGCTACGCGGACGCGTCGATGAACGAGGCGTTCCACGGCGACGGATTCGACGGCTTCGACAACTGAGCCGCGAGGCCCACGCGCTCTCCCACCTTGGTCACGCATGCGTGGGAGAGGGCACACCCCGGCCCGCAGACAACGAGAAAGGCCCCGAACCTCAGTGGTTCGGGGCCTTTTCCGTGCAGCTCAGGACGACGGGACCGCGGGCGGCGCGGGCAGGATCGTCATGGCGGGCGGGGTCTGCAGCGTCGGCGGCAGTGTCGGCGGTGCGGTCTGCTGCGACGTCGGGACCACCGTCGGCACGGTGACCGGCGGTGGTTCGGCGATGGTGGTCTGCGGCGTGGTCGGGTCGACCGTCACCGGCGGCGGAGTCGTCGGCACCGGGGTGACCGGCGGCTCGGCCGGATCGGTGGTCGGCGGCACCAGCGGCTTGGTCTCCGGACCCGGCGTCTGCATGATCACCGGCGGCTCGGACGGGTCGGTGGCTCCGGTGCCGGGACCGGCCGGGGACACCGGCGAGGTGCTGCCCGGGTTGGTGGCCGACGGCGAAGCGGGCGACGGCGAGTTCGGCTTGGTCTCGGCGGGCACGGACGGCGTCGGGGTCGGCAGCTGCGCGGCGATCTCCGGGGCCACCTTCACCAGCTGATCTCGCAGCAGGTTCCAGCGCGCGACCAGATCGTCGCGCTTGCCCTGGTCGTTGACCTGGCTGGCGGTGGCCGAAGCCTGTTCCAGCCGGGCACGCGCCTGCTCCGGGTTGCCCGACGCGATCAGGTTCTGCGCGGCGACCAGATCGTCGTCGGCACGTTGCACGACGGTCGACTGGGCCTGCTCACTGAACACGACTTCCTTGACCCGCCAGAGCGGATCGCCGGGAGCGGCGCTGTAGGAGAACGCCGTGATACCGCCGAAGACCACGGCCAGTGCCGCAGCCGCTCCGAGAATGGGGCGTACCAGCCGCAGACGTCCGCGCGAAGATGCTCCGACTCGAACCTGCCGCGCGCCGATCTCCTGATTGACCGCCGCGAACACGGTGTCCAGATCAGGCCCGGCCGGCATCGGCTCGGCCAGCAGGTCTGCTCGCCAATCCGCGAGCAGCGACGCCAGCTGGAACTCCTCGGGGCTGTCGGTACGAACCGGGCCGTCGCTCGCGATCGCGTCGATCAGCGCATCGTCGCTGCGCACCGCCGCAATGTCGACCGGGCCGGAGTCACCGGCATCCTCGGCGGCTGAGGGACCGCTGTCGTGCGACCCACGCCAAACCTTCCGGTCGCCCCGACCGCGCTCGCCATCCCTAGCCATACATTTCACCTGCCCTCGCCACTTGTGACTTCAGTTTTGCGAGTGCCCTGTGCTGGGCCACTCGAATCGCCCCCGCCGTGCTGCCCACAGCGGTCGCGGTTTCTTCTGCTGACAGACCCATGACCAAGCGCAGGATCAGGATTTCCCGATGTTTCTCGGGGAGCGTCGCCAGCAGAGTGTTCATCTGCCTGCTCGTCTCCGAGTCGAGAGCTCGCTGCTCCGGTCCCTGGTCGGTGGATATGACATCTGGTACTTCGGCCATCGCCTCCGCCTTGTTACGGGCGGCGTTGCGATGGGCGTCGGCGACCTTGTGCGAAGCGATTCCGTACACGAAGGCCATGAAGGGCCGACCCTGATCCTGATAGCGGGGCAGGGCGGTCATCACAGCCAAACAGACCTCTTGCGCAACGTCGTCCGCGGAGAGCTGCCCGCGCTCCGCGGCACCGATCCGGGCCCGGCAGTAGCGGACTACCAACGGACGGATCAGTTCCAGTACCTGAGCTAAAGCAGTCCTGTCGCCCTGCGCAGCCGCAGCGACGGCGAGGTCCAACTCTTCGCCCATATGCGTCATCGTCAGAGATTTTCCTGGCGTTACGAGTGGCGCGGTCGTATGTGACCGAGCTTCCACCGAAGCGGCGGAACGGAACTAACAATAGCGACCCGCAGTTCGCTCGCCAGCGGCCCTGGTCGCTTCTATGCGAGCTCTCAGGAAGATCATCCGCGGCGCGTCAGAACGCGGGCGGCGCGAAATCCCCGCCCCATGCCCGGATCTGGGCGGCATGATCTGCGGCTTCGGCCGCGGCGGCCCGCGCCGGACCCGGTTCGCAGACCCCGGAGCGCAACATCGCGGCCGCCCAGCGCAGGGGCAGCAGGCCGTGTTCGCGGCAGTCCGCGTCGACCGCGGCGGCCAGTTCCGCCGAGCGCGCGGCGTCGCCGGTGGCGGCCGTGGCGGCGGCGAGCAGCAGCGCCGATTTCACCCGGTGCCGCGCCGAGGGCAGCGCCCCGGCCAGCGCGACGGCCCGTTCGGCGTCGCGCAGCGCCGGCTCGGCCAAACCACCGGCCAGCGCGGTCTCGGCGCGCACCCAGTGCCACCGGACCGCGCATCGCGGTGGAGCCGCGCTCAGCAGCGGTTCCACCCGGCCGAGCAGCCTGCGCGCCAGGGCGAGCCTGCCGGTGCCGAGGGCGTCGGCGGCCAGCCCGGTATACGCGTCGGCCAGCGCCTCGGCCCTGGCGCCGCCGGTGGCGGCGAGCGCGAGGGTGGCCGCGCGGCCGTCGAACGACGCGGCGGCCGCGTGCCCACCGAGCTGGCGCAGCAGCGAGCCGGTCGTACTCTCCGTGCGGGAACGCAGCGCCGGATCGGTGCGGGTGCGGGCGAGCAGGCGCAGATCGGCGCGGGCGGCGGCGTAGCGGCCCTGCGCACCCAGCGCGACGGCCCGATACCAGCGGTCGAGGGGGGTCGCGGGTTCCGGCAACTCCGTAGCGGCTGTCCCCGGGGTGGGTCCGAAAGCTGTCGAAACGAGTATTTCGGAACCGATATCCGCGGGTGAAGCCGTTGTCTGCACGACGAGACTGTAGCCGCCGCCGGTCACCGCCCGTTCCCGTGATATGCCCCGGACCGCGCCGAACAGCTACCGATCAGCTTTTCCTCCGGCGGCCGATGTTGCCATCAGGTAAATCTCCGCCCGCCACCGCCACTACCGCAAAGTTTCGAATTCACATGCGTTTCGCGCAATTAACCTCTGCGCCCCGTTTCCGCCATCTCCACACAGTCGCCCGCGGGATGCCGTTGTGACCTGGAACACCCGGAGCTGGAGGGGGCCACCGGCCCGAACCCGCCTCCGAGCAGCGCGACCTGGGAAAACGTCGAGTGACACAGGCGCCGCGCAGCGACCGTTCCATAGCCAACCGAACAGTATGGACGGAGCGGGCGTGAATTGTAAACAGTGCGCAGGTTAAATTTCAGCGTTGCAGATTTGCGGTACCAATGCGCCGAACTATTGACGGAAATTCCCGCCTGCACCTAACGTAGCTCATCGCCGGGGTCGGCGCCGCGCGAAATTGCAGCGACCACCTACGGCACTGTCAGGCACCGTCGAGCCGGCCACCTCCGCGCGAGGTGGCGCGAAGACCTGCCGTACCACGTCGCTCGACAACGCTGACGAGCTCGCACCACAAGGAGTTCACCATGCCCATGCCCACTCACCTCCCCGGCCCGAACGCCGATGTCTGGGATTGGCAGATGCGCGGTTCGTGCCGCGGCCAGGACTCCGCCGTCTTCTTCCACCCCGACGGCGAGCGTGGCCGTGCCCGCACCGCGCGCGAGATGCGCGCCAAGGAGATCTGCCGGGCCTGCCCGGTGCTGATGCAGTGCCGCACCCACGCCCTGAAGGTCAGTGAGCCCTACGGCATCTGGGGCGGGATGTCGGAGACCGAACGCGAGATGCACGCGCGCCGCAACCGGCGCCGCATGGCCGTCTAGGTACCTCGGCAAATCAAATCCCATCCGCCCGGCGTGGCGTGCCGAATCTCTAGCAAACAGCTGGCACGCGAACAAGGCACCCCCGGGCGAAGGGAGGTCATAGCCGCGGGCTAGATTCGTGACCGATGACACAGAATGGGTTCCGAAGCGAAGCCTTCCCACCGAGCGTGGATTCTGCGGTTACCGCACGCGCGGCCGAAGGAGTCGAGCTAGCTGCACTGCTGGAACGATGCGGTTCGTCCGACCAGCAGGCCTTTGCCGAACTGTACGACCGGACGTCTGCGCGCGTCTTCGGCCTGATCCTGCGGGTCCTCCACGACCCGGGGTACGCGGAGGAGACCACACAAGAGGTCTATCTCCAGATTTGGCGCACCGCAACGAGTTTCGACCCCGCCAAGGGGTCGGCGGTGACCTGGCTGATGACGTTGGCGCACCGACGGGCGGTCGACCGGGTTCGTGCCGAGCAAGCCCATACCCAGCGCGAAGTCGCCTACGGGATACGGGTTCTCGGCAACGAATTCGACGAGGTCACGGAGGAGGTGGAACGCAGACTCGAACAGCAGGCCGTCCAGCGCGGGCTCTCGACATTGACCGAGACCCAACGCGAGGCGATCTCGCTCGCCTACTACGGCGGGCGAACCTACGCGGAGGTAGCTCAGCACCTCGGCATAGGGTTACCGACCGTTAAGTCCCGGATTCGGGACGGATTGACACGACTGAAGAAAAGTTTGGGGGTGACGTGAGATGAACGAAGCCCAGATCGATCTCGCGCACACCGTCGCGCTCGGATTGATCGACGACGAAGACCATCACGCGATCCAGACCATCATCGATACCGAAGACCCGGTGCTCTGTACCGAGTTCCTGCGAGAACTACGCGCCTCCCGCGAAGTCCTCGCCGCACTCGGTGCGAGTTCACCGACCCCACCTCCCCCCTCCCTGCGTGCGCGCCTGCTGGCCGCGATCGACGCCGAAGAGCCCCCGGTAGCCAGCTAGCGCGGAAACGAAAGGCCCCCGAACCGCAGTGCGGTCCAGGGGCCTTCGTCGACTTCAGCGTCAGTGCGCGTGACCGTGGTGCCCGTGGTCGTCGGTCTCCTCGACCGGCTTGTCCACGATGGCGCTCTCGGTGGTCAGGATCATCCGCGCGACCGAGGCGGCGTTCACCACGGCGGAGCGGGTCACCTTGACCGGGTCCACGACACCGTCGGTGAGCAGATCACCGTAGGTCAGGGTGGCGGCGTTGAAGCCCTCCTTGCCCTCGGCGACCTTGCTGACGACGACAGCGCCGTCGACACCGGCGTTGGTGGCGATCCAGAACAGCGGCGCCTCGAGGCCGCGACGGACCACCTCGACACCGATGGCCTGGTCACCGGACAGCGAGTCGCGCAGCTCGACCAGCGCGGTCGCGGCCTGCACGACCGCGGTGCCGCCGCCGGGCACGATGCCCTCCTCGACCGCGGCCTTGGCCGCCGCGACCGCGTCGTCGACGCGGTACTTGCGCTCCTTGAGCGCGGTCTCGGTGGCCGCGCCGACGCGGATCACCGCGACGCCACCGGCCAGCTTCGCCAGCCGCTCCTCGAGCTTCTCGCGATCCCAGTCCGAGTCGGTGGCCTCGATCTCGCGACGCAGCTGCGCGCTGCGGGCGGCCACGTCGTCGGCGGTGCCTGCACCGTCGATGATGACGGTCTCGTCCTTGGTGACGACGATGCGCCGGGCCTGGCCCAGCTGCTCGACGGTCGCGTCGCGCAGGGTGATGCCGAGATCGGGGTTGATCACGGTGCCACCGGTGACGACGGCCAGGTCGTCGAGGAACGCCTTGCGGCGGTCACCGAAGAACGGCGCCTTGACCGCGACGGCCTTGAGCGTCTTGCGGATCGAGTTGACCACCAGGGTGGAGAGGGCCTCGCCCTCGATGTCCTCGGCGATGATCAGCACGGCCTTGCCGGACTCGGCGATCTTCTCCAGCACCGGCAGCAGGTCGGGCAGCGAGCTGATCTTGTCGCGGTGCAGCAGGACGTAGGCGTCCTCCAGCACGGCCTGCTGGGTGTCGGCATCGGTCACGAAGTAGGGCGAGAGGTAGCCCTTGTCGAACTGCACGCCCTCGGTGACGACCAGTTCGGTCTGCGTGGTCGAGGACTCCTCGACGGTGACGACGCCGTCCTTGCCGACGGTGGTCAGCGCCTTGCCGACCATCTCGCCGATCTCCTCGTCCCGCGAGGACACGGTGGCGACCTGGGCGATGGCGGTCGCGCCGGAGACCGGGGTGGCCGCGGCGAGCAGCACCTCCGACACCTTGTCGGCGGCGAGCGCGATGCCCTGGCCGAGGGAGATCGGGTTGGCGCCCGCGGCGACGTTCTTCAGGCCGGCCCGCACGAAGGCCTGGGCCAGCACGGTCGCGGTGGTGGTGCCGTCGCCGGCGACGTCGTTGGTCTTGGTGGCGACGCTCTTGACGAGCTGCGCGCCGAGGTTCTCGAAGGGGTCGTCGAGATCGATGTCACGCGCGATGGTGACACCGTCGTTGGTCACGGTCGGGCCACCGAAGGCCTTCGCCAGCACGACGTGGCGGCCACGGGGACCGAGGGTCACCTTGACGGCGTCGGCGAGCTTGTCGACACCGCGTTCCAGAGCCCGGCGAGCCTTCTCGTCGAACTCGATCTGCTTTGCCATAGAGGTTTCAGCTCCTGTGTGAGAACGCAATCCGCCCCGGGTCGCGAGACGACGCCGGGGCGGAACGCGTATGCGGCGTTGGCCTACTTGGTGACGACGGCCAGGATGTCGCGCGCCGAGAGGATGAGGTACTCCCCACCCTGGTACTTGATCTCGGTGCCGCCGTACTTGCTGTAGATGACGACGTCGCCTTCCTTGACGTCGACGGGGATGCGGTCACCCTTCTCGGTGATCCGGCCCTCGCCGACGGCGATGACGGTGCCCTCCTGCGGCTTCTCCTTGGCCGTGTCCGGGATGACCAGGCCGGAGGCCGTCGTCGTCTCGGCCTCGTTGGCCTGGACGAGGATCTTGTCCTCGAGCGGCTTGATGTTCACGCTCGCCACGTTGAGCCCTCCACTTTCGGGGAAATTCGGTCGTCCGGAACTGTTGTCCCGGACCGGGTTTCGGTCAGCTTGCGACTCTGCGCGACAGCCCCGTCGTCGCGGGTGCCGGGACCCGAAGCCCAGTAGTCGACTGGCACAAGCACAGCTACACAGTGCCGACTAGCACTCTATACGCGAGAGTGCCAGCGCTCAAGGCCGGGTTCTGCCAATGTCGCGATTTCGACACGCCCACACTCGCCAGTGATCTTCACTTCCCCCGCCAAAATCTGTAACGTTCGCATAACAGGCTGTGAAAGGATATGTATAGCGTTCCGTTCGAGATGGTCGGCATCACAGAACCATCCGCTCGAAGGGAGGTGAACATGCGAACATCCCTCGGCATCTCCGCCGGTAACGAGGTGGTGTGCTCAGCGCTGGTCGCCACCGGTCCCGCCGGTGAGCAGAACTTCGACTACCGGGTCGTGTCCGCCGACGCGGCGCACTCCGACCTCGGCGATCTCGTGTCGTCCTCGATCGAGTTGATGACCACCCAGCTGCCCGTCACCCAGGGCGCCATGGCGGGCGAACCGCTGGGCCGCTACGCCGGCGCGCACCGCAGGGCCGAGTCGACCCGTTCGCGTCCACCGACCAGCGTGGCCGTCGCCTACCGGAACAAGGAACAGGCCCAGGCCATCCGCGCCGCCTGCGCGCACCACCGCGATCTGCGGCTGGTGCCAGAGGGCACGGCGGCGATGACCTACTTACGCGACACCGGCCTGCTCGACCGCTACGCCACCGTCGCCGTCGTCGACCTCGGCGCCACCGGACTCACCGTCACCGTCGTCGACCACGCCGACGGCGCCGTCCTGCACACCGAGCGCACCCCTACCCTCAGCGGCAACGCCATCGACGAGCTGATCTACCACCACCTCGTCGACCTGCACTACGCCCGGCGCGGCACCAGGCCCAACCGCAGTACCCTCACCAACCGGGGCAGGGCGGCCAAGGAGCACCTGTCGATCGCACCGGCGGTCACCATCGACCATGTGGCCGGTCAGCCGCTCAAGCTCACCCGGTCCGATTTCGAGGAGCTCATCGGCGGGCTCTTACGCAATATCGCGCTGTTCACCGCGTCGGTGTTCACCCGCGCGCCGAAGTATCCGGAGGCGGTCGCGGTGATCGGCGGCTGCGCCAACATCCCGGCTGTCGTCGACACGCTGCACGACCGCCTGGACGTGCCGGTGCTCACCGTGCCCGATCCGGAGGCCGTCATCGCCAAGGGCGCGGCGCTGGTGGCCGACGCGGCGGCGCCGTCGGCCCTGCAGGTCGCCGCGCTGGGCGACGCGCCGAGCGGCACCTTCACCAAGGTGGCCGGCACCCTGGCGGGCGCGGTGGTAGTCGTCGGCCTGGTGATCGGCTACGGCGTGCAGGCGATCTCGCCCGACACCCCCGACGTCTCCCCCGCGGGCACCAGCAGCACCGTGCGTCAGCCCGCGTTACCGGTGGTCCCGCAGCAGGGACCGACACCGCAGAACAGCGAGAGCACCGACCGCACCGGCGTCACCAACAGCCCGCCCACCACCGAGGCCACCACGCCCGCCCCGTCGACAACGCCGTCCACCACGCCTCCGGCCACCACGCCGAGCCAGGTCGCGCCGCCCTCGTCGACCGCGCCCACCCTGCGCCCCGATCCGAACCTGCCGCAGATCCCCTACCCCGAGTCCCCCCTCGGCCCGATCGACAGCGGTTCCTCGGGCGGTCGCCAGCAGCGCCCGTCCACCCCCAACACCTCCCCGAGCCAGCAGCGCCCGGCCCAGAGCCTGCTGCCCATCCCGCCCGCGGCGAGTACGACGCCCAGCGAAGCGCCGCTCCAGCTCATCGATTAGCCCGTTCCCGGCGAAGAATCCGCCCGGCGCCGAGCCACGCCCCGGCAGCGAGTCCGGGCCCACGCGAAGAACGCGCCGGCGCCCGACGCGGGTCCACGCACACCGCTTCGGCAGCCCGGGTTCGGGCAGAACCCTCAGCCGTGCAGGGCGCTCACCGACACCGGCAGGCCCGGATCGGTCGCCACCGTCAGTGCCGCGGGCTGCGCGCCCGCCGCGATCACGTGCGCGCCCAGCGCCGCGATCATCACCCCGTTGTCGGTACACAGTCGGGGCTTGGGCACCCGCAGGGTCAGTCCCGCTGCCGCGCAGCGCTCTTCGGCCAGCGAGCGGATGCGCGAGTTCGCGGTGGCGCCGCCGCCGAGCACGATGGTGTCCACCCCCACGTCGGTCGCCGCCCGCACGGCCTTCATGGTCAGCACGTCGGCGACGGCTTCCTGGAAGGACGCCGCGATATCGGGGATCGGCAGCTGCTCAGGCGCGATGCCCTGCCGCTGCGCGGCCTCGACATAGCGGGCGACAGCCGTCTTGAGGCCGGAGAAGGAGAAGTCGTAGCGGGCGTCGCGCGGGCCGGTCATGCCGCGCGGGAACGCGATCGCGTTCGGGTCGCCGTCGCGGGCGGCCGCGTCGAGGTAGGGCCCGCCCGGGTAGCCGAGGCCGAGCAGCCGGGCGACCTTGTCGAAGGCCTCCCCCGCGGCGTCGTCGACGGTGCTGCCGAGTTCGGTGATCGGCGCGCCCAGCTCGGTGACCTGCAGCAGATGCGTGTGCCCGCCCGAGACCAGCAGCGCCACCGCGGGCGGCAGCGGCCCGTGCTCGAGGGTGTCGACCGCGACGTGCCCGCCGAGGTGGTTGAGCGCGTAGAACGGCACGTCCCAGGCGGCGGCGTAGGCCTTGGCCGCGGCCACCCCCACCAGCAGCGCACCGGCCAGGCCGGGCCCGATGGTGACGGCCAGCGCGTCGGGCTTGCTGATCCCCGCGGCGGCCAGCGCCCGGCGCATGGCGGGCACGATCGCCTCGAGATGCGCCCGCGAGGCGATCTCGGGCACCACGCCGCCGAAGCGCGCGTGCTGGTCGACGCTGGAGGCCACCTCGTCGGCGAGCAGTTCGAGCGATCCGTCCGGGTTGCGCCGGACGATGCCGACTCCCGTTTCGTCGCACGAGCTTTCGATGCCCATGACGATCACGACAGCACCTCGTCCTGCCTGCCGCGCGCCGCCCATTCGTCGGCCGCGGCGGTGAGTTCGGGGCGCCGCATGGTGTACGCGTCGGCGCCGCTCGGGTGGTAGTAGTTCTTGCGCAGCCCGATGATGTGGAAGCCGTGCTTGGCGTACAGCGCGATGGCGGGCGCGTTGTCGGTGCGCACCTCCAGGAACACCGGCCCGCCGCGTTCGCCCGCGGTCGCCAGCAGTGCCTCCAGCAGCAGCGTGCCGATGCCGCCGCGATGACAGTCCGGGTCGACGCCGATGGTGTGCACCTCGGCCTCGGGATGAGCGGCGTCACCGAGCAACGCGATCCCGGCGTAACCGACCATGACGCCCGCGGCGTCGCGGGCGGTGATGTAGCGGTTGTGCGGCCCGGCCAGCTCGGACCGGAACGACACCGCCTGCCACGGGTCGTCCTCGGGGAACAGCAGATGCTCGAGCTCGACGCAGCGATCGATGTCGTGCACGGTCATCGGCTGGATCCGGTAGTCGGACACGGCGCTCACGCCCCGGTCCGGTCGAGCGTGCGGAAACTGTTCTCCACGGCGTCGGGCCTGCGCAGATACAGCGGCACCAGGGCCTCGGGCGCGGTGCCCGCCAGCAGCTCGGCGGCGGCGACCGTCACCAGGCCGGCGGGCGAGGGCGACTCGCTCGGCAGCACCGGCAGATCGAAGAAGTCCACGTGCGCGGCCGACCCGGCGATCGCCACGGCCTCGCCCAGCGGCACGTCGCCCGGCTTGCACACCTCGGGACCCGCCGTACGCACCCCGTGTAGATAGCGCGCCCAGTACACCTCGCGCCTGCGCGCGTCGGTGACCACCAGCAGCTCGCCCACGTCACGCTGCTCGCTCGCGGCATCCACGGCGATGGCGTCGAGGCTGCACACACCGTGCACCGGCAGGCCCAGCGCGTCGCCGAAGGCGGCGGCGGTGGCCATCCCCACCCGGAGCCCGGTGAACGGGCCCGGCCCGATCCCCACGACGAGCGCGTCCAGCTCGTCGCGGCGGACACCGGCTTCGGTGAGGCATTCCAGGATCTGCGGGGTGAGCACCTCGGCGTGGGCGCGCGCGTCGACCTTCACGCGGGCAGCGAGCGTCGCCACGGCGGGCCGGGAGTCCGCGTCGGCGGCAGGTGACAGATGCACCAATCCCGCTGTAACGGCGGGTGTCGCGGTGTCGACTGCTAGTACGAGCATGATTGTCTCAACAATACCGGGTGGTATCGGCGCCCGGCGCGTAGTGGTGCCCGGCGATCCCGGCGTTATCCGATCCACTCCCAGTTGGCCGTGCGCACATCGGATTCCGGTTCCCTGGCCAGCTGCACCCGCAGGTGACGTTCGGCGAGGTGCTCCACGACACCCTTGCCCCACTCGACCACGACGACGGCGTGGTGCAGGTCGGTGTCGAGGTCGAGCGCGTCGAGTTCGTCGAGGTCGCCCGCGAGGCGATAGGCGTCGACGTGCACCATCGGCACGCCCGCGGTGCCGTCGGCGCGCTGCCCGGCCCGGTGCGCCCGCGCGATGATGAAGGTCGGCGAGCTGACCCGCCCCTCGACACCGAGCCCGGCAGCGATTCCCCTGGTCAACGCGGTTTTCCCGGCGCCGAGCGGACCGTCGAGGACCACCAGGTCGCCCGCGCGCAGGGTCTGGGCCAGTTCCCGGCCGAAGGCTTCGGTGTCCTCGACCGTGGCCAGGACCCGGTGCTGTGCGTCAGCCACCGACGGCCTCCCCACCGCGGGTGTCGCCGAAGCCGGCCAGCGCCAGCAGCCGGTCGAGTGCGTCGAGCGTCACGTCCGGGTATTGCAGGTGCGGCATGTGCGCCGCCCCACCCAGACGCACGAGTTCGCTACCGGGCAGCGCCTCGGCCAGCACCCGCGAGTTGGCGAAGGGGATCACCATGTCGTGCGCCCCGCCCAGGATCAGCACGGGCAGCCCGGCCAGCACCGGCAGCGCGGCCGACTCGTCGTGCAGCTCAATCGCTTTCAGGAACTTCTCGATCGTGACGACCGGGGTGCGGTCGATCATCATGGTGGTGAACCGCGACAGGGTCGGGCTCACCGGCCCGTGGAACGAGCTGACGTGCAGCATCGGTGTCACCAGCTGCTTGCTCGCGGTCCGGCTCAGCTGGACGAAGGCCGGCGCGGTCCGCACCGCCAGCCGGAAACCCTCCATCGCCGGATGACGCAGCAGCTGCGGCAGTCCGGTGGCGGTCACCTCCGCGGCCGCCGTGCTGAACAGGCCGACGCCGATCACCCGCGTCGCGAAGAGTTCGGGGAACTGGGCCGCCGCGGCGAGCACCGCCATCCCGCCCAGCGAATGTCCGACCAGGACCACCGGGCCGGTCGGCGCGCACTCGCGCACCACGGCCGCGACATCGTGACCGAGCTGGCCGATGGTGCAGCTCTCGGTGGCGGGCACGCCGGAGCGGCCGTGTCCGCGCTGGTCGAAGAAGACCATCCGCACCCGCTCGCCGTACCGCAGGGCGAGATCGCGGCGCTGGAAGTGGAAGGACTCCATGCTGTTGCAGAAGCCGTGCACGAAGACGATGGTCACCTCGGCGCTCGCGTCGCCGTAGGTGCGGGTGGCCAGCGACACACCGTCGTCGGCGCGCACCTCCCCCGGCTCGTCCTCGTCGATGAGGGCGAAGTTCTCGTCGCGGTACTCGTCGCGTTCGGCGGGCCAGCGCACCCGGGCGCCGATCCGGCGCAGCGTGTGCGCGACGGCGAGCGCGCCGAGCAGACCGGCGGTGGCCAGGCCGCCGCGCAGGAGCACCGTGCCGCGCGTCATCGGCCGGTCCCCACGTACCGGCGCACCGCGCGCCCGCGCGGCGAGCACACGATCTCGTAGTCGATGGTGTCCAGGGCCCTGGCCCAGTCGAGCGGGTGCGGATGTCCGGCGCCGCCGCCGAACAGCACCGCCCGGTCACCGGCGCGCACGCCACCCGGATTCTCGCCGAGGTCGACCATGAACTGATCCATGCACACCCGCCCGACATTACGGTGCCTGCCGCCGCCCAGCCACACCTCGAAACGCCCACTCAGCGAGCGGAATACGCCGTCGGCGTAACCGGCCGGGATCAGCGCGACGGTGGTGTCGCGCGGCGCGATCCAGCGATGCCCGTAGGACACGCCCTCGCCCGCGGCGACCCGTTTCACCAGCGTGACCTCGGCCTGCAGGGTCATGGCGGGCCGCAGCCCGTAGTCGCCGAGCTCGGGAATCGGCGACAGCCCGTACACGGCGATGCCCGGCCGGACCAGGTCGAAATGCAGGTCGGGGCGGGTGAGGGTGGCCGCGGAGTTGGCCAGGTGCGCCTGCTCGGGTTCGAGCCCGTGCTCCTTGGCCAGGGCGATCGCCTCGACGAAGCGTTCACGCTGCCGGTCCAGCATCGGATGGTCGGGTTCGTCGGCGTGCGCGAGGTGGGAGAAGATCGCCCGGAAGCGGGCGGCCTGCTCGTCGACGAGCGCGCGCAGAGCCTGCAGGACCTGCGGATACTCGGTCACCGACACCCCGTTGCGGTTCAGGCCGGTGTCGACCTTGAGTGAGATCGTCGCGGTGCGGCCCGCGCGACGGGCGCCCTGCTCGACGGCCCGCAGCTGGGCGAGCGAGGACACCCCGATCTCGATGTCGGCCGCGACCGCGGCGGCGTAGTCGGCGTCGATGGTGTTGAGCCAGCACAGGATCGGCGCGGTGATCCCGGCCGCGCGCAGGACCAGCGCCTCGGCGACCGTGGTGACGCCCAGCTCGGCGGCGCCCGCCGCCAGCGCCGTCCGCGCGACCTCGACCGCGCCGTGGTTGTAGCCATCCGCCTTGACCACCGCCATCACCGCGGCGCCCTGGGCGTATTCCCGCAGGACGCGCACGTTGTGGGCAATGGCATCCAAGTCGATGACCGTCTCCACTTGCGCATTCACAGCGTCGATCCTGCCAGGAGCCGGGCGCTCCGCCGCAGCTGGGGCGAGCATGTCGCGGCTCAGCTCGACGCGAGCTCCCGGAGCACCCGGACCGCGGGCCGGATGTGGTCGAGCAGCGGCGTGGCCGAGATCGGGGCCGCGGCGGGTTGCCCGGCGTAGGCGGCCAGGTTGGCGGCGAGGGCGTGGACGCGGGCGGCGGCGGCGGCCGACCAGGCGGGCGGGCGACCGGCCGCGAGCAGCGACCCGAGGATGCCGGACAGGACGTCGCCCGCGCCCGCGGTCGCGGCCCAGGAGCCGCCCGCGTCGTTCACCAGCGTCGGTTCTCCCGGCGCGGCGACGATCGTCGCGCGACCTTTCAGCAGCACCGTCACCCCCCAGTCCGCGGCGAGCGCCCGGACCGCCGCCACCCGATCCGGCTCGGGCGACGAGCCGGTGAGCCGGGCGAACTCCCCGGCGTGCGGGGTGAGGACGGTCGGCGCGGTGCGACCACGGACCAGATCGGGTTCGGCGGCGAGCAGCGTGAGCCCGTCGGCGTCGACGAGGACGGGCAGCTCGGTGGCCAGCACCTGCGCCAGCCGGTCCCGCGCGGCCGCGTCCGTGCCCGCCCCCGGTCCGAACACCCACGCCTGGACCCGGCCCGCCCCGGAGATCGTGTGACTGGCGACCACTTCGGGGAACTTCGCCAGCACCTCGGCGTCCTCGCCGACATAGCGGACCAGACCCGAGGTCGCCGCCACCGCCGCGCCGGTACTCAACACCCCGGCGCCGGGATACTTCGCGCTGCCCGCGCAGATCCCGACCACGCCCTGGCTGTACTTGTCGTCCGCGGCTCCCGGCACCGGCCAGCCCGCCCCGACCGCCGCCGGATCGAGCTGCGCGAGATCGGGTTCGGGCAGCTGTAAACCGATCGGCACCAGCACGATTCGCCCGCAGTTCGGCTGCGCGAGCGCGTGCACCGGCTTGTACGCGCCGAACGCGACCGTCACCTCCGCGCGCACCGCGGGCCCGTCGATCGCACCGGTATCCGGATCGACACCACTGGGCAGATCGGCGGCGATGATCGGAACATCCAGCGCGGCAACCAGTTCCGCCGCCGCCGGACGCAACGGCCCACGTCCCGAGATCCCCACGATGCCGTCGATCGCCAGATCCACCGCGCCGAGCCGCTCCACCACCCGGCCACCCGCGCCGCGCAAGGCCGCGAGCCCTTCCCGGTGCGCGCGTTCGGGATTCAGCAACACCGCCCGCACCGCGACGCCCCGCCGCGCCAGCATCGATCCGGCCCACAGCGCGTCGCCACCGTTGTCCCCCGAGCCGACCAGCAGACCCACCGTCCGCCCGGCGACACCGCCCGTCCCGGAACGCAATTCGCCCGCCACCACCGTGGCCAGGCCGTGCGCGGCCCGCCGCATCGGCATCCCGGCGGGCACCCGGGTGAACAGTTCGGCCTCGGCCGCGCGCACCTGGTCGGCGGTGAAGTAGCCACGCCGATCCGTCATCGTCGCCTCCCGGCCGCCCGCGCGGCCCACGACAGGTCCGCGATCGTTCGCAGACTACGCTCCACAACCATGTCGATGGTTCGTCACCGCGCCGCATCCACCCGGGTTGTCGCCGGATTCGTCGTGGCCGCCACCCTGCTGGTCGCCGGCTGTTCCGGCGACTCGGGCAGCGCCGCCTCCACCACCACCCGCAAGCCGCGTCCGGTCTCCACCACGACCACGCCGACCGAGCACAAGCCGACCAACCTCACCGTCGAGGTCACCGGCATGAAGTACGCGCCCGCCGACGCCACCGTCAAGGTCGGCGAGACCGTCACCTGGAAGTTCTCCGACAAGGCCCCGCACAACGTGCAGGGCATCGGCGACAAGGCGATGGGCATCAACAGCCCCATCATCGACAAGGGCGAGTGGTCCTACACCTTCACCCAGCCCGGCACCTACCGCTACCTGTGCAGCCTGCACCCCGACATGCGCGGCACCATCACGGTCCAGTGAGCGCGTCGGCCGGCCACCGGGCCGGCCGACCAGGCCCTATTCGACCGTGACCGACTTGGCCAGGTTGCGCGGCTTGTCCACGTCGTAGCCGCGGGCCTGCGCCACCTCGGCGGCGAAGATCTGCAACGGCACCGTCGACAGCAGCGGCTGGTAGAGCGTCGGCGCCGCCGGGATCTCGATCAGGTCGTCGGCGAACGGGCGCACGGTGTCGTCGCCCTCCTCCGCGATCACGATCGTGCGCGCGCCGCGCGCCTGGATCTCGCGGATATTGCTGAGCAGCTTCGAGTGCAGCACCGGTCGGCCCTTCGGCGACGGCATCACCACGATCACCGGCAGCCCGTCCTCGATCAGCGCGATCGGGCCGTGCTTGAGCTCCCCGGCCGCGAAGCCCTCGGCGTGCATGTACGCCAGTTCCTTGAGCTTGAGCGCGCCCTCCAGCGCCACCGGGTAGCCCACGTGGCGGCCCAGGAACAGCACCGTCGGCACGTGCGCGAGCTCGCGCGCGATGGCCCGCACCTGCGAACCGGTCTCCAGCACCCGCGCGATCAGCTTCGGCATGGCCTCGAGCTCGGCGAACTCGCGCGCCACCTCGTCGGGGTACTTCACGCCGCGCGCCTGCGCCAGCGCCAGGCCGACCAGGTAGTTGGCCGCCACCTGGGCGAGGAACGCCTTGGTCGAGGCGACGCCGATCTCCGGGCCGGTCCTGGTGTAGATCACCGCGTCGGACTCGCGCGGGATCTGCGCGCCGTTGGTGTTGCAGATCGCGAGCACGCGCGCCTTCTGCTCCTTGGCGTGGCGCACCGCTTCGAGCGTGTCGGCGGTCTCGCCGGACTGCGAGATGGCCACCACCAGCGTCGACCGGTCCAGCACCGGGTCGCGGTAGCGGAACTCGCTGGCCAGCTCCACCTCCACCGGCACCCGGGTCCAGTGCTCGATCGCGTACTTGGCCAGCAGGCCCGCGTGGTAGGAGCTGCCACACGCCACGACGAACACCTTGTCGAACTCGCGCAGTTCCTGGTCGGCGAGGCGCTGTTCGTCCAGGACGATCCGGCCGCCGTTCTCGTCGACGACGAAATGCCCGATCAGGGTGTCGGCGACGGCGGTCGGCTGCTCCTCGATCTCCTTGAGCATGAAGTAGTCGTGGCCGCCCTTCTCGGCGGCGGCGAGGTCCCAGTCGATGGTGAACGGCCTGCTGACCACACCCTCGGTGTTGCCGTCGAAGTCGGTGACGACATAGCTGTCGGCGGTGATCACCACGGCCTGGTTCTGCCCGAGCTCGACCGCCTCGCGGGTGTGCTCGATGAACGCGGTGACATCGGAGGCGATGAACATCTCGCCCTGGCCGACGCCGACGACCAGCGGCGTCGACTGCCGCGCCGCGACGATCGTGCCCGGGTGGTCGGCATGGGTGAACACCAGTGTGAACGCGCCCTCGAGGCGGCGCAGCACGGCCAGCGCGCTCGCGGTGAAGTCGCCCGCGGTGGGCCCTTCGGCGTAGGCGCGGGCCACCAGATGCACCGCGACCTCGGTGTCGGTGTCGCTGAGCAGCTCCACCCCGGCGTTCTCCAGCTCCCGGCGCAGCGGCGCGAAGTTCTCGATGATCCCGTTGTGGACCACGGCCAGCTTGCCGGAGGCGTCGCGATGCGGGTGTGCGTTGCGGTCGGTCGGCGCGCCGTGCGTCGCCCACCGGGTGTGGCCCATGCCACTCGTGCCCGCGAACCGCTCGGCACCGGCCTCGGCCAGCTCGGCCTCCAGATTGGCCAG